>NZ_JANUEW010000038.1:0-51965 GCF_024807515.1 Pseudomonas sp. BIGb0558
GCCCTGCGCCAATGGTTGACCCACGAAGTAGTGCCCGCGCTGCGCGGTAAACAGCAGGCAAGCGAAGGCCCGGCCCTGAGTGGGTTGGCCTGGTCGACGGCAAGTTTGAGTGTGTTGCAGTGGCGCAATGAGCCGTGGATCCGGCTGCGGGATATGCCCAATGTGTTGCCGGGCGTGTAGCGCTTGAAACTGTGGGAGCTGGCTTGCCTGCGATACAGGCGGCGCGGTGTTACTGATACACCGCAGTGATGCCATCGCAGGCAAGCCAGCTCCCACATTCGATGGATCAGAACGCCGGCAGGATCGCGCCTTTGTACTTCTCGAGAATGAACGCTTTCACTTCCGGGGTGTGCAGGGCTGCTACCAGCTTCTTCACTGCGTCCGAATCCTTGTTGTCTTCGCGGGTCACCAGGATGTTCACGTAAGGCGAGTCATTGCCTTCGATCACCAGGGCGTCCTTGGATGGATCCAGCTTGGCTTCCAGCGCGTAGTTGGTGTTGATCAGCGCCAGGTCGACCTGGGTCAGCACGCGCGGGAGGGTGGCGGCTTCCAGTTCGCGGAATTTCAGGTTTTTCGGGTTGCCGGTGATGTCCTTGATGGTCGACAGGATGTTGGTCGGGTCCTTCAGGGTGATCAGGTTGTGCTTGGCCAGCAGCAACAGCGCACGGCCGCCGTTGGTGGCGTCGTTCGGGATCACGACGTTGGCGCCGCTTGGCAGCTCCTCCAGTTTTTTGTACTTGCTGGAGTAAGCGCCCAGAGGCTCAAGGTGCACAGCGCCGACGCTCACCAGGTGAGTGCCCTTGGCTTTGTTGAACTCGTCCAGGTACGGCTGGTGCTGGAAGAAGTTGGCGTCCAGGCGCTTTTCGGCCACCTGTACGTTGGGCTGGACGTAGTCGGTGAAGACTTTGACTTGCAGGTCCACGCCTTCTTTGGCCAGGGCCGGCTTCACGAATTCGAGGATTTCAGCGTGAGGCACCGGGGACGCGGCCACGGTCAGGGTTTCGGCGGCGTGGGCGGAAAACGCGGCAACGGCGGCGAAAGCAACCAGTAGTTTTTTCATTCAACAAGCTCCTTGTTCGGGTATTGGCCGGCTTCGCGCCGGCAATAGCCGTTATTTTCGAGAAAAGTGCACCACCAGCTTGTCGCCGACGGTTTGCAGAATTTGCACCAGGATCAACAGCAGCACCACGGTGACTACCATCACGTCGGTCTGGAAGCGTTGATAGCCAAACCGGATCGCCAAGTCACCCAGGCCACCGGCACCCACCACACCGGCCATGGCCGTGTAGGACACCAGTGTAATCGCCGTCACCGTAATCGCCGCGAAGATGCCGGGGCGAGCTTCGGGCAGCAAGGCGTTGGTGATGATCTGCCGGGTGGTTGCGCCCATGGCCTGGGTCGCTTCGATAATCCCGCGGTCCACTTCACGCAGCGCGGTTTCCACCAGGCGCGCAAAGAACGGCGTGGCCCCCACCACCAGTGGCGGAATCGCACCGGCAACCCCCAGGGACGTGCCGGTGATCAGCACCGTGAACGGAATCATCACGATCAGCAGAATAATGAACGGCAGCGAGCGCAGGATGTTCACGATCAGCGACAGCAGGGCGTACAGGTTTTTTTGTTCAAACAGCTGGCGCGGGCTGCACAGGAACAGCAGCACGCCCAACGGCAAGCCCAGCAGCACGGTGAACAGCAGCGAGCCGAACAGCATGGTCATGGTGTCGCCGGTGGCGAGCAGGATTTCCGACCAGTCGATATTCGAGAAAAAGCTCAACAGGATTTCCATTAGCGCAGCACCTCCATATGGACGTCTGCCGCGGTGAAGGCGGCGAACGCGGCCTCCATGTCACCACCGGTGACGGCCAGGGTCAGTTGCCCGTAGGGGATGTCTTTGATGCGGTCGATACGGCCGGCAAGGATGCTGTAGTCCACACCCGTGTCGCGGGCGACGGTACCCAGCAGTGGCGCGTAGGTCGCTTCACCCTGGAACGTCAGCCGCACGATGCGGCCCGGCACGTGGGCGAAGTCATCACGCTGCTCGCCTTCGTCGACTTGCTCGGACTCTTGCACGAAACGCTTGGTGGTCGGGTGCTTGGGGTGCAGGAACACGTCGGCGACGGTGCCTTGCTCCACGATCACACCGGCATCCATCACAGCCACGTGGTCGCAGACCCGGCGGATCACGTCCATTTCATGGGTGATCAGCACGATGGTCAGCTTCAGCTCGCGGTTGATCTCGGCCAGCAGTTGCAGGACCGAGGCCGTGGTCTGCGGGTCGAGGGCGCTGGTGGCTTCGTCGCACAGCAGGATCTTCGGCTTGGTGGCCAGGGCGCGGGCGATGCCGACGCGCTGCTTCTGGCCGCCCGACAGCTGCGCCGGGTACTTCTTGGCGTGGTCGGACAGGCCGACCCGGGCAAGCAGTTCGGCCACCCGCAGGTCGATTTCCTTGCGGGACAGTTCGCCCGCGAGGGTCAGCGGCAGCGCCACGTTGTCGGCAACGGTCTTGGACGCCAGCAGGTTAAAGTGCTGGAAGATCATCCCGACCTGTTGCCGGAAACGGCGCAGGCCGTTGGCGTCGAGGGCGGTGACTTCTTCGTCATCGACCATGATCTGACCGCCGCTGGGTTGCTCCAGGCGATTGATCAGACGCAGCAAAGTACTTTTTCCCGCACCGGAATGGCCGATCAGACCAAACACCTGGCCATTTTCGACGCGCAGGTTGGTGGGATGCAGCGCGGGGATATCCTTACCGGCGACCCGGTAGGTTTTATGGACGTTATGAAACTCGATCACGTAGCGAACCTTGTGGGGCGCATTAAAAAGGGATCAGCGGTTAGCCGGGCGCGCATTTTAGCCTGTCCGTATAGCGTTTCTTAGCATTTATTTCTCATCCGACCAGCGATTTGGCAATAACGCGATCAAAGGTCATAAAAAAGGAACGGTGCAAAACCGTGTCAGTCACTACTTAAGCAACTCGAAATTCCCGGGTGCCGTGCCTGGGGTTTTGCTCAAGAAGAGCCGGGGATCGCTCTGGCCTACGCAAACGAGGAGTTTTTGTCTGATGAGCACTAAAAAGCCAGTTACCCCGCCCAAGAGCGAACTTGCGGGTACCGACACTCTGGACCGTGGCAACACCAACGCCAAGCTGCAAAGCCTGGAAACTTTCCGCTCCGACGCGACCGGCCAGGCGCTGCGCACCAACCAGGGCGTGAAGGTTTCCGATAACCAGAACAGCTTGAAGGTCGGCTCCCGTGGCCCCTCGCTGCTGGAAGACTTCATCATGCGTGAGAAAATCACGCACTTTGACCATGAACGCATCCCGGAACGTATCGTCCATGCCCGCGGCACCGGCGCCCATGGTTATTTCCAGACCTATGCAAACCATTCGGCGCTGACCAAGGCCGGGTTCCTGCGTAACCCCGAACATAAAACCCCGGTATTTGCGCGTTTCTCCACGGTGCAGGGCCCGCGCGGCTCGGGCGATACCGTGCGTGACGTGCGTGGGTTTGCCGTGAAGTTCTTCACCGACGAAGGCAACTTCGACCTTGTGGGGAACAACATGCCGGTATTTTTCATTCAGGACGCGATCAAGTTTCCTGACTTCGTGCATGCGGTAAAACCTGAGCCTCACAACGAAATTCCTACCGGCGGCTCGGCCCACGATACGTTCTGGGATTTTGTCTCGCTGCAACCGGAGTCGGCGCACATGGTGATCTGGGCCATGTCCGACCGCGCAATTCCAAAGAGCCTGCGGACCATGCAGGGTTTTGGCGTGCATACCTTCCGCCTGGTGAATGCCGAGGGCAAATCCAACTTCGTCAAATTCCACTGGCGGCCTACCGTCGGCACCTGTTCCCTGGTGTGGGACGAGGCGCAGAAGCTGGCGGGCAAAGACACCGACTTCCACCGTCGCGACCTGTGGGAATCCATCGAAGGCGGCGATTACCCGGAATGGGAATTGGGCGTGCAGGTCATCGCCGAGGAAGACGAGCATAAGTTCGACTTCGACATTCTCGACCCGACCAAGCTGATCCCCGAAGAGCTGGTGCCGATCACGCCGCTGGGCAAGATGGTGCTCAACCGCAACCCGGACAACTACTTTGCCGAGACCGAGCAAGTGGCATTCTGCCCGGGGCATATCGTGCCGGGTATCGACTTCTCCAATGACCCGCTGCTGCAAGGTCGCCTTTTTTCCTACACCGACACGCAGATCAGCCGACTGGGCGGGCCGAACTTTCATGAGCTGCCGATCAACCGTCCGGTCGCGCCTTTTCATAATGGCCAGCGTGATGCCATGCACCGCACCACCATCGACAAGGGGCGTGCGTCCTACGAGCCGAACTCGATTGATGGTGGCTGGCCGAAAGAAACCCCGCCGGCTGCCGAAGACGGTGGCTTTGAGACGTATCCAGAGCGCATCGATGCCCACAAGATTCGTGAGCGCAGCGAGTCGTTCGGCGATCACTTCTCCCAGGCACGATTGTTTTTCCGCAGCATGAGCAAGCACGAGCAGGAGCACATCATCGCCGCCTACAGCTTTGAGCTGGGCAAGGTGGAGCGCGAGTTCATCCGGGCGCGTCAGGTGAACGAGATCCTCGCCAACATCGACCTGGAGCTGGCCAAGCGTGTGGCGCAGAACCTGGGGTTGCCAGCGCCGAAGAAAGGCACGGTGCCGGAGCGCAAGACGTCTCCGGAACGTTCGCCAGCATTGAGCCAGGCCAACTTGCTGTCGGGTGATATCAAGACCCGGAAAGTAGCGATTCTGGCGGCGAACGGTGTTGATGGTGCCGCGATTGCGGCGCTGAAGAAGGCGCTGGAAGCCGCCGGTGCACACGCCAAGCTGCTCGGGCCGACCTCGGCGCCGGTGACGACGGCCGATGGCAAGAGCCTGCCGGTGGATGCCTCCATGGAGGGCTTGCCGTCGGTGGCGTTCGATGCGGTGTTTGTGCCGGGCGGTGCCAAGTCAGTGCAGGCGTTGAGCGGCGATGGCGTGGCGTTGCATTACTTGCTGGAGGCGTACAAGCACTTGAAGGCGATTGCCTTGGCCGGTGAGGCGAAGCAGTTGCTGGATGTGCTCAAGCTTGAGGCGGATGCGGGGCTGATAGTGGGCGGTGATGCGAAGGCGTTGAAGGCGTTTTTTGCCGCGATTGCCCAGCATCGGGTCTGGGATCGGGAGCCGAAGGCTAAAGCTGTTCCGGCTTAAGTTATTGGTTGTTTGTAAGACCGCTGTCGCAGGCAAGCCAGCTCCCACATTTTGAATTGTGAATACATTCAAGTGTGGGCGCTGGCTTGCCTGCGATGCTTTATTCGGTCTTGCGCGGAATCAGCACAACCTGCGCCGGAACCTTCTTCAGGATCTGCCGGTGAATCTTCAGGTCATACCCCGAATCAATGCGTTTCACCCGTTTGGTCAGCAATGTGGCCAGCCATGGGTAATCTTCGGTGCGCGGCGCCTGGATGCTCACGTCACACTGGTAATTCACCACATCGGTGGCGATCTCATCCAGTTGATGGCGCAACGCCTCGATGTCGGTGAGGTTCAGCGCAACCGTGGTGCTTTCGGCCGCAGGGTCGATGACTCTGGCGGGTGGCTTGGCTTCGGCGGCTTTCAGCGCAGCTTCGGCTTTATCCAGCTCGACTTTGCGGGCGTGGGTGATCGCGCTGTTGACGCCACCGGTCAGCGCCGGTGCCTTGGGCATCAATGCCCGTGCGCGGCTCAGGGCTGTGGCGGCGGCGTTGACGTCACCTTTTTGCAGGACGATCTGGCTGCGCTGCAAGTAGGCTTCGGCCAGTTGGCGCTGATAAGACTCCAACGCCGGGTCGTTGGGCGATTGGGCCTGCAGCGCGGCCAGCTCGTCTTCGGCGGTGGCCAGTTCACTGCTGGCGAGGTTTTGCTCCAGCTGTGCGATGGCCGCAGCACGCGCGTCCGGCGCCTCTGGGGCGGCGGGCGAGGTGCTTTGGCAGGCGCCCAGCAGCAAGGAAAATGCGGCAAGGAGCAGATAACGGAAGTTGAACAGCTTCATTCCTGCGACTCTCTAATTGCGCAAAAAGCGAGCAAGTCTACACCCCGCGACGGGGCAGGACAAAACTCAGCAGAAACAGGGCGGCCGCCGTGACCACAATCGACGGCCCGGCCGGGGTGTCCTTGAACCAGGACAGCGCCAGGCCACCACACACCGCAAGCATCCCCAACAGGCTGGCGCCAACCGCCATTTGCTCCGGCGAGCGGGCGTGACGCTGGGCCGCAGCGGCCGGGATGATCAGCAGCGATGTGATCAACAATACGCCGACAATCTTCATCGCGACAGCAATCACCACGGCGATCAGCAGCATCAGGGTCATGCGCAGCGCCGCCACGGGCAAGCCTTCGACGGTGGCCAGTTCTTCGTGGACGGTAATTGCCAGCAGTGGGCGCCACAGGGTTACCAGCAACACCAGCACCGCCGCGCTGCCGCCGAGGATCCAGGCCAGGTCGGTGGGGCTGATCGCCAGCAAGTCGCCGAACAGATAGGCCATCAGGTCGATGCGCACTTCGTGCATGAAGCTCAGCACCACCAGGCCAAGGGACAAGGTGCTCGGCGCCAGGATGCCCAGCAACGTATCCGAGGCCAGCGGCTGGCGCTGTTGCAGGGTCACCAGCAGCACCGCCAGCAACAGGCAGCCGACGGTGACGGCGATGGTCGGGCTCACATCCAGCAGAAAACCCATGGCCACGCCCAGCAGCGCGGCGTGGGACAAGGTGTCGCCAAAATAGGCCATGCGCCGCCAGACCACGAACGAGCCCAGTGGGCCCGCTACAAGCGCCAGAGCCAAGCCTGCCAGCAGGGCGTAGAGCAGAAAATCAGCCATGCTTGCAGCTATCTCCATGAACGTGGGTGTGGGTGGCGGCGGGGTCATCGACGACGGCGCCATGCAGGTCATGGGCGTGGTCGTGATGGTGGTGATAAATAGCGAGGCTCTGGGCATTCTTGCCGAACAGCTCGACGAAGGCCGGGTCGCCGCTGACCTGTTCCGGGTGGCCGGAGCAGCACACATGGCGATTGAGGCACACCACCTGGTCGGTGGTGCTCATCACCAGGTGCAGGTCGTGGGAGACCATCAGCACGCCGCAACCGTGGCGGTCCCGCAGGCGGGTGATCAGGCTGTACAGCTCGGCCTGGCCGGCCACGTCGACGCCTTGCACGGGTTCATCCAGCACCAGCAGTTCCGGCTCGCGCAACAAGGCGCGGGCCAGCAGCACGCGCTGCATTTCGCCGCCGGAGATGCTTTGCACCGGGCTGTCGATCACCTGTTCGGCGCCGACTTCCTTGAGGGCCGACTGTGCGCGGGCACGGTCTACGCCGGGCACCAGGCGCAGGAAGCGCAGCACCGACAGGGGCAAGGTCGGGTCCACATGCAGCTTTTGCGGCATGTAGCCGACCCGCAGCTTCGGCTTGCGCCATACGCTGCCGCTGTCGGGCTTGAGCAGGCCGAGCACGGCGCGCACCAGGGTGGTCTTGCCGGCGCCGTTGGGGCCGATCAGCGTGACGATCTGCCCTGGTTCGACGCTGAGGGCGATGTTGTCCAGCACGTTTTGCCCGGCGAACGTGACCCCGACCTGCTCCAGGCGGATTAACGCAGTGCTCATCAAGCCCCCTGGCAGCCCGAGCACACACCGACGACTTCGACGGTTTGCCCTTCGACCTTGAAGCCGACGTCGCCGGCGCTCTTGATGATGCTGTCGCTGATGCTTTTTTGCTCAAGCTCGATGGCGGCGTGGCATTCGCGGCAAATCAGGAACTGGCCCTGGTGCGCGTGTTCCGGGTGGTTGCAGCCGACAAAGGCGTTGAGCGACGAGATGCGGTGCACCAGGCCGTTGTCCAGCAGGAAGTCCAGCGCGCGGTACACCGTGGGCGGCGCGGCGCGGCGGCCATCTTGCTCGCTGAGCACGCCGAGGATGTCGTAGGCACCCAGCGGCTTGTGGCTTTGCCACACCAGCTCCAGCACCCGGCGACGCAGGGCGGTCAGGCGCAGGCCTTGGCGCGCGCACAAGGCGTCGGCCTCTGACAGTGCGCTGTGCACGCAGTGAGAGTGGTCATGGGGACGGCTGGCAAGCGGTGTTTTAGGCATGAGCGGCGACAGATATTTGTGAGAGACGTTATTATGTTACCTGTTCCTGCCTCCTTGAGTGGTCATCGTGTCCAGACTTTTTCCCGTTTTTGTCGTATTTGTCACCAGTTTGTTGCTTGCAGGTGCCGCCCAGGCGGAGGTTCGGGTGCT
This sequence comes from Pseudomonas sp. BIGb0558, assembly GCF_024807515.1. NCBI lineage: Bacteria > Pseudomonadati > Pseudomonadota > Gammaproteobacteria > Pseudomonadales > Pseudomonadaceae > Pseudomonas > Pseudomonas sp. BIGb0558. The sequence goes on from NZ_JANUEW010000038.1 coordinate 8,260, forward strand.
GACCAGCATCAAACCGTTACAGCTGATTGCCGCCGCCGTGCAGGACGGCGTGGCGATTCCCGAGGTATTGCTGCCGCCGGGCGCTTCGCCCCATAACTATGCGCTGCGTCCTTCCGACGTACGGCGCGTGCAGTCGGTGGACCTGCTGTACTGGATTGGCCCGGACATGGAGAGCTTTCTGCCACGCGTCTTGAAAGGCCGCAGCTTGCCGACGGTAGCCGTGCAGGACCTTGCGGGGATGAAACTGCGCCGGTTCACCGAAGATAGCCACTCCCACGCTGAAGATGCCGACGAACACGATCACGATCATCGCCCGGGCAGCCTGGATGCGCATTTGTGGTTGTCGACGGTCAATGCCCGGGTGATCGCTAACCGCATGGCGGCAGACCTGAGCGCCGCCGATCCGGCGAATGCCGAGCGGTATCAGAGCAACGTGAAGGCGTTTGATGGCCGTATGGACGCGCTGGACGCGCGCTTGAAAGCACGTATGGCGGATGTCGCCGGCAAGCCGTACTTCGTGTTCCATGAGGCGTTCGATTACTTCGAGGATGCCTACGGCCTCAAGCACACCGGTGTATTCAGCGTGGCCGCGGAAGTGCAGCCGGGCGCCCAGCATGTGGCGGCGATGCGCACGCGGTTGCAGGAAGTGGGCAAGACCTGTGTGTTCAGCGAGCCGCCGCTGCGGCCGCGTCTGGCGGAAACGCTGGTGGCCGGTTTGCCGGTGAAGCTGGCGGAGCTGGATGCGTTGGGCGGCTACACGCCGGCCTCGGCCCAGGGGTATGAGCAGGTGCTGGAAAAGCTGGGGAATGACCTGGCTGGGTGCCTGGAGTCTTTATAAGCCACAACGAAGATCAAATGTGGGAGCTGGCTTGCCTGCGATAGCGGTGGGCCAGCTGACTCAAATGTAACTGACCCACCGCTATCGCAGGCAAGCCAGCTCCCACACTGACCGTGTGCTACAGCGCAAACGGCAGCGGGGTCTTGACCTGCTGGCGTTGCGCCAAACGCACTTGAAACTCTCGCGGGTCGTGAATCAGCACGTCCTGCCCGGCAAACGATTCCGCGGCAATCAGGCGTGACAGCCAGAACCGTACGCACGCCACACGCAACATGGTCGGCCACAGCTCCGCTTCCTTGGCGGTAAACGGCCGCAATCCCGCATACGCCCCCAACAGTGCCCGTGCCCGCTGGCCGTCGATCACGCCGTCGGCGTCCGAGCACCAGTCATTCAGGGCAATCGCCACGTCGTAGAGCATCGGCCCCGAGCAGGCGTTGTAGAAGTCGATCAGCCCGGTCAGGTGGGTGCCTTCGAACATCGCGTTATCGCGAAACAGGTCGGCGTGGATATTCGCCCGGGGCAGCGCGAGGATCTGCGCCTTGTGCGCCTCGATCTCATCCAGCGCAGCTTGCAGCAGGCCCTGTTGTTGCGCGTCGAGGTGCGAAATCAGTTGCGCGCCTTCACTGAGCATCCAGTCCAGCCCGCGATCAGTCTTGCGCTCCAGTACCTTCTCGCCTTGGGTGGCCAGGTGCAGGTGGCCGAGTAATTCACCCACTTGCACGCAATGCTGGGCGTTGGCGTCCTTGATGTGCTTGCCCGCCAGGCGCGGTTGCAGCAGCGCCGGTTTGCCGGCCAATTCGCGCAAGGCTACACCGTCGGTGGTGCGCAGTGCGTAAGGCACCGGCAGGTCGGCGTCGTGGAGCACGTCCAGCAGTTCGATGAAGAACGGCATTTCCTGCACGGGGCCGCGTTCAACCAGGGTCAGGACGAATTCGCCCTGTTCCAGGCTGATGAAGAAATTGGTGTTTTCACTACCAGCGGCAATCCCCTGGAAATCAAGCAGGCGGCCGAGCCCGTAAGGGGCAAGAAAGGTTTCCAGCTCGGGCCGAGCCAGGGGGGTGAACACAGACATGGTTAAAACTGCCGTTACGGGCGCTGCGGGGAGCAGCGCCGATTAAAGTTAAGAAATCATTTCCATTCGAAGATCTTCCATGACGGGATCAGCATATCCGGCTGGTCAGAGCGGATGAAGTTCGCATCGGTTCCGTCCGCGCGCACCAGGAAATACGGCGGAAAGCCTTTCTGGGTCACCTTGATCGCGTACAGGAAACCATTCTGGCGGTATTCCTGAATAGTCTTGTCGCCTTCCGTGCGAATGGTGACTTCCGGGTCGCCCGTGGGGGCAGTATCTGCCGCCACGGCCGCCATCGGAGTAAGTGCAATCAAGCCGGTCAACAACAGGCGATTTACTGTACGCATGATAACCTTGTCCCTTTGTCGTCATTGGTCCGGCTATTCTAGCGCCTGACCCGCCGAAAAGGTTGATCCTGCTCATGAGCCAAGCCCCCCTCGTCCTGGTGGACGGTTCTTCTTACCTGTACCGCGCCTTTCACGCGCTGCCACCGCTCACCACTTCCAAAGGCCTGCCCACCGGCGCGGTCAAGGGCGTGCTGAACATGCTCAAAAGTCTGCGCAAGCAGTACCCGAACAGCCCGTTCGCGGTGGTGTTCGACGCCAAGGGCGGGACATTTCGCGATGACCTGTACGCCGAATACAAGGCCAACCGCGCGAGCATGCCGGATGACATGCGCGTGCAGATCGAGCCGCTGCACCAGAGCGTGATCGCCCTGGGTTTCCCGCTGCTGTGCGTCGAAGGCGTTGAAGCGGACGACGTGATCGGCACCCTGGCCCGCAGCAGCGCGGCCGCTGACCGGCCGGTGGTGATTTCCACCGGTGACAAGGACATGGCGCAGCTGGTGGACGGGCACATTACCTTGGTCAACACCATGACCGGTAGCGCCATGGACGTTGAGGGCGTGAAGGAGAAATTCGGTGTCGCTCCCGAGCAGATCATCGATTATCTGGCGTTGATGGGCGACTCGTCCGACAACATCCCGGGCGTTCCGGGCATTGGTCCAAAGACCGCTTCCGGCTTGCTGGTGGGCGTCAACGGCGGTTTGAAAGAGCTCTACGAGCAACTCGATATCGTGCCGACCCTGCCGATTCGTGGCGCCAAGACCCTGGTCGCCAAGCTCGAAGAGCACAAGGAAAGCGCGTTCCTGTCGTACCAGTTGGCGACGATCAAGATCGACGTGCCGCTGGATGTGGGCCTGGACGACTTGCACCTGATCGAGCCGGATCGCGAGAAACTGCTGGAGCTGTACACGCTGCTGGAGTTCAAGAGCTGGATTGACGAGATTCAGCGTGATGCCAAGCGGGTCGAGTTGAGTGCGGCGCCCTCGGCGGCTGTCACTGAAGAAGCGGTTGAGACGGTCGCCCCGGTTTCTGTGGAACCGGTGTACGAAACCATCCTTACCCAGGCTCAATTCGATGTCTGGCTGAAGAAACTCAACGATGCCAAGCTGTTCGCCTTCGATACCGAAACCACCGGTATCGATGCCCAGCAAGCCCAACTGGTTGGCGTGTCCTTTGCTGTACAGGCCCACGAAGCGGCCTACATTCCACTGACCCACTCCTACATTGGTGCGCCGGAACAGCTGGACCGGGACACCGTCCTGCTGGCCCTGAAACCGTTGCTCGAAGACCCGGAAAAACTCAAGGTCGGCCAGCACGCCAAATTCGACATGAATATCCTGGCCAACTGCGCCATCGGCGGCGACCCGGCACATGGCATCACCGTGCGCGGCATCGCCTTCGACACCATGCTTGAGTCCTACGTGCTGAACTCCGTCGCGACTCGCCACGACATGGACAGCCTGGCGAAGAAATACCTGGACTACGACACCGTCAGCTTCCAGGACATCGCCGGCAAGGGCGCCAAGCAACTGACCTTTGACCAGATTGCCCTGGAGCAGGCCGGGCCTTATGCGGCGGAAGACGCCGATGTGACCCTGCGCCTACATCAGGAACTGCACAAGCAGCTCGCCGCTATTCCTACCCTGGCCAGCGTATTGTCCGACATCGAGATGCCGCTGGTGCCGGTGCTGGCGCGCATTGAGCGTCAGGGTGCCCTGGTGGATGCGGCGTTGCTGGGTATCCAGAGTATCGAGCTGGGTAACAAGATGGTGGACCTGGAGCGCCAGGCGTATGAAATCGCCGGCGAGGAGTTCAACCTCGGTTCGCCCAAGCAGTTGGGAGCGATTCTCTACGAGAAGCTCGGGCTGCCTGTGCTGAAGAAGACTGGCAAGGGCCAGGCGTCGACGGCCGAGGAAGTCTTGGCCAAATTGGCTGAAGATGACTATCCGTTGCCGAAAGTGCTGATGCAGTACCGCAGCATGAGCAAGCTGAAAAGCACCTACACCGACCGCCTGCCGGAACAGATCAACCCGCGTACCGGGCGCGTTCACACGTCCTATCACCAGGCCGTCGCGGCGACCGGGCGCCTGTCCTCCAGCGATCCGAACCTGCAGAACATTCCGGTGCGTACCGCCGAAGGCCGGCGCATCCGCCAGGCATTTGTCGCGCCCAAGGGCTACAAGCTGCTGGCGGCGGACTATTCGCAGATTGAGCTGCGCATCATGGCGCACTTGTCCAAGGACGAAGGCTTGCTCAATGCGTTCCGCGACGACCTGGACGTGCACACCGCCACGGCGGCCGAGGTGTTCAAGGTTGAGTTGACCGAGGTCACGTCCAATCAGCGCCGCAGTGCCAAGGCGATCAACTTTGGCCTGATCTACGGCATGGGCGCCCAGAAGCTGGGTAAGGACATCGGCGTCGACACCAAGACCGCCAAGGCTTACATCGATGTGTACTTCGCCCGCTACCCGGGGGTTCGCGAGTACATGGAGCGTACCCGCGCCCAGGCGGCTGACCAGGGCTACGTGGAAACCCTGTTCGGGCGCCGCCTGTACCTGCCGGATATCAACTCCAACAAGCCCCAGGAGCGCGCTGGCGCCGAGCGTACGGCGATCAACGCGCCGATGCAGGGCACTGCAGCCGATATCATCAAGAAGGCCATGGTCAAGGTCGACAACTGGCTGACGGCCTCGGGCCTGGACGCCAAGGTCATCCTTCAGGTGCACGATGAATTGGTGCTGGAGGTGCGTGAGGACCTGGTGGCTGAAGTCAGCGCGAAGATTCGTGAGCACATGAGCGAGGCGGTGAAGCTGGATGTGCCGCTGGTAGTAGACGTCGGCGTGGGCGACAACTGGGACGAGGCGCACTAAGCGCTGGGCTTGGGCCGCGGCGTCATGCCGCGGTGGCGCTATAGATCGGAAAACGCCGCGGGTTATTTCCAATAGTTTTTTGAACGTGCCGGAACTTAACCCGTGAATTGCTACTCAGAGTTACTGAATGGGTGGTGAAGCCCTTCAATGCTCCTATGTTGTGTTAAGTGTTGGCAGATATCTGGACCCCGCCCTAGCGGTCCGGAACTTGGACCCCGAACTTCCCCTCCCCATACGAAGTCCGGGGTTTTTTTTGCCCCGAGTTTTTACTCGGCGACCTCCGAACCCTTGTCAGCCAGTTCCATCCAGCCTGCCAGCACGGTGTAGGCATCTTCCAGGCCCATGCGTTTTGGCGCCGAGAACAGCTGGATAGTGACCGCATCACCCCAATCCTTACGGATTTCTGCCTGCACTTTGAGCAGGGTGTTTTTCGCTGCGCCGTAGGTCAGCTTGTCGGCCTTGGTCAGCAGGACATGCATCGGCATGCCGCTGGCGACGGCCCAATCGAGCATCAACAGGTCGAAGTCGGTCATTGGATGACGGATGTCCATCATCAGAATCAGACCCTTCAAACTCTCCCGGCCACCCAGATAGGCTTCCAGGTGACGCTGCCAGTGCAGCTTCAGCGGGATAGGTACTTTTGCGTAACCGTAGCCCGGAAGGTCGACCAGACGCCGATCATCGTCTAGCTTGAAGAAGTTGAGGAGCTGTGTGCGCCCCGGGGTTTTCGAGGTGCGGGCCAGGCTGGCGTGGGTCAGGGTGTTCAGCGCGCTGGATTTACCGGCGTTGGAACGGCCGGCGAATGCGACTTCGAAGCCTTCGTCATCGGGGCATTGGTCGACTTTGGCGGCGCTGAGCATGAAGGTGGACTGTTGGCACAGGCCGAGGATGGGATTCTTGAGTTGCATGAGTTTTCCGATGTGGGCGGTGCCGGGAATGGGTGCGGCAAGCGGTGTCGTTTCCGTTTCAGTAGCGCCAGTATATAATGCCGCAGATTTTGTGTGTGCTTTGTCCCAGCGAAGGATGAAGTTCACGGGAGCGATAGACCTTTATTGCGCATTAGAACGCAAAACGCTCTCAAACCCTGAAAAGGTCGATGTATGACCAAGTGGCTGCTGGCCCTCGGTGTCTTGATGCCACTTTACAGTGCGCAGGCTACACAGGATCCGGAGGCTGTGTACAACCGCGTTTGCGGGGCCTGCCATGCCGGACAGTTGCCCAACGCCCCGAAACGGGGTGACCAGGCAGCCTGGAAGCCAAGATTGGCTCAAGGTATGGACACGCTGGTGCAACACGTGACCCAGGGTTTCAAGGCGATGCCGCCGCGTGGTTTGTGCATGGACTGCAGTACCGAGGATTACCAGGCCATCATTCAGTTGATGGTGAGTAAACCCGGTCCATAACTCTTTAACCCTTAGCCGTAGTTGGATTAGCTGATGAACAAACTGATCGTGAGTCTGCTGTTGACCTTGGGCATCACCGGTGTTGCCCATGCCGCAGGCGACGCCACTGCCGGCCAGGCGAAAGCCGCCGTATGTGGTGCTTGCCATGGACCGGACGGTAATAGCCCGGCGCCAAACTTTCCAAAACTGGCCGGCCAGGGTGAGCGTTACCTGACCAAGCAGATGCACGACATCAAGGACGGCAAGCGTACGGTCCTGGAAATGACCGGCTTGCTGACCAACCTCAGCGATCAGGACCTGGCAGATATCGCGGCGTATTTTGCCAGCCAAAAGGGCAGCGTGGGAGCTGCTGATCCGAAACTGGTGGCCCACGGTGAAGAATTGTTCCGTGGCGGCAACCTGGAAAAAGGCATGCCTTCCTGCATCGGCTGCCACTCGCCTAACGGCGCAGGCCTCGCGGCTGCTGGCTTCCCGCACTTGAGCGGCCAGCATGCCCAGTACATCGGCAAGCAGTTGACGGACTTCCGCGAAGGTAATCGCACCAACGACGGCGACACCAAGATCATGCAGAGCATCGCCGGGAAACTCAGCAACAAGGACATCGAAGCCGTGTCCCAATACATCCAGGGCCTGCACTAAGTGTCCCGGCTACGTTAACGCTCGATTAATCCGTCGATGCAAGCATAAAAAGGGTGGCTTAGGCCGCCCTTTTTTGTGGCCGGTGCCGTTACACTAACGAACTCATGCCCGCGTAGACCTGTCACAACAAAGGTCGCGTGAGGCGACTTTATTTGTCCAGGAGTAAAGCATGCGTAATCTGATCCTCAGCGCCGCTCTCGTCACTGCCAGCCTTTTCGGCATGACCGCACAAGCTGCCGACGTGCCGCTTGAAGCCGGTAAAACCTATGTTGAATTGGCCAATCCTGTCCCGGTTTCCGTACCGGGCAAGATCGAAGTGGTGGAGCTGTTCTGGTATGGCTGCCCGCATTGCTACGCGTTTGAGCCGGTCATCAATCCGTGGGTCGAGAAGCTGCCTGAGGACGTGAACTTCAAACGTATTCCTGCCCTGTTCGGCGGCCCATGGGATGCCCACGGCCAGCTGTTTATTACCCTGGACACCATGGGTGTAGAGCACAAGGTGCACGCCGCCGTGTTCAACGCCATCCAGAAAGAAGGCAAGCGTCTGCTCAAGCCTGATGACATGGCCGATTTCGTTGCCACCCAAGGCGTCGACAAAACCAAGTTCCTTGAGACATTCAACTCGTTCGCTGTGAAGGGCAAGATGGCCCAATACAAGGAACTGGCCCAGAAATACGGCGTGCAAGGCGTACCGACTCTGATCGTCGACGGCAAATACCGTTTCGACATCGGCAGTGCCGGTGGCGAAAAGGAAGCCCTGAACGTGGCCGACCAGTTGATCGCCAAAGAGCGCGCAGCCAAGTAAGGGGCCCGTCATGCGTCGCTGGGGTACTGAACGTGTCGTTGGCCTGCATGACCCGAAGGTCAATGAACACCACCTGGAATCCACGGGCCTGCCGGCAGACAGCCGGTTGCGCCTGCTCAGTTTCAATATCCAGGTAGGTATCAGTACCGAGAAATACCGGCATTACCTGACCCGTGGCTGGCAGCACCTGCTGCCCCACAACGGGCGTGCCGGCAATCTGCAAAAGATCGGCGACCTGCTGGGCGATTTCGACCTGGTAGCCCTGCAGGAGGCCGACGGTGGCAGCCTGCGTTCCGGCTACATCAACCAGGTCGAGCACCTGGCCCAGCTCGGTGCCTTTCCCTACTGGTATCAACAACTCAATCGCAACCTCGGCAAACTCGGCCAGCACAGCAACGGTGTGCTCAGCCGCCTGAAGCCGTGGGCGATCGAGGATCACCCGTTACCCGGTCCTAAAGGCCGCGGGGCGATTCTGGTGCGGTTCGGCGAAGGGCCGGAAGCGTTGGTGGTGGTGATGATGCACCTCGCGTTGGGGGCTCGAACCCGCACCATGCAGTTGGCCTATATCCGTGAGTTGATTGGCAACTACAAACACCAGGTGCTGATGGGTGACATGAACACCCATGCCACAGACCTGCTGCAAAATTCCCCGTTGCGTGACCTTGGGTTACTGGCGCCGCAAGTCGAAGCCACCTTTCCCAGCTGGCGCCCGCAACGTTGTCTTGATCACATTCTGCTCAGCCCGACCCTGACACTCGAAAGCGTGCAGGTGCTGGCGCAGCCCATCTCCGATCACCTGCCCGTCGCGGTAGAGATTCGTCTGCCGGGTTCGCTCACGGCTGATGCATTGCCCGCGTTGAGCCCCGGCCCTCGCGGACCCCTTGCATGAGCGACGACGCCCAGCGTTGGAAAGAAAAATACCTGTTAAGCATCGAGCAACAAGAAAAGCTCGAGCGTCGCTGGGCCGCCCGCCTCGACCTGCTGCGCCGGGGGCTGGTGCGCAGCACGCTGGCGGCTGAAGGGACCGACCGCGCAGTTGACCAATGCATGAAGGAAATGCGCGACGTTGTGCGTACGGACGACATGGACGCCGCCCTCGCTGCATTGTTGCCGCGCCTGGAAAAGGCCGTGCTGGATTCGGAACAGCGCCGTGAAACCCGGGTCGACCAGATAGGCACGGCGTTGACGGCCCTGGTCACTCAGTTGCAAAAACTGCCGTTGCCGCGAGAAGTGAGCCGCCCGCTTAAGGCGTTCGCCAAACAGCTGGACGGCCGGGTCGGCCAGGCGCGAGAGATTCCGCTGTTGCTGAGTGAACTGAGCGGCCTCCAAGGGCAGGCGCTGAGTAACCTGGAGCCGGAGGGTGAGACCAGCCGTTCGGGTCCGGGGCTGTTGCAGCGCCTGTTTGGCGCCAAGGACGCTGCGGTCGAAACCCCGGAGGTTGAGCCACGCGCGCCATCCCGCCCTGCTGTTCAGGCGCCTGCTGCGCCAAAGCTCAAGGCGGTGGATGAAGTTGAAGCGCCGGCGCAATCTGAGGAGCTGACCCAGGCATTGCGGGCTTTTGCACCGCAATCGAAGGTTCAGGTCCCTGTCGAGTTGCCCCCTGAGCCCGAACCGCAAGTAAAGGCTGCTGAGGTTGTCAGCGAAGTGACGCCCGCTGCCCCGCCCGTCGTTACCATCGCGCCCGTCATCGAGGCACCCGCTGCGATTATCGAATCGCTGGAGCCCGAACAACCGATCGAAACGGAGGTTGAGCCCGCTCTCGAGAGTGCCCTCGCCGCCATGGTCGAGGCGCCGCAGGTGCAGGCCTGCGAACCGGAGCGAACCGAGATCGGCAGTCTCTCCCTGCCGCCGGTCCTGGCCGACGAGCCGGAAGAGGCGGCCGAGTTGGAAGAGTTGAACCCCGACGAGCTGCAAGCGGATCAGGTCTACGCCCTGCCCGACACCCCCGAGCCGTCTTACAGCTCGGTGGCCAAACACATCGAAGACACCCTGCTCGGCCTGCTGGAAGACTTGTCGCTGCCCGAGCGTCACCGGCCCCAGGCCGAAGCCATGCGTGAACGCCTGACCCACGGCTTGAACTGGTACGAACTGCTGCCGATTCTCGATGACCTGGCGGTGTTGATGCTGGCGATTACCGACAGTGGCCAACATGAGTTTGAGGCCTACCTCAAGCAGCTCAATGAGCGCCTCGAAGCGTTCCAGGGTCACCTGCAGGTGGCCAGTGACGGCCACGCCGACAGTCGCTCGGCTGCCAGGGAACTGGATACGCAGATCCGTGAACAAGTGGATGGTTTGCAAAGCAGCGTGCAGGACGCGGCGGACCTGGATAGCCTCAAGCATGTGCTGGAAAGCCACCTCGAAGGGCTGCTCGGCACCATGGACCAACACCAGCACCAGCGTGACCAGCGCGAACAGGAAGTGGCTGCCCGTCTAAAAGGCCTGGCCGAGCGGGTCGCCAATATGGAGCAAGAAGCCCAAGGCTACCGTGAGCATCTGGAGGTTCAGCGCCAGAAAGCGTTGATCGACCCACTCACCGGCTTGCCCAACCGCGCGGCCTGGAGCGAGCGCCTGGAGCAAGAGGTCAACGCCTGGCATCAGCGTGGCAATAGCCTGTCGCTGGCGATGCTGGACCTCGATCACTTCAAGCGTATCAACGACGGCTACGGTCATCTGGCCGGCGACAAGGTGCTGAAGATCATCGCCACGGTGCTTCGCAAACGCCTGCGTCCCAACGACTTCATCGCGCGCTTTGGCGGTGAAGAGTTTGTGCTGCTGATGCCCAACTCATCCTTGTCAGAAGCATTGGCAGTGGGTGAAACCCTGCGGGCTGCCATCGAAGCCTGCCCGTTTCACTTCAAGGGCGAGCCGGTGACGATTACGGTGTCCATGGGCATGGCGCAGTTTCAGCCGGGAGAGCGCAGTGACCTGGCCCTCAAGCGCGCCGACGAGGCGCTTTACCGCGCCAAGGCCGCTGGGCGCAATCAGGTGCAGGCGGCCTGAAAATGTTCCATTTTGTTTAAAACGTCGCATTTGGCCGCTGGGCAGCAAACGGTACGTTACACTGTTGCATTATCGTCTTAAGCGTATTGTCTGCTGCCATGAAACTTCTGTGTTCCGCCTTTCTGCTTCTCCTGCTCGCCGGCTGTGCGAGTGGACCCCGTCTGGACACCAGTCATCCGTCGGTGAACCACGACAACCGGGTGCAGTTCGTCATCGTGCACTACACCTCGGCGTCCCTTGAGCGCTCCCTGGCGCTATTGACCCACGGCCAGGTCAGCAGCCATTACCTGATCGGCGACGATGCTTCAGGCACCATCTACAAACTGGTGGATGAAAGCCAGCGCGCCTGGCATGCCGGTGAAAGTGAATGGATGGGCCGCACCTGGCTCAACTCCAGCTCCATCGGGATCGAGATCGTGAACCCGGGGTATCGCGACTTGCCGACAGGCCGCGTCTGGTACCCGTACTCCGAGGCGCAGGTGCAGTCGCTGGTGGTGCTGCTCAAGGACATCAGCAAGCGCAACGGTATCGATCCGCGGAACATCATCGGTCATAGCGACATTGCCCCACTGCGCAAGCTGGACCCGGGGCCGTTGTTCCCCTGGAAGCGCCTGGCGGATGAAGGGTTGGGGATGTGGCCGGACGCCAAGGCGGTTGCCCGTTACCAGGTGCAATACGCAGCTGAACTGCCGAGCATTACCTGGTTCCAGGAAGAGTTGGCGAAGTTGGGCTATCCGACGCCTCAGACCGGCGAGCTGGATGTGGCGACGCGCCACGTGATGGCTGCGTTCCAGATGCACTTCCGGGCATCGCTGTTTGACGGCACGCCGGATGCCGAGAGTGCCGCTATCCTGCGGGCACTGAATCACCAATAACCGTAGGAGCCCGGCTTGCCGGCGATAACGTCCTCAGGGTCGTCATCGCCGGCAAGCCGGCTCCTACAGGGGCAGCGCCATATAAAACTGCGTCCCTTGCCCCGGCCGCGAATAGACCCCCATGCGGCCACCGTGCAATTGCACGATCTCCTTGCACAGCGCCAGGCCCAGCCCGGCACCGCCCTTCTTGCGACCTACCTGTACAAACGGTTCGAAGATCCGTCCTTGCTGGCCGTAGGCAATGCCTTCGCCGTTGTCCTCGACGCTGACAATCACCCGTTCGCCATGGCGACGTGCCTGCAGGCGGATCTGCCCGCCGTCGGCCGTGTGCCGCAGGGCATTGCCCAACAAGTTGTCGAGCACCCGCTCCAACTGCGCTCGATCGGCATGCAGCCTCGGTAGCGGGGACTGTTCCTCCACCAGCAGTTCGATGTTCTGCGCATTCGCCTGCTCGGCGAAGCGGGCGCGGGCATGTTCGAGCAGGTCGCTTATGTCGCACGGGCCCAGGGTGAGCTTCTGCAAGCCATTCTGGTAACGCGAGAAGTTGAGCAAATCGTTGATCAACTGCATCAGGCGCTGCATTTCTTCGTTGACTGTATCCAGCAGGTCCGCTTCGCGGGATTCCGCAGGAAACTTCGCCCGTTCCCGGAACAACCCGAATGCCATGTGCATGCCCGTCACTGGCGTGCGCAACTCATGGGAGGCGCGCAACACAAACTCGCTGCGCACCCGTTCAAAAGCGCGCTGTTCGGTGACGTCATGCAGCACCATCACGGCGCCCAGAATGTGCCCCTGGGTATGGCTGACCGGCGTCAGGCTGTACGTCAGCAGGCGCAGCTCGCCTTCGACTTCCACTTCCAGGTCTTCGGGGGCGCGCTCCAGGTTGCCGCCGCGCAGCACCAGGTGCAGTTGTTCATCCAGTTCCGGGCGGCCCAGGGCGTCACCAAGGCCTTGGCCCAGGCGATTCTCGTCCCAGCCCAGTTGGCGTTGTGCTACCGGGTTAAGGTGCTCCAGGCGGCCTTGGCGGTCGATCATCAGCAGGCCGTCGTCGATGCTGTCGAGCACTGCCTGCAGACGTTGCTGCCCGGCGAGCAGCTCATCGACATTGGTTGCCTGATGCTGGCGCAGGGCCTCGGCCATGATGCCGAAGCGTCGGGTCAGCAGGTTCATCTCGGCAGCCGAGGAGATGGGCAGCGTGACTTCGAAGTTACCCTGGCCGATCTTGTCGGCGGCCTTGGCCAGCGCCTCGATCGGCCCGCCAAAGCGTCGGGCAATGCCATGGGCGGTGACGAAACCGATGATTAGTACCGCCAACCCCACCAGGCCCAGCAGGCCGGCAATCAATAGTGCTCGCTCACGGGACTTGTGTTCGGTGTCGTTGATGTTTTCCAGCGCTTGCTTGTGCTCGGCGATCAGGCCGTTGCGCAAGATGTTGAAGCGCTTGGTCAGTTCGTCGTTGTTACGCAGGGCCGGTGGGGCATTCTCATTTTTATCGAAGGCCTCCAGAAAGCTCAGGTAGTCGGTTTTTGCCTTGGTAAAGCCGCTGGTGGTCGTGTCTTTCTGTTCGTGTTCGATGCCTTGCTGCAACAGGGCGAAATAACGTTGCTTGGAGGCTTCCAGGGCGGCGGGATTGGGCTGCTCGTTGAGCATGATCATCAACTGATCGCCGAGGGTCTGCCGCAGCTTGAGCCCCAGGTCCAGGGTGATGAAGTTGCTGCGAATCAACGACTCCTGGGTCTTGGCCATTTGCATGACGCTCACCAGGCCCAGCAACAACCCCAGCAGGGCAACGGTGATCAGCGCGGAAATACTCAGGAACAGCCGAGTGCGCAGCTTCATCGCAAGCTTCATAGGCTACAGCTCACAGGTTGTATTGTTTGCGTTTGCGGTACAGCGTCGACGCGTCAATACCAAGGGTCCGGGCTGCCTGGTCCAGTGTGTCACTGGTGGCCAGTACCGCGCCGATATGTGCCTTTTCCAATTCATCCAGGCTCAATGCCGCGCCGATACGCGGGGCATTGTTGGTCGGCTGCTCGGCCATGCCGAGGTGGCTGATCTCGACCTTTTCCTGTGGGCAAATAATGCTGGCGCGCTCCACCACGTTGCGCAGTTCGCGGATGTTCCCCGGCCAACGGTAGTTGAGCAGCGCCTCACGGGCTTCATCGCTGAATCCGCGTGCGGGCCGCGCATATTCCTTCACGAAGCGCGCCAGGAAGCGGTCCGCCAGGGTCAGGATGTCTTCGCTGCGTTCGCGCAGGGGTGGCAGGTGCAAAGTGATGACATTCAGGCGGTACAACAGGTCTTCGCGGAAACGACCGTCGCGCACCATGTCTTCCAGGTTCAGGTTGGTGGCGGCGAGGATTCGCACATCGGCGCGGCGAGTCACCGGGTCGCCGACGCGCTCGTATTCCTTGTCCTGAATAAAACGCAGCAACTTGGGCTGCAAGGTCAGGGGAAAATCGCCGATCTCGTCGAGAAACAGCGTACCGCCGTCTGCCTGGTTGACGCGCCCGAGGGTGCTTTCGCTGGCGCCGGTAAACGCGCCGCGACTGTGGCCGAACAGTTCGCTTTCCATCAGCTCTGCGGTCAGCGACGGGCAGTTGATGGTGACGCAGGATTTCTTCGCACGCTTGCTCCAGCCGTGAATGGCCCGGGCCAGCTCACCCTTACCGGTGCCGGACTCGCCGAGAATCAGGATGTTGGCGTCAGTGCCTGCTACCTGGCGGGCGGTTTCCAGCACCACCATCATGGCCGGGCTGTGGGAGTCGAGTCCGTCCTTGGGCTTGCGCACTTCGCCTTCTAGGGCTTCCAGGCGCGCAGAGAGCTGACGCACTTCCAGCTGCTTGGCCGTGGCCAGGCGCAATTGGTCGGGGCTGCAGGGTTTGACCAGGTAATCGGCGGCGCCCGCCTGGATTGCATCCACGGCGGTGTCGACGGCCGAATGGGCGGTGACGATCACCACGCGCATCCACGGTGCCTGGACGCGCATTTGCGCCAGTACGTCGAGGCCGTTGTCTTCGCCCAGTCGCAGGTCCAGGAAGCACAGGTCAAACACCTGGCGTTGCAACAAGGCATCGGCCTGGGCGGCGCTGTTGGCAGTGGCTACGGTGTAGCCCTCATCTTCCAGGCAATAACGGAAGGTGCGAAGGATCGCGGATTCGTCATCCACTAAAAGAATGCGGCCTTGAAGTTCCTTGGCTGATTCCATCTGTCCCGCGCTCCTTAAGAATGAATGATGTTGTTTAGTCCCGGAATAATCGGGCAAGTTGCATGGTTTATTCTGATTGATTAAAGCCGTCATCGCGCAGCTATCTGCGATTCTTCTTACAGAGGCGCCCATTCGTGGCGTTTTTTCTCCCACCTGCCACTTCGGCAGTCGAAGGCTGCCTTCCGATCCCCTGATCCGACCAGTGACCATCGTGCATTTCGCACGGCGTGGATAGGGGCATCGTGCAGGATGCTCGTGGTGTCAAAGCGCTTTTGTTTTTAACTTATTGATTTTATTGAGTTTTATTTTGTTAAAAAACTGGCACGCAGGCTGCAATACACCTCATACGAGCTTCATCACCGAATAATCAGAATGCGGGAGAGATACAGCATGACTCGCCAAAGCCTCACCCAACTGCGTGTATCGCCACTGCGTCTGCAACAGGGGCTGTTTGCCAGCCTGGCCCTGATGGTGACCTTGATCGGCGGTCAGCAATTGGCGCATTGGCAGCAGAGTCAGCAGCACACCGCGCATTTTGAACGTCCGATGATGACCCAGACCCATTTCCGTTCGGTCGGTAGCACTACCGCCGACGTGACAACCCCGCAACTGGCGGCGGTTGAGCAAGATTCCACCCTCGGCGACCTGCCATCTCAGGAGCGCTGGGTGTTCTAGGCAAGACACGGTCCTTTAATCGAGCGACCGCATGCACTACCGCTGTTACCCCTAAAAGAAGCGTAAGGAGAATCACCATGTTGAGTTGGGCAATCACATTTCTGATCATTGCCATTGTGGCTGCAGTCCTGGGCTTCGGTGGTATCGCGGGCACCGCCACGGGTATCGCAAAAATTCTGTTTGTGGTCTTCCTGGTGATGTTCATCGCTTCCTTCTTCTTTGGCCGTCGTGGCCGAGGCTAAGCATGTTCAATTCGTCCCTTAAAGCCCTGGCTGCCGCCCTGTTGTTGGGCGGCAGCGGCCTGGCGCTGGCTGCAAATGATGGCCAGTCCCGGGTCAACGAACTGCTGAGTGCGGACCCGCAATACCGCGAAACCTGGCAGAGCGTGGTCAAGAAGGAAGAGCGTCTGCCGGAATGGGTGATGAACCTTTCGGGCAGCGCTGAACAAATGAACGCCGTTGAAGAGGATGGTGACAAGTACTTGGTAGGGCCGCTCTGTGAAACCGCAGACACGTGTCTGAACAAGCGCCTGATCGTCGCCTTCAGCTTCGACAAGGAAGATGCCTACGCCATGTTGGTGGAAGTGCCAGCGGGCCTGCCGTCGGACAAGTCGCCGACACGGCACGCCGACTACCGCTTTCTCGGCAAGCCGGACGAAGGCATGCAAAAGCTGCTGATGGAACAGCTCAAGAAAGACCCGAATTGGTACTAGGTTCGGTCTGACGACCCTGTCGTCTACCGACCTATCGTCCATAGAAAGGAGCGCCACGCTTCTTTCTGTTTGCACGGCCCGACAAGGGCGGTGCATGACCAGGGGGCCGGGTTGCTCTGATCGATCGGATCGGCGTGACCTACGGGTACAGGGAGTGCCTGCGCAAGGGCCGGGTCAGGTGAAAAGCTGCGACGCAAGTTCGCAAGCCGATGGCTTGTGGAACTTGCGACGGGCTTACGGCTCTTATGCCCGCTTCTGTCATACCGCTCATAGCGGCAATTTCCCTTTTTGCGTCGCCTCAACCATTTCCTAGTGTTTCCACGTGACCATCTATCGAGAAAGTTTGTCTCCTGCCAGATGAGTTTTTCGATGGTATGCGTAGGAAATTTCAGGGGTTTTCGACCGCGGCCGTAGATTTTCAAAAAACCCTGCGCGAGCCTGAAATGGCCGGTTCGCGGCATTTATGCCTGCCGAAATGTCGTATTCGAACTGACCGTTCAGACAGAAAAACTCAAAAAAACTCATGCCGATTCGGCATAGGGTAGGCGTTTACGGCATTAGACGTCGCCTCCTTGCATCGGAATAGTTGCGCCTTTTTTCGCCTGCCAGTGAGCCATATCGGCCAACTGCGGTGACCTTCTACGGAGGCAGATGCACCCACTTTTTCGCTCTCGAGCGTTCCAGCTGCTGGCGCATCTGCCTGAGTCCACTTGAAGTAAGGGTAATGACATGAAGAAGGCAAAGCTAAGCCTCGCCTGGCAGATCCTCATCGGTCTGGTGCTGGGGATTGCAATCGGTGCGGTGCTTAACCATTTCAGTGCCGAAAAGGCCTGGTGGATCAGCAACGTGTTGCAGCCCGCTGGCGATATCTTTATCCGCCTGATCAAGATGATCGTTATCCCGATCGTGATTTCGTCGCTGATTGTCGGAATCGCCGGTGTTGGGGATGCGAAAAAGCTCGGTCGGATCGGCGTAAAAACCATCCTTTACTTCGAAGTGGTCACCACCATCGCCATTGTGGTCGGCCTGCTGCTGGCGAACCTGTTCCATCCGGGTGCCGGTATCGACATGAGTACCCTGGGTACCGTCGACATCTCCAAATACACCGCCACCGCCGCAGAGGTTCAGCACGAGCATGCGTTCATCGAGACGATCCTCAACCTGATCCCGTCGAACATCTTCGCCGCCGTGGCCCGTGGCGACATGCTGCCGATCATCTTCTTCTCGGTGTTGTTCGGCCTCGGCTTGTCGAGCCTCAAGCCTGAACTGCGCGAACCCCTGGTGACCATGTTCCAGGGCGTGTCCGAGAGCATGTTCAAAGTCACCCACATGATCATGAAGTACGCCCCAATCGGCGTGTTTGCGCTGATCGCGGTGACGGTCGCCAATTTCGGTTTCGCCTCGCTGCTGCCGCTGGCCAAGCTGGTGATCCTGGTTTACGTGGCGATTCTGTTCTTCGCCTTTGCGGTACTGGGTTTGATCGCTCGCCTGTTTGGCTTCTCGATTCTCAAGCTGATGCGCATCTTCAAGGATGAGCTGGTACTGGCCTACTCCACCGCCAGTTCCGAAACCGTGCTGCCGCGTGTGATCGAGAAGATGGAAGCCTACGGCGCGCCGAAAGCGATCTGCAGCTTCGTGGTACCCACCGGTTATTCGTTCAACCTCGACGGCTCGACCCTGTACCAGAGCATCGCCGCGATCTTTATCGCCCAGCTGTATGGCATCGACCTGTCGATTGGCCAGCAACTGATGCTGGTATTGACCCTGATGGTCACCTCCAAAGGCATCGCCGGTGTGCCGGGCGTGTCCTTCGTGGTGCTGCTGGCGACCTTGGGCAGCGTGGGCATTCCGCTGGAAGGCCTGGCGTTCATCGCCGGTGTCGACCGCATCATGGACATGGCCCGTACCGCACTGAACGTGATCGGCAACGCCCTGGCCGTACTGGTCATCTCCCGCTGGGAAGGCATGTACGACGACTCCAAGGGCGAGCGCTACTGGAACTCGCTGCCGCACTGGCGCACCAAGCAAGTGCTGCCGGCCGGCGAGACCAGTCGCGGCTGATCGCCAGGACTGCCTCCTACACAAACCCCGGAAAATCCGGGGTTTGTCGTTTCTGTCAGCCCCGCTATCATTCGCCCCATCTTTCGGGGGATTCAACTGATGCTCAATGGCCTGTGGCTTGGCTTTTTTATCGTGGCGATGGTGTCTGCACTGGCGCAATGGCTGATCGGCGGCAACGCCGGCATCTTTGCGGCGATGGTGGAAAGCATCTTCGCCATGGCCAAGTTGTCGGTCGAGGTGATGGTGCTGCTGTTCGGCACGCTGACCTTGTGGCTGGGCTTCCTGCGCATCGCCGAGAAAGCCGGGATCGTCGACTGGCTGGCCAAGGCGCTGGGCCCACTGTTTCGCCGCCTGATGCCGGAAGTGCCCGCCGGCCACCCGGCCATCGGCTTGATCACCCTCAACTTCGCCGCCAACGGCCTGGGTCTCGACAACGCCGCTACGCCCATCGGCCTCAAGGCCATGAAGGCGCTGCAAGAGCTCAACCCGATCCCCAACACCGCCAGTAATGCGCAGATCCTGTTCCTGGTGCTCAACGCCTCTTCCCTGACCCTGCTGCCGGTGACGATCTTCATGTACCGCGCCCAGCAAGGGGCGGCCGACCCGACGCTGGTGTTCCTGCCGATCCTGTTGGCCACCAGCGCCTCGACCCTGGTGGGCCTGCTGTCGGTGGCGGTGATGCAACGCCTGCGGCTGTGGGACCCGGTGGTGCTGGCGTACCTGATTCCGGGGGCGCTGGTACTGGGTGGCTTCATGGCCTTGCTTGCGACGCTCTCAGCCACTGCGCTGGCGGGGTTGTCATCGATCCTCGGCAACCTGACGCTGTTCGGGCTGATCATGTTGTTCCTGGTGATTGGCGCGCTGCGCAAGGTCAAGGTCTACGAGGCGTTTGTCGAAGGCGCCAAGGAAGGCTTCGACGTGGCCAAGAACCTGCTGCCGTACCTGGTGGCGATGCTGTGTGCGGTGGGTGTGTTGCGGGCGTCGGGCGCGCTGGATTTCGGCCTGGAAGGGATTCGCCATGTGGTGGCCTGGACCGGCATGGATACGCGCTTTGTCGATGCGTTGCCGACGGCGATGGTCAAGCCGTTCTCCGGCAGTGCGGCGCGGGCGATGTTGATTGAGACGATGCAGACCCAGGGCGTGGACAGCTTCCCGGCGTTGGTGGCGGCGACGATCCAGGGCAGTACCGAGACCACGTTCTATGTGCTGGCGGTGTACTTTGGCTCGGTGGGCATCCAGCGGGCGCGGCACGCAGTCGGGTGTGCGTTGTTGGCGGAGTTTGCCGGCGTGGTGGCAGCGATTGCGGTGTGCTACTGGTTCTTCGGCTAAAACCTAGGTCAACTGTGGCGAGGGAGCTTGCTCCCGTTGGGCCGCGAAGCGGCCCCAGCAAGGTTTCGCAGGCGTGTCAGTCGAAGCTTATTGGCTGGTTTTGGGGCTGCTACGCAGCCCAATGGGAGCAAGCTCCCTCGCCACAAAAGCGCGGCTTCCCAGGCCCACCACCCAATCCACCACTTGCTTGTTCAACGCATCCCCAGCCTGACCAAACCCGGCGACTACGGCCGGCACCTTGGTATCCCCCACCGGTTGCCGCACCTCAAACCGCTTGCTGGCAATAATCCGCTGATCACTCCCGCGCACCAGCCGCGCATCCAGACGTATCACTACCTCAACCGCGCTGCCGCGATACTCGCTCTGAAAAGCCTGCAACTGCCCGCCCAGCTCAAAGTCCGCTTGCAGGTTGGTCTCATCGGTACTCAGCAATGTCACCCTTCCATCCCGCTGGAAGCCGTCCAGCAACCGGTTACGCAACAGCACCGGGGCCGGATCGCTCCAGCGTGAATTCGCGTAGCTGCTGATCAAGTCGCCGTTGGGCACCACGGCAATTCGTGGGCTGTCGAGGAATTCGCTGGTCTGCGGCTTGGCCACGCGCAGCGACCAGGCCACAGGGCTGGCTTGCGTGGCCGTCTGCGCCGAAGGCAACCGGTACACGTCCGAAGGATCCGCCTTGGGCAGGATCGAGCACGCACTGACCAATGCCAGCGCAACGGGGGCGATCATTTGGTAAGCACGCTTCATGGCGTGAACTCCTTGTTCTTGTCGCTGCCCAGCAGGTAACCGCTGGGGTTGGCTTCCAGGCGGCGGGAAATCGCGCGTAACGAACCCAGGGTTTCCCGCAGCTCGCGCACCGCTGGCGCCAGTTCGTTGAGACCCTGCATGCCGCTGTTCAGGGAGTCCTTGTTGTTGGTCAACAAGGTGTCGATGGTGGCCGTGCTTTGTTGAAGGGACTGCATGGCCTCCTCGGCGCTGCCGAACATCTGCTTACCCTGGTCGTTGAGCAAACCGTTGGCGTTGCGCATCAGCGCGGTGGTTTGCTCCAGGGTGGCGCTGGCCTGTTTGCTCACCTGTATCAATTGCTGCATCACCACCTTGATGTCGCCGCGTTGGTCGGCGATGGCGCCGGTGGTCTGTTGCAGGTTGTCCAGGGTATTGCTGAGGCGTTCGACGTTCTCCCGGGAGAACATGTGGTTGGCGTTGTGCAGCAGCAGGTTGATGCTGGTCATCAGGTCATTGCTGTTGTTCAGCAGGCGCGCGATCGGCGATGGCGACGCAATGATCTCCGGCAAGTTGCCGTCCTTGCCCTTGAGTTCCGGGCTTTGGGGCGTGCCGCCGCTGAGCTGGATGATCGAGGTGCCAGTGATGCCGGTCAGGGCCAGCTTGGCCTGGGTGTCTTCCTTGATCGGCGTTTGCCCGGCCAGGCGGATGCGCGCCAGCACCCGGCGCGGGTCTTTCGGGTCGAGGCGCAGGCTGGTGACATCGCCCACCTTGATCCCGCTGTATTGCACCGCGCTGCCCTGGGACAGACCGCTGACGGCCTCGTTGAACACCACTTCGTAATCCTGGAATGCGCTGTCGACGCTGGACTTGGCCAGCCACAGGCCGAACAGCATGGCACCGACCACGACGATCACGCTGAACAGACCGATCATCACATGATGGGCTCGGGTTTCCATGTCATACCTCGTTGAGCAGTTGAGCGGCATCCAATGCCGCGCGGCCCCGTGGGCCATGGAAGTATTCGTGAATCCAGGCGTCGTCGGTTTCCGAGACGACATCGATGGCATCCGCCACCAGTACCTTTTTCTGCGCCAGCACCGCTACACGGTCGGTGATGGTGTACAGCGTGTCGAGGTCGTGGGTGACCAGGAACACGCTCAGGCCCAACGCGTCGCGCAGGGTCAGGATCAGTTGATCGAAGGCGGCGGCGCCGATCGGGTCGAGGCCGGCGGTGGGTTCGTCGAGAAACAGGATGTCCGGGTCCAACGCCAGGGCACGGGCCAGGGCTGCGCGCTTGATCATGCCGCCGGAGAGTGATGATGGGTATTTATCGGCAGCCGACAGCGGCAACCCGGCCAACGCCAGTTTTACCGCCGCCAGGTGTTCGGCGTCGGGACGGCTGAGGCCGGCATGTTCGATCAGCGGCAAGGCGACGTTTTCCGTGACCGTCAGCGAGGAGAACAGCGCGCCCTTCTGGAACAGCACGCCGAAGCGCCGTTCCACCATCGAACGTTCGTGTTCCGACAAGCTCGGCAGGTTCTGCCCGAACACCCGCACCTGCCCTTCGCTCGGCTGGCGCAAGCCAATGATGCTGCGCAGCAGCACCGACTTGCCGCTGCCGGACCCGCCGACCACCGCGAGGATCTCGCCCTTGTACAAGTCCAGGTCGAGGTTCTCGTGCACGCTTTGCGGGCCAAAGCGGTTGCACAGGCCACGGACTTCAATCACCGCCTCGGTGGGCGCACGACGTAAGCGACTCACCAGCCCATCTCCATGAAGAACAGTGCGGCCACCGCATCCAGCACGATCACCACGAAAATCGATTGCACCACGCTGGAGGTGGTGTGGGCGCCGACGGACTCGGCGCTGCCGCTGACCTTGAAGCCTTCCAGGCAGCCGATGGCGGCGATCAGGAATGCGAAGATCGGCGCCTTGATCATGCCGACGATGAAGTGCTGCACGCCAATGTCCGATTGCAGCAGCGAGAGGAACATCGCCGGCGAAATATCCAGGGCCACCGCACACACCACGCCACCGCCGATAATCCCCGAGATCATTGCCAGGAATGTCAGCATCGGCAGCGCCACCAGCAACGCCAGTACCCGGGGCAGCACGAGCAACTCCATCGGGTCCAGGCCCAGGGTGCGGATCGCGTCGATTTCTTCGTTGGCCTTCATCGAGCCGATTTGCGCGGTGAAGGCGCTGGCGGTACGGCCGGCCATCAGGATCGCGGTGAGCAACACGCCAAATTCCCGCAGGAAGGAGAACGCCACCAGGTCCACGGTAAAGATGCTCGCGCCAAAGCTGGCCAGCACCGTGGCACCGAGAAACGCCACCACCGCGCCCACCAGGAAGGTCAGCAGGGCGACGATGGGCGCCGCGTCGAGGCCGGTTTGTTCGATATGCGCAACCATCGGCGTCACGCGCCAGCGCTTGGGCCGGAATACGCCACGGGCGAAGGTCTCGAGGATCAGGCCGATGAAGCCCAGGAGTTTCATGCCGTCTTGCCAGACGGTGTAGACCGCGCCGCCGATGCGCGCCAGCAACATGATGCCGGCGGCTTCTTCCGGTTCCTTGACCGGCACACAGAAGTCGTTCAGAGAGCGGTAGACGGTTTTCAGTAACGCGCGGTCGGCGGTCGAGAGGCTGCAGTCGGTCTGTTCGGCGGACTGTTCGATGCGCTCGGGGCCGAGCAATTCCACCAGCAGCGAGGCGCCGGCCGTGTCCAGGGCGCCGAGGCCGTTAAGGTCGATGCGTGCGCCAGCGTCGTACTGGCCGTCGAGCTTTTCCGACAGCTTCTTCAGGTTGGCATAGTGGGCAAGCGTCCAATCCCCCGTAATCCTCAGCAGTGGAGGCTGGGTGGACGTGTCCAGATGGGCGGCACCGGCCGTTGTGCTACTGGTCATAAGCTCCGAGCTTGTTTGGCTATTCCAGAATTCCTACGTAATAGCACGATCCTGACTACTTTGGCGCGTCCGGCGTTGTGGTGTCCTGACCGGGATCAGTCACCTTGAAGCGCAACACGCCGATCACTTGGCCATCTTCGGTCAGCACCCGTACCTGCCAGCGTCCCACCGAGTCGGCGGGGAAGTTCTGCTTGTGGGTCCAGGCCCGATAGCCTTCCTTGCGCCCGCCATGAATGTCCAGGGCGATACGGTCGACTTCCTTGCCGTTGAATTTCCACACATGGTAGATCCGTTCATCCAGCCCGCGGGGCGCGTTGATCGCGGTGTAGGCATACAAACCGCTGCTGCGCAGTTGCGCGGCGCTGACTTCTTTGAGGTCATCGCCGGGCGTGCGGTCCTGCAGTTGGGTGCTGATGGCCACTTCGGTCATCCACAGCGTCGCGGGCGGCACCCAACTGCGCAGGAACCAGCCGGCGCAACCAATCGCTGCGGTAACCCCCAACAGCATCGCCCAACCCTTGATGCTGCGCAGCGGCAGGCTGACGGCCAGGCTTGGGATCGACAGCAGCATTGCCACACCGAGGGCCAGCTTGTAACTCTCGGCGGTGGTCAGGTGCAGGATGATCGGCAGCGCGGTCAGCAGGGCGGCAAACAGGGTCAGGGTGTGCAGCGCGAGAAACAGCGAACGCTTGGGCGCCAGCCACTTGTAGTACAGCGGGTCGGTGATCGAGACCAGCGCCGCCGCACCCAGCAGGCCGGTAAAGATCGACTGGCCGCTGTTCCAGGTAGTGGTGACAAAAAAGAACGGCAGCACAAAAAACAGGCTTTCCTGGTGGATCATCTGCGTGGCGTAGCGCAGCAGCGGCTCGGGGATTTCCCGTTTGAAGACCTTGCTGAACAGCTGGGTGAAGCTGTTTTCCAGCATCAGCCATAACCAGCTCACCAGCATGATGATCGCGATCCAGCTGGCCATGCCTTGCTGGCGGTCCACCAGGATGAAGCTGCCCACACCCGAGATGAAACCTCCGAGTGCAATCACCCCTGGGTAGCGCTTCATCAGTTCGAGGACGCGCTGGATGGTCTGGGTCAGGATAGGCATTCGGCAGTTCACAGTCTTTGTAGGAAAAAATCCCAGACAGAATAACGTTTTAGCCGTTTTCTCGGGGCCTGATTACGCAATCCCTTTGCGATAACGCCACACGCCGAGCAACACAATCGTGATCAGCCCTAGCGCTCCGGCGGCGATCCAGTTGAGCGTGTCGTAGCTGAACAGCGGTTTCTCGATGCGCCAGTAGCCGTTCTGCTTGAACAGCTCGCGCATGGCCTGGTTGGTTTGCTCCAGGCTGACGGCCTTGATGCGCTTGGCCGGGTCGCTGAAACGCCCCTTGGCGTAGTCGCCCGAGGCGCTCCAGTAATAGTCGGCCAGCGCGCTGTTGCCCTGAACCGCCCACGCCTGGCGGGCGATTGCGGCTTGTTGCAGGCGGGCGAAGGTGGCGGGGTCGAGGCCGTCCTGGAGTAGTTGGGCCTTGAGGGCTTCCAGCACATGCTCGGCTTCGGGCAAGTCTTCGCGCTCGAGGTCGGCGTTGAGGCTCATGAAGCCTACGCCGCCCAGCACTTCGCGTTCGCTCCACGGGCCGTAGGACAAACCATGCTGCAGCCGCAGTTGGCGATACAGCGCCCAGTCCAGGTAATCCTTTAGCAGGTCGAAGGTTTCATCGTACTGGTCGTCCAGCACCGGCTCGGGGAATAACCAGTGCAGCTTGGCGTTGTCGCCGACCCAGCCGTGGATCAGGTCGCGGCGAATGGCGGCAGCGTGTTGAATGTCCGGCAGTGCGCGATGTTCGGTGGGGTCAACCGGATCAAGGGCGCCGTAGGTGCGCTCGAGGTAGGCCGGCAACAGCTTGTCGAGGTCGCCGACGATGATCAGGGTCATGTTGTTGGGGGCGTACCAGGCCTTGCGCAGTTTTTCCAGCTGGTCGCGGGTCAGGTGGTCGACATCGGCCCGCTCGGCGCATTTGAGGCCCAGCTCCACCGCCAACTGACTGCTGGCCTTGTGGCCGAGGTCCTGACGATCCAACAGGCGTTGCAGGTGCGAGTAGTGGCCGCCGTCTTCGCGCTCCACCACTTGTTTGGCCGCGTTGATATTGGCGTCGGTCAGTTCGGTGCGGGTGACGATGGCCAGCAGCAGGTCGAGTACCTTGCGCTGGTTTTGCGCCGGGGCCTCGATGACGAAGGTGGTGTCGGCGTTGCTGGTGTAGGCGTTCCAGTCCCCGCCGAGGGCTTGCATGCGCTCTTCCAGCTCACCTTCGCCGCCACCGTCGATCCCGCTGAACAACAGGTGTTCCAGCAGGTGCGGCAGCTCCTTGTCTTCGCAACTGAAGTCGTCGAGGCCTACACCCACCACCAGGCGAATGGCCACGTGGCCGCGCTCGGTGCCCGGTTTGAGCAGCAATTGCAGGCCGTTGGGCAGTGTGTAGCCCTCGACTTGCAGGCGGTCAAAGGCAAAGGTGTGTGCCGAGCCCATGAGCAGGCAGGCGAATAGCAGGCGACGCATAACAAGCTTCCTGGCGAGTGAGGTCCTTGTTAACTGACTTCGCTCGCCACCTTACGTTCAGGGCGAATGGGTGATGTCGGCAATATCGTCCGCCGAGAGCGCACCGGTATCGGTGGTTTCCAGCACCACATACGCGCTGCTGCAGAACAGCGAGTTGAGGCGCTTCATGTCGGCAATCAGCTCGAGGTGCAGGGAACTGGTCTCCAGGCTCTGTACGATTTTACGTTGCAAGCGACTGACATGGGCGTGGGCCAGGCGACGCTCCTGGGCGCGAAAGCGACGTTTTTCCCGCAGCAACTGCCGGGCGCTTTCCGGGTCGGCGCTGAGGAATACCGACAGGCCCAGTCGCAGGTTGGCGATCAACTGGGTTTGCAGGCCCGCGAGCTCTTCCAGGCCGACTTCGGAGAACGAGCGGCGCTGGGAGGTTTTTTGCTGTTGGACCTTGCGCAGCATGCGCTCGATCAGGTCGCCGGCCAGTTTCAGGTTGATCGACAGCTCGATGATTTCGGCCCAGCGTCGGCTGTCCTGCTCGCTGAGGTCTTCCCGGGGCATTTGTGCGAGGTAGAGTTTGATCGCGCTGTAGAGCGCTTCAACGTCGTCGCTCAGGCTGCGCATTTCCTGGGTGATGGCGGTTTGCTTGCCTCGCAGCACTTCCAGCATCGAGGTCAGCATATTGTCGATCAGGTCGCCCAGGCGCAGGGTTTCACGGGCGGCGTTGGCCAGTGCCAGGCTTGGCGTGGCGAGCGCCGCCAGGTCCAGGTGGCGTGGCTTGGCCAGGCCGTTGACCTCTTCGCGCTCCGGCAGCAGCCAGGCGCACAAGCGCGACATTGGGCCGATGGTGGGCAGCAGGATCAGGCAACGGATGACGTTATAGAGCAGGTGGAAGGTGATCACCATGCCTTGGGCGCTGTAGTCCAGATTGTCCATCCACCCGACCAAGGGGTCCAGGACCGGAATGATCAGCAGCAAGCCGATCAATTTGTACAACAGGCTGCCCAGGGCCACCTGGCGGCCGGCGGCGTTTTGCATGCTGGTGCTGAGGAAGGCCAGCACGCCGCTGCCGATGTTGGCGCCGATCACCAGGCCGATGGCCACGTGCAGGCCGATCACGCCGGCACCGGCCAGGGTCGCGGTCAGCAGGACGGCGGCCAGGCTGGAGTAGGAAATCATCGCGAACAGTGCGCCGACCAGGGCGTCGAGCAGGATATCGCCGGTCAGCGAGGCAAACAGGACTTTGACGCCCTGCGCATGGGTAATGGGGCCTGCGGCTTCGACGATCAATTGCAGCGCCAGGATGATCAGCCCGAGGCCGATCCCGACACGGCCCATCTGCCCGGCACGCGTCTGTTTACGCGACAGGAAGAAAATCACCCCGAGAAAAATCAGCAGCGGCGACAGCCACGACAGGTCAAAGGTCAGCACCCGTGCCATCAACGCAGTACCGACGTCGGCACCGAGCATGGTCGCCAGGGCGGGCATCAGGCCCATCAGGCCCTGACCGACAAACGAGGTCACCAGCATCGCCGTGGCGTTGCTGCTTTGCACCATGGCCGTTACCAGGATGCCGGCGATAAACGCCAGCCAGCGCTTGGACATGTTCTGCCCGATGACCTGGCGCAAGTTGGAACCGTAGACCCGCAGGATGCCGGTACGGACGATGTGCGTGCCCCAGATAAGCAGGGTCACGGCGGAAAGCAGATTGAGCAAGGTCAGCATGCTCGGCCCCCCGTGTGGGTTAGCTCAAAAAGAGCAAATAAGAATTGCCGCGTGCCGTTCTACGTCTTGTACTTAAGCTGTAGTTGGCGAATGGGCTCTGCGCCAGCATCGCATAGCTAAAGTCGGGATTGAAACAAAACTGTCATGAAATCAGTTTTTTGCAGATGACAAAAACGACTGTAGGAGCGAGCTTGCTCGCGAAAAACCCCAGGACACCGCGTTTAACCAGACAGCACGCGTGATCGTTGACGTTTTTCGCGAGCAAGCTCGCTCCTACATGTGTTCAGCGCAGATTTATTGACCCGGAATGTCCTTGCGCAGTTTCACAGGGTCCTGCTGTTTCTTCTTTTTCGCGATGGCGGTGCGCATCTTGATGTTCACCGCTTCCACCGCCAGGGAGAACGCCATGGCGAAGTAAACGTAGCCTTTTGGCACGTGAACGTCGAAGGCTTCGGCGATCAGCACGGTACCCACCACCAGCAGGAACGACAGCGCCAGCATTTTCAGCGACGGGTGTTTGTCGATGAAGTCGCTGATGGTGCCAGCGGCCAGCATCATCACCAGCACGGCGACGATGATTGCGGCCACCATTACCGGTACGTGGGAAACCATACCGACGGCGGTAATCACCGAGTCCAGGGAGAAGACGATATCGATGATTGCGATCTGGATGATGGTGTAGATGAACTTGCCACCGGCGCCTTTTGGCTCGTCGTGGGTTTCGTCTTCACCTTCCAGCGCGTGGTACATCTCCTGGGAGCTTTTCCACAGCAGGAACAGGCCACCGAAGAACAGGATCAGGTCGCGGCCCGAAATGCCTTGGCCGAACACCACGAACAGATCGTCGGTGAGGCGCATCACCCAGGTAATCGACAGCAGCAACAGGATCCGCGTGACCATGGCCAGGGCCAGGCCGAAGATCCGGGTACGCGCCTGCATGTGCTTGGGCATGCGGCTGACCAGGATCGAAATCATGATGATGTTATCGATGCCCAGGACGATCTCGAGGGCCGTCAGGGTGAAGAAAGCAATCCAGATTTCCGGATTGGTCAGCCATTCCATGTGTATTCCTTTGAACGAGTGTTAGACCGCGCGAGCCTTAAGAGCCAGCGCGGTGGGTTGTACGATTATAGAGTGCTGAACAGCGGAAAAATCCCCATCAGCAATGCGGCGACCATTATGCACAGGCACACCAGTACCGCCCACTTGAGGGTGAAGCGCTGGTGATCGCCAAATTCGATACCCGCCAATGCCACCAGCAAGTAGGTCGATGGAACCAATGGGCTCAACAAGTGCACGGGCTGGCCAACGATTGAGGCGCGGGCCATTTCCACGGCGGTGATGCCATAGTGGCTGGCGGCCTCGGCCAGTACGGGAAGTACGCCGTAGTAGAACGCATCGTTGGACATGAAGAACGTGAACGGCATGCTCACCAGTGCGGTGATCACGGCCAGGTAAGGGCCGAGGGCGTCGGGGATGACCGCCAGCAGGCTCTTGGACATGGCATCGACCATGCCGGTGCCGGACAGGATGCCGGTGAAGATACCGGCGGCGAAGATCAACCCGACCACCGCCAATACGCTGCCGGCGTGGGCGGCGACGCGGTCTTTCTGCATTTGCAGGCACGGGTAGTTGACGATCATCGCGATACTGAAGGCCACCATGAACAGCACGGGCAGCGGCAGCAGGCCGGCGATCAGGGTGCACATCAGGGCCAGCGTCAGGGCGCCGTTGAACCAGATCAGCTTCGGACGGCGGGCGTCCGGGTACTGCGAAACGCTGATTTCGCTGTGGTCAATTTCGTCACCGTGCAGGTGTAGTTCACCGAGGCGCGCACGTTCGCGCTTGCCGTACATGTAGGCAATCACCAGGATGGCAACCACGCCGGCCAGCATCGCCGGGATCATCGGTACGAAAATGTCCGAGGGGTCTACATGCAGCGCACTGGCGGCACGGGCGGTCGGGCCGCCCCATGGCGTCATGTTCATCACGCCGCCGGCCAGGATGATCAGGCCGGCCATGATCCGTGGGCTCATGCCGATGCGTTTGTACAACGGCAGCATGGCGGCCACGCAGATCATGTAGGTGGTGGCACCGTCACCGTCCAGCGAGACCACCAGGGCCAGTACGGCGGTGCCGACCGAGACCTTCAGCGGGTCGCCCTTGACCAGCTTGAGGATCTTGCGCACCGCCGGGTCGAACAGCCCGGAGTCGATCATCAAGGCGAAATAGAGGATGGCGAACATCAGCATCACGCCGGTGGGCGCGAGCTTGGTGATGCCTTCGAGCATCATCGGGCCGATCTTCGGCGCAAAGCCGCCGAACAGCGCGAACAGGATTGGCACGATGATCAGGGCGATCAGCGCAGACAGGCGTTTGGTCATGATCAGGAACATGAACGTGATGACCATGGCAAAGCCAAGGAAAGTCAGCATAGGAATACTCCAGGCGTAGCGCGGCTAGGGAATGGCGAACCGGTTGGGTCAGCGCAGAACGAAAGGCACGAGGCGTACGGGTGGAGTCGGGGCAAACAGGCGGGTACGAGCAGACATCGGGAATCACCATTGTTGTTGTTAACAACCGGTCTGTTGCCGGTAGTGGTGGGCGATCCTAGTCCCGGAAGCTTTCAGCCAGCTTTCGGTTAAGAAACAGGCTACGTTGAGTGACGATCGGTCTTATATGAAATAGAGGCGCAGGAGGTTGCGTATGCATGAGCAACACCAGGGAGGCTGCCATTGCGGCCGGGTGCGTTATCAGTTCAGCGGGGCATTGGTGGATGTTGCCCACTGCCACTGTTCGATTTGTCGTCGGGTCAGCGGTGGGCTGGTGACCACCTGGATCACCCTGCCCCGGCCCGCGTTTGCGTGGATGGCGGGAACACCGGCGCAGTACGAATCGTCATCGACGTGCGTGCGGTATTTCTGTTCGAACTGTGGGGCGCACCTGGCGTTGGAGACTCGTCTGAGTCCCGAGAGTATCGATGTGACCATCGCGACCCTGGATCACCCGGAGCTGGCCCCGGCAGATCGGCATATCTGGGTAGAGAGCCGATTGCCGTGGCTGCACCTGGATGAACAGTTGCCGCAAGAGGATGGGGAAACGCTCTAGGGCAACTCGAACCCGCCGGAGGCCTTGTGCAGCGCCCGCAAGTGCTCGCCCAGCTGCTTGAGGTTGGCTTCACACGCGGCAATCTCCGCTGCGCGGGACGGCTCCAGCAGCGCCCTCACCTCTTTGTCCAGGTCGCCGGTCAGCGACTGCAACTGCTTCTGGCGCGCGGCGCTTTCCGATTCCAGGCGCTGTGATTCCGCTGGCTGTGGCAGGCCGTAACCGCTGGTGCCCAACAGCTCTGCCGGGCGGCTGAGGAAGCCGCTATTGGCGAGGATCTGCTGCAAGGTCGCGTTGGCCTTTTCCATGCCGCCGTTCTTCAGCTCGCGGGCACCGAGGTAGCGTTGTTTGACTTCATCCTGGGCCAGCATCAGTTGCTTGCGAAAGCTTGCCTGTTCCAGCAGCAGCAAGGCTGCGCTGGTGCGCAGGTCTGCTTCGGCAAACCATGGGCGACGTTCTTCGGCACTCAATGACAGCCAATCCTCGACCTCGGCCTGTTTGATCGGCAGGCGCTTTTTCAGCACATCGAACATCGCCTGATAACGCTCGCGGAAGGAGTCGAAGTGATAGCCCAGTCGCAGTGCGCGTTTTTTGTCATCCAGCACGCTGGTGTCGGCCAGGCCCCTACCCTTGAGAACTTCCAGCAGGCCATTGGGCGTAATGTTGTCCAGGCCGGTCAGCTGCGGGTTGGCGCTGCCGCTGCGTAACAGTTTCAGGCTCTCCACCGCGCAGTTGTTGGAGATGAAGAAGTAATTGCCGTCGTAGCTCCAGTGGATTTCGGCGGCGTGTTCGACGGTGTCGTTGATCTCCTGGCGTGTCAGTTTCAGCGGCACCGACGCCAGGCCACGCAGTTCGGTCTTGGTGTACTCGTCGATGACCTGTGACAGCGGCAGCACGAACAGCCGTGACGGGTACTTGCCGATCAAGCCGTCCCAGCTCGACAGTTGTACGTCACCGACGAATGCGCGGTAGGACAGAACCAGGTGCTGGTCCAGGTCCAGCCGGCAGTCCGGGCCCCGCGGCCGGCCTGGGGCGCAGATCACCAGGCGCAACATGCTATGGCCCCAGCGGCTTACCAGGTTCTGGTTGGCCTCGGCCAGCAAGTAGTCGATTTCGTAGACACGCTCGGGGTCGACCTGGCCCAGTGGGGTCTTGGCGAAGTCGTTGCCGGCATTGAGGAAGGCGTAGGTTTTGGCGCAGGTGTCCTTGGCCGGTGGTGCCCAGCCAAAGTGTTCCTTGTAATAGCGGTACAGCGAAGGCCGGCGGCAGGCGTAGCTCGGGTCGAGGAGGAAGTACTCCATGTTGACCGCGACGAATTCCAGCGGGCTGGTGGTTTCGTAGATGTCCGGGCTGCGGGCGACCTGGTGGTTGTTCTGTTCGCGTTCGCCGCGACGCCCCACGTATTGCGGCCAGCCGGCAAGGTCCAGCAGGCGTGGGTCATCGCTGAGGGTAAAGCGGCGATCGTTCTGGCCACGGCATTGATCGGGCAGGCCGATCAGGCCGGTGATGTTGTTCTGGCGGCTGCAACGCTGGATCAGCGTGCGGTCGGCGCTGGACCACAAGCGGGCGCGGTCGTAGATGTGGGTCAGTTCATGCAGCACGGTGGCGAGCATTTCCCGGCGCACGGTGCCATGGGGGCGGTTGGTCTTTTGTGTCGCGGCACTGCCGTCGGTGAGGCTTTCCAGCAGGTTGCTGTTGAGGTCCAGTTCCGACACCAGTGAAGCCTGGCCGTAGGCGTTTTCGGGCATCTTGTCGGTCCAGCCGACGTCGATGGTCCGGTCCAGTTGCTCGATGAAGCGCGGCGGCAACGCCTGCATCGCCTCATCCAGCAATGCCTGGCTGGACTGCTGCTGGGCCGGGCTCAAGCCATCAGTCTTGAGCCGTAGTTGCAGGGCGGCCTGAGCCGCGCTGGCGCCGAGCAGCAGAGTGCCGGCCAGTAGCCAGGCGGCAATTCGCCTCACAGTGCGAGGATAGCTTCGGCGAGGACCTGGTCGCTGGCGTCGCGGGCTTCTGGCACGCGGGTTCGCAGGGTGTCGAAGGCGGCTTCCAGTTGGGCGCCGCGAATCTCGCCATTGCTGGCGACGAAACTGGCGGCATCGTCATGGGCTTCGCGCACGACTTTGGAGTCGCGGATGGACGTGGTGGTGTCCGACGTGAAATCAATGGTACGGGCCGAGGCACGGACAATGATGTTACTGGTGGCCTTCAGGGTTTGTGCCTGGGCAACACCGCCCAACAACAGCAGGCCGAGAGCAGCGGCGATCAGCGGGCTACGCATGGAATGACTCCGAAATACAAAGATGATTATTGGACGAGAATTGCTTGAGCCAGTTCAAGGTCACTGGCGTTAAGTTTTGGCTGGTGGTGCCGCAGGTAATCCAGCGCTGATTCCAGCCGGGCTCCCCGCCATTGGCCGTCAGTGGCAATGAAAGCGGCAGCGTCATCCTGGGCGGCCAGTATCAGTTTATGGTCGAACGGCGCGGAGGTCACTTTGCTGGTGGCATACGCACTGACAACGAGGCTCTGGGTGGACAGGTCAAAGGCCGGAGCTTGCGTGGACCAGCAGGTGCAAAACACGACGGGAGCGATCAACAGGCGGTAAGAAAAAGCCATGGGACTCGACAACTGGAAGCGAGCGCCAAGGCTAGCGCAATGCCCGGGCGAGAGCCAGCGCTGGGGATCCATCAAGCGCTGGCATTCCCGTCTTCCCTGTCTGCGGTCAGATGGCCAGGATCGCCTGGGCCAGTTGAGCGTCAGTCGCGGTATTCAGTTGTGGAGCTTGTTGGCGGATTTGGGCCAAGGCGCTTTCCAGCTTCACGCCGCGGATCGCGCCTTCGCTGGCGACAAAGCTGGCAGCATCATCACGGGCGGCACGTACAACTTTGTTGTCGCGCAGGGAGGACGTGGCATCGGAGGTCGCATCGGAGGTGGCTTTCAGGGCGCCGACGATCGAATCCGTGGTCACGATCAGGCTTGAGGCGTTGGCATTGGCAGCCAGGGTCAGCAGGGCTGCGGTGCTCAGCAGGCGAAGACGGGACATGGGTGACTCCTGTAAATGAACGAATAAAGGCGGCACAAAGCCGCTACTTGATCAGCGGGACCATGGGCATCAGACGCCCGTTCTACAGGGTTCGCCACGTGGTAGTCGGATATTAAGCTGCCGTTTATCCGTTCGGATAGTCACTCCCTGGTGATTACTCGCTCCAGAACGATTTGGATAGCTCGGCTGCTCGGTCGCCGTGGCTGATGCCAGCGTCAGATAATTCCCGCGGGTCCAGTTGAGCCAGCAACCTGCGTGTACGGGCACGTTGCTCCCAGCGGGCGAGTGCCAAGGCCGTGCGCCGCAGCAGTCGTATCAATAGAGGGCGGTGCTGGGCTTGGGTCTTCATGGCGAGCGCCTTTCATGAGGTTCTGGAACACCATGTTGGGCGGGAAGATTTTACCGGTACAGATACATCAGGGTTAAATTGTACTGCTTAATTGTTATGTTTTTTAAACTGTACCTATCGATATGAAAGCCTATTGTTTTTGCTCTTGAAAATCCAAACCCCAGAAACAACAAAACCCGCCTCCGGTTACCCGGGGCGGGTTTTGCTTGATCAATTCTGAGTGCTGGCGGTGGACCCGGTGGGTCAGGGCCAGCGGACGCTAATTAGCGCCAGAACGGCTTGCTCAGCTCTTCGTAGCGTTGTGCTTCGCTGATACCGGCGTCAGCCAGCAGACGCGAATCCAGACGAGCCAGTTGATGGCGGCTGGAGATGCGGCGCTGCCACAACATCAGGTTGGCGAGAACGCGCAGAGGCAGGGAAGCCTGGGTGTTTACAGCTTTTTCTTCGAAGAACAGATCGGAACTGAGTGTACGTTCCATGATGACATCCTTCCGCTTGTGGCGGGATTAGGTAGTGGTTTAACTGATGCCAATGATCCTCCTCCGGCGCAATACTCTCTAGATACAGTTCGCCTGTATTGTGAGGGGCCAGTTAACTGTTTATAGGGGCTGTACTGTACGAAATTGGGGCAACTGTACCTGTCGGCACTTTTATGGTGCGTTTTAGGTGTATTTGGCGGTATGAGTAGGATTTTTCGGTAGGAAATGACCGGTACAGCAGTACAGTTTTTTTAAAAATATGGGTTGGGAAGCTCGGACTGATGAAACTGTGTTTGCATCAGTCCGAATCTGTATCAATCACGCCTTCAGCATATGCCCGGTTTCTTCCAGGTTGATGTGCCAACTCAGTGCCTCCCGCAGGATATGCGGGGTGTGACCGCCCAGTGCGCAGGCTTGGGTGAAGTAAGTGTTCAGGGCGTCGCGGTACGCCGGGTGCACGCAGTTGTCGATGATCACCCGGGCCCGTTCCCGCGGCGCCAGGCCGCGAAGGTCTGCCAGGCCGACCTCGGTCACGAGGATGTCGACGTCATGTTCGGTATGGTCCACATGGCTGACCATCGGCACTACGCTGGAAATCGCCCCGGCCTTGGCAATCGACTTGGTGACAAAGATTGCCAGGTGCGCGTTGCGCGCAAAGTCACCCGAGCCGCCAATCCCGTTCATCATCCGCGTGCCGCAGATGTGGGTGGAGTTGACGTTGCCGTAGATGTCGAACTCCAGCGCGGTGTTAATGCCGATAATGCCCAGCCGCCGCACGACTTCCGGGTGGTTGGAAATTTCCTGTGGCCGCAGCACCAGTTTGTCTTTGTAGCGTTCCAGGTTGCCGAACACGTCAGCGTTGCGCCGTTCCGACAAGGTAATCGAGCTGCCCGAGGCGAAGCTCAGCTTGCCGGCGTCGATCAGGTCGAACGTGGAGTCCTGCAGTACTTCCGAGTACATCGTCAGGTCTTCGAACGGCGACTCGATCAGGCCGCACATCACCGCGTTGGCAATGTTGCCGATACCCGCCTGCAATGGGCCAAGCTTGTTGGTCATGCGGCCGGCGTCGACTTCTTCTTTAAGGAAGTTGATCAGGTGATTGGCGATCGACTGGGTGTCGCTGTCGGGCGGCGTCACGGTGGAGGCCGAATCTGCCTGGTTGGTGATGACGATGGCGACGATCTTCTCCGGCGGGATCGGGATCGCGGTGCTACCGATACGGTCGTCCACGGCCACCAACGGAATCGGCGTGCGGGTCGGGCGATAGCTCGGGATATAGATGTCGTGCAGACCTTCCAGGTTCGGGTTATGCGCCATGTTGATCTCGACGATCACCTGCTTGGCGAAAATAGCGAAACTGGCGGAGTTGCCCACGGAAGTGGTCGGCACGATATGGCCTTGCTCGGTGATCGCCACGGCTTCGATGACCGCAATGTCTGGCAGCTTGAGCTGATTGTTGCGCAGCTGCTCGACCGTCTCCGACAGGTGTTGGTCGATAAACATCACTTCGCCGGCGTTGATCGCCTTGCGCAGGGTGCTGTCCACCTGGAACGGCATGCGTCGCGACAGTACGCCGGCTTCGGTCAGTTGCTTGTCCAGGTCGTTGCCCAGGCTGGCGCCCGTCATCAGGGTGATTTTCAGCGGCGAGGTCTTGGCGCGTTCGGCCAAGGCGTGGGGCACGGCCTTGGCTTCACCGGCGCGGGTGAAGCCGCTCATGCCGACGGTCATGCCGTCCTGGATCAGTGCGGCAGCGTCAGCCGCGCTCATGACCTTGTTCAACAACGAAGGCAAGCGGATACGATCACGGTACATGGATTGTTATCTCGGGCTACGGAAGCAAGATGCGCAGTCTAGTGATTTCAAAAAATTTCGTCCCGCTACCATGGTCGAATGCCAGGCAGCGATTTAGAGCCTTTTGTCGGTTTTCATCGGCAATAAAAAACCCCAGCCTACTAAAGGCCAGGGTTTTGGGTATTGCGCTGGCGCAGTGTTTATTCGACGGCCTTGACCATGTCTTCGATGACCTTCTTGGCATCGCCGAAGACCATCATGGTCTTGTCCAGGTAGAACAGTTCGTTGTCCAGGCCGGCGTAGCCGCTGGCCATCGAGCGTTTGTTGACGATGATGGTCTTGGCCTTGAACGCTTCGAGGATCGGCATGCCCGCAATTGGCGACTTGGGATCGTTCTTGGCGGCCGGGTTGACCACGTCATTGGCGCCGAGCACCAGCACCACGTCGGCCTGGCCGAACTCGGAGTTGATATCTTCCATCTCGAACACTTGGTCGTAAGGTACTTCTGCCTCCGCCAGCAGCACGTTCATGTGTCCAGGCATGCGACCGGCGACCGGGTGGATCGCGTACTT
The DNA here is from genome assembly GCF_024807515.1 of Pseudomonas sp. BIGb0558. Lineage (NCBI taxonomy): Bacteria > Pseudomonadati > Pseudomonadota > Gammaproteobacteria > Pseudomonadales > Pseudomonadaceae > Pseudomonas > Pseudomonas sp. BIGb0558. The sequence goes on from NZ_JANUEW010000038.1 coordinate 45,329, forward strand.
TACGGTCACGCCGCGGTGGGTCAGCTTCTCGGTCAGCTCTTTCAGTGCGTGCTGCGCCCGCGCCACTGCCAGGCCGTAGCCCGGGACGATGATCACGGTATCGGCGTTGGTCAGCAGGAAGGTCGCATCGTCAGCCGAGCCGGATTTCACCGGGCGCGCTTCTTTCGAACCGGCCGGGCCTGCTGCGTCAGCCGTGTTGCCGAAACCGCCGAGCAGTACATTAAAGAAGGAACGGTTCATCGCCTTGCACATGATGTACGACAGGATCGCGCCGCTTGAACCCACCAGCGAGCCCGCGATGATCAACATAGAGTTGTTCAGCGAGAAGCCGATGCCCGCCGCAGCCCAACCGGAGTAGCTGTTGAGCATCGAGACGACTACCGGCATGTCTGCGCCGCCGATCGGGATGATGATCAGCACACCCAGCACGAACGCCAGGGCCAGCATCAGGGCGAAGGCGCTGAGGTTGCCGGTGAACATGAAGGCCAGGCCCAGGCCCAGGGTCAACAGGCCCAGCACCAGGTTCAGCTTGTGCTGACCGCCGAACTGTACCGGTGCGCCCTGGAAGAGACGGAACTTGTACTTGCCCGAGAGCTTGCCGAAGGCGATGACGGAACCGGAGAAGGTAATCGCACCGATGGCGGCGCCGAGGAACAGCTCCAGGCGGTTACCGGCGGGAATCGAATCGCCCAGGTGCTTCACGATACCCAGGGATTGTGGTTCCACGACCGCAGCGATGGCGATGAATACGGCAGCCAAGCCGATCATGCTGTGCATGAATGCCACCAGCTCCGGCATCTTGGTCATTTCCACGCGCTTGGCCATGATCGAGCCAGCAGTGCCGCCAACCAGCAGGCCTACGATGACGTAGCCAATGCCGGCGGTCGCCAGCTCAGCGCCGAGCTTATAGATGAGGCCCACGGTGGTGAGTACCGCCAGCGCCATGCCAAGCATGCCGAACAGGTTGCCCCGCCGAGAGGTGGTTGGGTGTGACAAGCCCTTGAGGGCCTGGATAAAGCAGATCGACGCGATCAGGTAGAGCGTCGTGACGAGATTCATGCTCATTACTTCGGCGCCTCTTCTTTTACTTTCGGGGCTTTCTTCTTGAACATCTCAAGCATTCTGCGGGTAACCAGGAAACCACCGAACACGTTGACCGCCGCGAGTGCCACGGCGAGGGTGCCCATGGTCTTGCCCAGCGGCGTCACGGTGAGCGCGGCGGCCAGCATGGCGCCGACGATCACGATCGCTGAAATCGCGTTGGTCACGGCCATCAGCGGGGTGTGCAAGGCCGGGGTGACGTTCCAGACCACGTGATAACCGACATAAATCGCCAGCACGAAGATGATCAGGTTGTAGATACCGGGGGAGATAAGCTCTTCCATCGTCTGAATCCCTGCTTAGGCGTTTTTGCGGATGACTTGGCCGTCGCGGCACATCAGGCACGCGGCGACGATGTCGTCTTCGAGGTTGATTTCAAACTGCCCTTCCTTGGTGAAGACCAGCTTCAGGAAGTCCAGCAGGTTGCGTGCATACAGCGCCGAGGCATCGGCGGCGACGGCGCCAGCCAGGTTGGTCGGGCCGCAGATGGTCACGCCGTTTTCCACGACCACCTGGTCGGCCACGGTCAGCGGGCAGTTGCCGCCTTGGGCGGCTGCGAGATCGATGACCACCGAGCCCGGCTTCATCTGTGCGACGGTCTCGGCGCTGAGCAGGGTTGGCGCCTTGCGGCCCGGGATCAATGCAGTGGTGATGACGATGTCGGCCTGTTTGGCGCGTTCGTGCACGGCCAGGGCCTGACGCTGCATCCAGCTGGTAGGCATCGGGCGCGCGTAGCCGCCAACGCCGACGGCGCATTCGCGCTCTTCATCGGTTTCGTAGGGCACGTCGACGAACTTGGCGCCCAGGGATTCGATCTGTTCCTTTACGGCCGGGCGCACGTCGGAAGCTTCGATAACCGCTCCCAGGCGTTTTGCGGTGGCGATCGCCTGTAGCCCTGCTACGCCGGCACCGAGAATCAGCACGCGCGCGGCTTTCACCGTACCCGCGGCTGTCATCAGCATTGGCATGAAGCGCGGGTAGTGATGGGCGGCGAGCAATACAGCCTTGTAGCCGGCAATGTTTGCCTGGGAAGACAGCACATCCAGGCTCTGCGCGCGGGAGGTGCGCGGTGCGGCCTCAAGGGCAAAGGCGGTGACGCCATGCTCGGCCAGTCGGGTGATGGTTTCGTTGCTGAACGGATTGAGCATGCCCACCAACACGGTGCCGCTTTTGATCAGCGTGAGTTCGCTGTCATTCGGGGCGACCACTTTGAGAATCAGCTCGGCACCGAACGCATCGCTGGCGCTGCCAATGGTGGCGCCCGCCGCTTCATAGGCACTGTCGACGACACTGGCATTGATGCCTGCCCCGCTTTGCACAGTGACCTTGTGGCCCTGGCCGATCAGCTTCTTGATGGTTTCCGGGGTGGCAGCCACCCGCGTTTCACCGGTCTGGGTTTCGAGAGGAACACCAATGTGCACGTCAAATCTCCTGCATGATCTTTTTGCTTTGATTTTTGTAAAAAGGCCAGTGCACCGCGAGAGGTACATCTGGGCGGCCGATCAGCACGATCCCGCTGAAATACAGCGGGGCGCGGCATTTTGCAGGCGAACTTTACGGCCTTCAAGAGATTATGACGGGTGACGAAAAATTAACTACAAGTCACCCTGTGACTGATTGTCGCAATGCTTGGATATAACTCCTTTAAATACAGGTAATTAAAGGGGTTTGGCTAAAATATTGGCTTTTCGCCATCGCCAACGTGAATGGCTGTGTATCGCTGTGACTTTATGCCTACAGACCAATACAGGCGTGGCTTTAAGGCTGATTCAGAGTCAAAAGATACGGTCTTCTAAATTGCGACATATATATACATATGTAGGTATTTTTATTTGCTGACTACAGAGTCAATAAGTTTGACTTTCCCTTTAGATATTGGGGTTGTAGCGTAGTGACTGGTCGATCAGCCAGTCTCTGAACGCGTGGAGAGAAGCAGATTCGACTTTTCTCTCTGGAATCATCAAATAGTAAGCCTTCGAGCTCGCCAGTACCTGAGGGCTTGCGACCACCAGGTGCCCTTCGTTCAATTCCCTTTGAATGAGGAACGGCGGGATCAGTGCAATGCCCATGTCGTGCATGGCTGCCTGGGACAACATGGAGAATAGCTCGTAACGCGGGCCTGTCATGTCGCGGGGTATGTCCAGCTGTTGCGCGTTGAACCATTGGCGCCAGGCATAGGGTCGAGTGGTTTGCTGCAGCAGGGGCAGTTCGGCGATTTCCTGCGCGCTGAAGTGCGCGCGCTCACCCAGCAAGCGTGGGCTGCACACTGGGAGCGGGTTTTCTCCCATCAGTTTGTGGGATTCGGTACCGGACCAGTCGGCATCCCCAAAGTAGATCGCCGCGTCGAATTCAGTATCGGCGAACAGGAAAGGTCGTGTGCGGTTAGTCAGGTTGACGGTGACCTCCGGGTGCCGGTGCTGGAAGTCCTTGAGGCGCGGGATCAGCCACTGGGTACCAAAGGTCGGGACCACTGCCAGTTCGATGACGTTGGTGCCCTGCTGGCCCATTACCGACAGAGTGTCGCGTTCGACCGCGTCCAGCTGTGTGGCTACTCGGCGGCTGTAGGAAAGCCCGGCTTCTGTCAGTTTCACGCCTCGGCGCGAGCGCCGAAATAGCTCGACACTCAAAAACTCCTCAAGGCTGGCGATCTGTCGGCAGATTGCGCCTTGGGTGATCGAAAGCTCCTGCGCAGCCTTGGTAAAGCTCTCGTGGCGGGCTGCCGCCTCAAAACTGACAAGCGCCGTGGTGCTGGGAATCTTTCTGCGCATGTACCGTAGCCTCACAAGTGAAATGCATCTATGCCGGTTATGGATGTTTCGGAGTGAGAAATTAGCACAACGCTATGCAAAAACCTCGTTTGCCCTCCTCGTCTGCCCGGCCTAGGCTCCATGCACGACTTTTGATTTACTTCGCGAGGAATCACTCATGGGCGGTAAGGCAAGCTTCAACTGGATCGATCCACTGCTGCTGGATTCACAGCTCACTGAAGAAGAGCGCATGGTGCGCGACAGCGCCGAGCAGTTCGCCCAGGACAAGCTGGCGCCGCGTGTGCTCGAAGCCTTTCGACATGAAAAGACCGACCCAGCGATCTTCCGTGAAATGGGCGAGACCGGTTTGCTGGGTGCCATGATTCCCGAGCAGTACGGTGGTAGCGGTTTGAACTACGTCAGCTATGGCCTGATCGCTCGTGAAGTGGAGCGTGTGGACTCCGGCTACCGTTCAATGATGAGTGTGCAGTCTTCGCTGGTGATGGTGCCTATCAATGAGTTCGGCACCGAAGCTCAAAAGCAGAAATATCTGCCCAAGCTGGCTTCTGGCGAATGGATTGGCTGCTTTGGTCTGACGGAGCCCAACCATGGTTCCGACCCAGGCGCGATGATTACTCGTGCACGCAAGGTGGATGGCGGCTACAGCCTCACCGGCAACAAGATGTGGATCACTAACAGTCCGATTGCCGATGTGTTTGTGGTGTGGGGCAAGGACGATGCGGGCGACATTCGTGGCTTCGTATTGGAAAAAGGTTGGAAGGGCCTGAGTGCCCCGGCGATTCACGGCAAGGTCGGGCTGCGCGCCTCGATCACCGGTGAGATCGTCATGGATAACGTTTTTGTTCCTGAAGAAAACATCTTCCCGGATGTGCGTGGTTTGAAAGGCCCCTTCACATGCCTGAATTCGGCGCGTTACGGGATTTCTTGGGGCGCGCTGGGTGCTGCGGAATTCTGCTGGCACACCGCGCGCCAGTACACCCTTGATCGTCAGCAGTTCGGGCGGCCATTGGCGGCAACCCAATTGATCCAGAAGAAACTTGCAGACATGCAGACGGAGATCACCCTCGCCCTGCAAGGTTGCCTGCGGTTGGGCCGCATGAAGGATGAAGGTACTGCGGCGGTGGAGATCACGTCGATCATGAAGCGCAATTCCTGCGGCAAGTCCCTGGACATTGCCCGGATGGCGCGTGACATGCTCGGTGGCAACGGTATCTCCGATGAGTTCGGCATTGCCCGCCACCTGGTCAATCTTGAGGTGGTGAATACCTATGAGGGTACCCACGACGTGCATGCGCTGATCCTGGGTCGCGCGCAAACCGGTATTCAGGCGTTCTATTAATAGGAGGACGACCATGGGCGCGCTATCGCACCTGCGGGTACTGGATTTGTCTAGAGTGCTGGCGGGCCCTTGGGCTGGGCAGATACTTGCGGACCTTGGTGCTGAAGTGATCAAGGTCGAGCGGCCCGGTAACGGCGACGACACTCGCGCCTGGGGCCCTCCCTTTCTCAAGGATGCGTATGGGGAGAACACCACTGAGGCGGCCTATTATCTGTCGGCCAATCGCAATAAGGAGTCGGTGACCATCGACTTCACGCGGCCGGAAGGCCAGAAGCTGGTGCGTGACCTGGCGGCGAAGTCCGACATTCTGATCGAGAACTTCAAGGTGGGTGGCTTGGCGGCCTATGGGCTGGATTATGAGTCGCTCAAGGAGATCAATCCGGAGTTGATCTACTGCTCGATTACCGGTTTTGGCCAGACAGGTCCTTATGCGACGCGGGCGGGGTACGACTTCATGATCCAGGGGCTTGGTGGGCTGATGAGCCTGACTGGCCGTCCCGAGGGTGAAGACGGTGCTGGGCCGGTCAAGGTGGGGGTGGCGCTGACGGATATCCTCACGGGGCTTTATTCTACGGTGGCGATCCTGGCTGCGATGGCTCATCGGGATCATGATGGCGGCGGTCAGCATATCGATATGGCGCTGCTGGATGTGCAGGTGGCCTGTCTGGCCAACCAGGCGATGAACTATCTGACGACGGGTGTCTCTCCCAAGCGTCTGGGTAATGCTCATCCGAATATTGTGCCTTATCAGGATTTCCCCACAGCGGATGGCGACTTCATTCTTACCGTGGGTAACGATGGGCAGTTCCGCAAGTTCGCTGAGGTGGCGGGTCAGTCGCAGTGGGCGGATGACCCGCGGTTTGCCACTAATAAGCTGCGAGTGGCCAATAGGGCGACGCTGATTCCATTGATCCGCCAGGCGACTGTATTCAAGACCACCGCTGAATGGGTGGCTCAGTTGGAGCGTGTGGGTGTGCCTTGCGGGCCAATCAATGACTTGGCGCAGGTGTTTGCGGACCCGCAAGTAAAGGCCCGCGGGTTGGCGATGGAGTTGCCTCATGCGTTGGCAGGGATGGTGCCCCAAGTGGCCAGCCCTATGCGGCTGTCCAAGACCCCTGTTGAATATCGCAGTGCGCCTCCGTTGTTGGGTGAGCATACCCACCAGGTGCTGCAGCAAGTGCTGGGTTTGACGCAGGCGAATGTGTCGGCGTTGAGGGAGGCTGGGGTCATCTAAGGCTTCCCTTCTATATAGAGGGCTGTTGAGGTGCTCTATCTCTATATAGAAGAGGAATATTGGTCGATTTTTAGCCAAAAGTGCCTATTTGATAGAAAACCTGAATTAAGGGTTGACGGCAGATTCTGGAAGTCTATAATTCGCCCCACTTCCGGCGCAGTCGAAACGGAAAACTCCTTGGTAAACAAAGAGTTA
>NZ_JANUEW010000039.1:0-51946 GCF_024807515.1 Pseudomonas sp. BIGb0558
CGAGCCTAGGCGAGGTGCCGAGTGGTGGGGCAAGAGCGTTTTGCTTACTTTTGCGCTCTTCAAAAGTGAGCCGCTGTAAGAGCGGAACCAATAGCGGCCCTGACCGAAGAAACGGATATGCCCCCCGATCCAAATCACCAAGGCTCAGCTATTAAGCCTCTCCAGCAACCCCCCGCGCACCGGCGCCACCTCACCACCCAAACACCGGCGACAGCTATAAACCCCCAACACCACAGGCTTTTTCACCGCCCCACGCTCCACCCAGGTAGTCGCGACAAACCGATACCCCTGGCCCGTCGCCGTGGCGATATACGCCGAATCTTCATCCCCCAACGCCCGGCGGATCGCCTTGATCTGCGCCCGCAGGTTGCATTCCTCCACCACCAGCCGTGGCCAGGCAATGTCCAGCAATTGGGTTTTCTCCAGCAACTCCCCAGGCCGTGAGGCGAGGGCAATCAGCAAGGTCAGGGCGCGGTTGCCCAAACTCACCGGCTCACCGTTCTTCAGCAGCAGATGACGTTTGGGCAGCAGTTGATAAGGGCCGAAGTGAATTTCAAAAGCGCCGCTGTCTTCCTGGTGTCTGCGTTGTGAATACGTCATGTGATTAACCTTTGTACATGTTCAAGACACAGCCCCACGCACCTCCCTTTCGCGCAGGGCTGCACGGGAAGTCAGGTGTTGATCGCCGGGATCGGGTCTTCCGGGTAGTCCCCGGGTTCTGTCGGGCCGCCGGTCAAACCGTATTGCTTGAGCACCGGTGCAAGCTGACCGTAGAACGCGTCCTGCGCCTTGCCATGGGCATCCGCCAGGGCAAAGGGCAGGAAGGCGCTGCCGATCCCGCCCAGGATCGCCGTAGCTCCGCCGAGGATGCCGCTGATCGTCCCCGCCACCGCGCCGATTTCCGTGGCGCCGTACAACCCGGCCCCGGCTTCCACCAGCCCGGCCACCGCCGCACCCGTGCCGAGCACGCCCGTGGCAACGGAAAAACTGCCGCTCAGGTAGTCACCTTTTTTCAGCGAGTCGACACCGCCAATCACCCCGATCACGCCGCCGATAATCCCGCCCGCCGAGCCGATGATCTTGCCGGCCGCGCCGAGGTTGGCGATTTGCTGCGGGCTGAGCGGGCCCTTGCCCACCGGCACCTTGCCGGGGAAATCGCCAATCGTGCCGCCGTCCGGGCGGTTGACCCAGGTGATGCCATATCCGGCTTCCTTGGCGTATTTGGTGCCGCCTTCCATCAACAACCCGGCAAATTGCAGCCCGGCGGATACCCGGTTGGCATCGGCGATGGGCGTGTTGCTGCCGCTGGACGAGCGGGCCATCAGCACGCCGCTCATCAGTACGGCGCTGCCGATGTGCAACAGGCCTTGCTTGAACGCCGGGCTGACGTCGCCGAACTTCATGCCTTCGATAGCCTTGGGCAGTGCATCGGCAATCTTGTTGCCCTGGCGCCCGATGTCCCAAACCGAGCGCAGCATCGACACCACTTGCGCCGGGTCGATCTTGCCGCCGTCGGAGGTGACGAACATCTCGGGGTCTTTCTGCTGGGCGTCGTTGATCGCAGCAGTCACCTTGGCTTCGTCGAAGTTGCCCTTGCCATCCCCCAGGGTGATGTTCAGGGTGTCGGTGGTCGCGCCGCCGAGCAGCGCATCGCCGAGGGCTTCGTTGAAATTCACCTGCAAGGTGGCGGCGTCTTCCGCCGATGCCTTGCCTCCCAGGAAGGCCTGGGCCGAGGCGGTGCTGGCGGCAAAGCTGCTGGCGGCAACGGTCGGGTCCATGCCGCCGGCCACCGCGTCGGTGAAGGCTTTGCCGGTCACCAGTTCGTTCTTGTAGTACTGCTGGATGTTGTCGCTTTGCCCGGCCTTGTCCGCGATGCCGGTCAGGTCCACATGGCCGTTGCCCCCCAGCGCCAGGTTGGCGATGGTCGTATCGTTGGCGGCGTTTTGCAGGCCTATGCCCATGTCGATCTGCTTGCCGTTCTGGTCCTTGGCGTTGAGGTTATCGTTGAGATTTTTGCCGGTCTCGATGCTATTGGTGTAGTAGTCCTGCATCGCGACTTTCAGGCTCGGGTTGCTGTCGACGATGTCGGCCAGGGCCGGGCCGCGGTTGTTTTGCAGGAAGCCTTGCACGTCCGGGTCGGCCGAGAGGGTTTCGATGCCGCTTTGCAGCTGCGCCTTGATCTTGTCCTCGTTGGGGTTGAGGCCGTAGTTGGGCGAGGTGTACTTGTCCATCAGGCCGGCGTGGGGCACGTAGTCGCTCACCAGCAGGCGGGTTTGCGCATCGGTCAGTTGCACCAGCACCGCGGCTTTTTGCTCGCCACTGTAGTTCTGCGGGTTGGCCAGGATGTCAGCGGTCAGGCCCGAGGTGTCGACGCCGGCGACGGCGTCACGGGTGGCGGCGCCGTCGAGGAAGGTCAGGGTGTCGCTGTCGGTTTTCGGTGCCTGTTTTTCCAGCCAGGCGCCGATGTTGTCGCGGGTGCCGATGCCGTCCGACTTGCCGGTGGCCGGGTTGTCGCCACCGGTTTCCAGGGCGTGGAACATCCCGGGTTTGGACCACATCGCCGCCGCGCCGGTCAGCTCGGTACTCAGGGCCGAATCGCTGCCCAACGCTTCCAGGTTGTCGCTGCGCAGCATGCCGTCGTTGCTGCGCTGGTTGGCGTCACCGGGGCGCATTGCCGAGCCTGCGCCAGCGGCCAGGCTCTCGTTGGCCATCAGGATCGCCGCCGACTTGGCGTTGGCCTTGGCCAGGTCGCCCGGGTGGCTGCCGAGGAAACTGCCATAGGATTTCGACGCGGCGCCGAGGTCCTTGCCGGCGTTGTCGATGAAGTGGTCGACATCCGAATGGGTGATCACATTGTCGGCCTTGCCGCGCCCGCCGGTGTCCAGCGCGGCCATCAGGCTCGGGCTGCTGGCCACGTACTTGAGCACGGCCTGGGCTTCCGGCGGCAGGGTGGTGGGCGGGTTGGCGAAGTCGATCGGCGCGCCGTGCAGACCCCAGGCGTCCCAGTTTTGCGAGAGTAATTGGGCGGCCGCCTTGGGCCGGTTCAGGTCCAATTCTTCCTTGGTCGGAGTGCCGCTGGTGTTGCCGGTGATGGTGTCCCAGTCCTTGGCGCCGGATACGCCGAACGACGAGGTGTCGATCCAGGAGGTGTCCGAGGCGCCGGCCGCACCAGTACTGCCGGCGTACAGCTTGGCCACCTGGTCGTACAGCGCCGGGGTGATGTCCTGGGACACGATCACCTTGTCGCCGGAGGCGGTGGTGTAGCGAATCAACCCCGGCCCGACTTCCTCGGGCGGGCCGATATTAGCCGCCGGGTCCATGGTTTCGGTGGGGCCGGCCAGGCGATAGCCCTCGGCCTGGCTGGCGTTGATCGCGAACAGCTTGGCCGAGTCGCCGCTGACCTGGGCAAACAGCGCAGGCGTCTCCTTCTGGCTGACCACGATTTTGTCGCCGGCACTGGTCTCGTAGCGGATCAGCCCCGGGCCCAGTTCGGTGGTGCTGCCGATCGCCTTGTAGTTGCCCAGCCCCGGCGCCACGGTGCTGGCGTCGGCCTCCTTGTAGCCGGCGCTTTTGCTGTCGGCCAGGTTCTTTTCAAGGGTCGCGTCGCTTTGCTGGGCGTTGTACTGGTTCACCAGTTGCTCAAACAGCCGGGGGTTGTCGATTTGCTTGAGGGTCACTGGCTTGTCGCTGCCCAGCGGGGTGTAGGTGATGCTGTTGTTCACCGGTGCCTGCACGTTCTGGTACGGCAGCGGGATCGAGGGGCCGCGGATTTTCGAAGGGTCGAATACGGGCTTGTCGACGGCGGTGAACAGGGCTTTTTCAAACGTGCTCCGGGAACCATCCGGGCCCTTGTTATCGGCAGGATCAAGGCCATTCGGGATCGCAGTCATAGATCACCTGAAAGTTGTTTTATATAAGTCGGCATTTAGTGCAAGTGCACTAACTTGGGCGGGCGAAAGTTACGAAGTGTTATTGAACGAGCCCGCGCCGAGCTATCAAACGCGATGATCAAGTCGCTTTTGTTACAAATGGCAATATCTGCAAAGTTGGGCAAATGGCTATTAGTTAAAAGTGTGAAGTTGTCGGCTTATTTTCCGAATAATAATGGGCGATCAACGGATTTGCGTGGCGCTTAACGGCATCGAATTGTTCAATAACGTTCATTTTAGATGGCGCAAGCCCCGTAATCATTGGGGTGTGGTGTGTATCGGTTTTTCAATAAAAGTTCCGCACCTGCGCGGCGATGAGATTGGCTCAACGGCGTGTTGAGCCGGATTTTTCACAGCGCCTGCGGTGAACGTTTCACAAGCTTTCACAGCGAAGGCGTTTTATTCGTGAGTAGTATGGGTCCCATGCAAACCGACAGCTGCATTGCCAACTCACTGTCTGACGCTGGGAGTTCGGTTCGGTTTGCATGCGGCTTAACTTCCCTATCGATGCAAGGAGATTGAACATGGCTACTACTCCACCAGTAAGTGCAGGCGGCGCCGACGACGCTATCGCGAAGATGGAAGCAACTTTCAACATGGCTATTGAGAAGTCGGCCAAGATCACCGAGATCAGCACCGCGAAAAAAGCAGAGCTCGACGCCACCAAACAGCGTCCGCAGAACTGATTCGCCTTGCGGGCAGCGCCGGCGCTGCCCGCATACCTGCCTTACCCCGTTGCACCGTTGTTGATCGGCACAGGTGCCGTTGCGGCCTGTGATTCTCAAGGGGGCAAACCCAACCATGACAGCCTTGATTTCCCTGGGCCTGCCCGCCGTGAACGGCGCGCCGACCCTGCTTGTGACCCACGGTTTGCACCAGGGCAGTTCCCTGATGCTCGACCAGCCGGTCTACACCCTTGGCGCCGCGCTGGCTGCCGACCTTCAGCTCAGCGATCCCGGGATTGCCGAGTTGCACCTGCGCCTGCGTTTTGAAGGTGCGCAGGTGGCCGTCGAAGCCCTCGGCGGTGAGGTACTGATCACCGGCACTGCCGGTGATATCCGCATTCCCCAGGGCAGCGGCCATCGCGCGCGGCTGCCGCTGCAACTGCGTATCGGCACGGCGGGTGTGAGCCTGGCGCTGCCGGGCAGCCCGGAAAAACCACCTGCGGCGACACGCACTTTTACCCCTTGGATCATCGCCACCGCCTTGCTGTTTGTCTGCGCCGGCGCCCTGGCTTTTCGCAACGACCCGCCTCAGGCCCAGGCTGCAATGCCCGTCGCCGAAAAAACCGTGGCCAAGCCATCCCGCGCCGAGGCCAAGGCCTGGTTCGAAGGGCAACTGCAGGCCGCCCACCTGGACGCGGTGAAGGTCAGTGATACCGACGGCCAACTCAATGCCAGCGGCTCCTTCGAACGGGCGCAAAAGCCCCAGTGGGTCGCCCTGCAACAAGCCTTCGACCAGCGTTACGGCCAGCAGATCGTGCTCAACCCACGGGTCGCGGTGCGCGCGGATGCGGCCCGGCCACGGGTGCGTTTTCAAGCGGTGTGGTTCGGCGCCAATCCCTACGTGATCAACGACAGCGGCAAGCGCCTGTACCCCGGCGCGGCCCTGGCCGACAACTGGGTGCTGGACCGCATCGAGAACAATCAGGTGATCCTCGCCCGTGGCGAAGAGCGCTTCACCTTCACCTTATGACGCTGCTTTTTTCAGCTAAGGCCCCGGGATGAAAGTCGAACCGCGTCCGTTGATTCCCAGTGATGTGCGCAGCGCACCGGTCGAGGCGATTCGCCCGGTCAACTCGCGCCAGGCCACTGCCTTCGAAGCAGTGCTGAAAACCCGCAAGGTCCAGTCCCGGCGCTCCCTGCGCAGCGACCTGGAAGAACTCACCAGCGCCGCCGGCGTCGACTCATTGCTGTTCGGCAGCGCGCGCTCCCTGGAGCTGCTGGAACACGTGATGCAGCACCTGTTGCCGAACCTCGATGCCGAGCCGGAAATCAAGGCACTGGCCCACGACCTGATCAGCGAGGAAATCGAGATGCGCCGCACCCTCGAACAACAACGCTCGGAGGTCCAGGCCTGATGTCCCGGGATAACAACGATGCGGTGCAATTGCTCAAGGGCATTGGCGAGCTGTACCGGCGCAACGGGCAGTCACAGCGTGCTCTGGTGATGCTGCTGATCGCCGTGAGCGTGGCGCCCGACGACGGCCTGTTGCTGCGTTCGCTGGTGCTGGCGTTCACCGACAGCGGTGACGCCACCCGCGCACTTTCGGCCCTGGACCGCCTGGTGGCGCTGGAAGGCGAGTCCGCCAGCCTGTTGCTGCTGCGCGCCCGAGCGCTGTGGTACGGCGAACGCAAGGACGAGGCACGCCAGTGCTTCAAACGCTACCTGGCCGCACGGAGAGTGGCGCCATGAACCTGCTCAATCGCCTGAACGGCATCGCGCGCATGGCCGCCCAGCGCACCGACGTGATCATCGTCGCGTTCATGCTGATGGCGATCGTGATGATGATCATCCCGTTGCCCACCTACCTGGTGGACATGCTGATCGGACTGAACATTGCCCTGAGCATCCTGATCCTGATCGTGGCCTTCTACATCGGTCACTCGGTGGAGTTCTCGGCGCTGCCGCCACTGATCCTGCTCAGCACCCTGTTTCGCCTGTCGCTGTCCATCACCACCACCCGCTTGATTCTGCTGCACGGCGACGCCGGGCATATCGTCAAGGCCTTCGGCGACTTCGTGATTGCCGGCCAGGTGGTGGTGGGCATGGTGGTGTTCCTGATCATCACCGTGGCGCAATTCGTGGTGATCACCAAGGGCGCCGAACGGGTCGCGGAAGTGGCGGCGCGGTTCACCCTGGATGCGATGCCCGGCAAACAGATGAGCATCGACAACGACCTGCGCAACGGCGATATCGACCAGGCCGAAGCCCGCCGCCGGCGTTCGCGCCTGGAGCGTGAGAGCCAGATGTTCGGCGCGATGGACGGGGCGATGAAGTTCGTCAAGGGCGATGCGATTGCCGGGTTGGTGATCCTCGCGGTCAACCTGCTGGGCGGCATGCTGATCGGCATGATCGAGCGCGACATGGCCTTCGGCGCGGCGGTGCACACCTATTCGCTGCTGACCGTGGGCGACGGTTTGATCGCACAGATCCCTGCGTTGTTGATCTCCGTGGCGGCGGGCACCGTGGTGACGCGGGTCAACAGCGACGGTGAGGCGGGCGACCTTGGCAGCGAGATTCTCAAACAGTTGGGCGCCAGCTACCGGGCCCTCGGTTTGACGGCGTTGATCATGGTTGGCGTCAGTGTGATCCCGGGCTTTCCGACCTGGGTGTTCCTCGGTTTGTCGCTGGTGTTTGGTGGCGCGGCGTTCGTGATGTACCGCCGCCATACCCGGGAAAACCAGGTGGAGCCTGAAGTGCTGATCGAAACGCTTGAGCCGGTAGTAGAAGCGCCGGCCGAGCAGGAGTACGGCGTGGCCCCCGACACCCGCGTATTGCTGACCCTCGGCAGCGCCCTGGCCCTCAGCGCACCGCGCCAGTTGCTCGGCCAGCGCATTGAAGCGCTGTGCCACGACATTCGCAGCGACCTCGGCGTCGACGTGCCGGTGCCGGGCGTGCACATGGACGCCAAGGCCACGCCGGGCAGTTTCCGGGTGTCCCTGGAAGGCGTGCCGGTGAGCGAGGGCGAGATGCCGGTCAACTGCCTGCTGTTGCAGGACGATCCGGTGCACGTGCAACTGCTGGACATCGCTACCCTGCAAGCCGATTCACCGCTTAATGGCCGTGCCGCGCACTGGATCGAACGCCAGCACGAAGACGCCTTGCGCAACGCCGGCATCGGTTTCCTGCTGCCGGACGAAGTGCTGCGCGGCGTGCTGGAACGCAGCCTGCGCCGCTATGCCGCGGACTTTCTCGGGATCCAGGAAACCCGCCTGCTGCTCGAACGCACCGAAGCCACCTACGGCGAACTGGTCAAGGAAGCCCTGCGCCTGGTGCCGTTGCAGCGGGTGGCCGAGACCCTGCGCCTGCTGGTGGGCGAGGGCGTGTCGATCCGCAATCAGCGGGCCCTGCTGGAAGCCATGGTGGAGTGGGGCGCCCGCGAAACCGACGCCAGCCGCCTGGCCGAACACCTGCGGGCCGCGTTGGCACGGCAGATCAGCCATCAATACGCCGATCGTAATCGGGTGATTGGCGCGTTGGTATTGGCGCCCGGTCTGGAAGACCAGTTGCGTGCGTCCCTGCGTCGCCAGGAACCCAGCCGCGAAGTGATCCCCGAGGAGGTCAACCGCGCCTTGCTCGCGCAGTTGCGCCAGGCCTGCGACAAAACCACCGACGCCAACAGCGCCGTGTTGCTGGTGCACCCGGAGCTGCGCCGCAGCCTGCGGCGCCTGGTGCTGCGCGGTGAACTGGAGCTGGCGGTGTTGTCGTTTCGCGAGCTGGCCACTGAATACAACCTGCAAGCCCTGGTGACCATCAGCCTCACCGATATCTCCAACCGCCGTGCACCTGCCGCGGCTTCCGTCACTTCCCTGGCGTCTGCCTCATGATCCGTTTTTGTCTGTTGTTGCTGACGTTGGTCTCGTTTTTTTGCAACGCCCAGGACATCGCCAACGGTGCCCAGGGCTCCATCAGCCTAGCCTCCGGTGAAGGCCGGATCCTGCATTTTGTGGCGCCGGTGGAGTCGGTGCTGGTGGCCGAGCCGGGGATTGCCGACCTGCAAGTGGTGTCGCCGGGGGTGATCTATATCTTCGGCAAGGCGCCGGGCAATACCAGCCTGATTGCCCTTGGCAACGACGGCAAACAGCTCGCCAGCCTGAGCCTGGCGGTCAGCAGCGCGACCCAGGCGGTGACCGCGCCGATGCAGGAATTGCATCCCGGCAATGGCGCGCAGATCAGCGGTGCCGGTAACCGCTTGATCGCCAGGGGCACGGTGCGTTCGGTGGGCGAAGCGACGGACTTGAATGCGTTGCTCAACCCTCAAGGCCAGGGTTTTCAGAGCGCGGTCAACACCACCGAATATGCCGGTGCGGCCCAGGTCAATCTGCGGGTGCGCTTCGCTGAAGTGTCGCGCTCGGAACTGCTGCACTACGGCGTGAACTGGAACGCCATGTTCAGCAACGGCACCTTCTCCTTCGGCCTGATTACCGGCGGGCCGCTGGCAGCCGCGACTGCCGGTGGCCTGGCGGCAGCGGGCAGCGGGTCGGGCAATACCAATATCGACGGCATGCTCGACGCGTTGCAGGCCAACGGCATCCTGCAAATCCTGGCCGAGCCGAACATCACCGCCATGACCGGGCAGACCGCGAGCTTCCTGGCGGGCGGCGAAGTGGCGATTCCGGTGCCGGTGAACCGGGACCTGGTGGGGATCGAATACAAGTCGTTCGGCGTGTCGCTGCTGTTCAACCCGACCCTGCTGCCCAACGGCCGGATCGCCCTGCAAGTGCGCCCCGAGGTCAGCAGTGTGGTGAGTGGCGGCACGGTGGATTTCGGCAATTTCCATGTGCCGTCGTTCAGCGTGCGCCGCGCCGATACACGGGTGGAAGTGGGCAGCGGGCAGACGTTTGCGATTGCCGGCTTGTTCCAGCGCGAGAGCAGCCAGGACATCGAGAAGCTGCCGTTGCTGGGCGACTTGCCGATCCTGGGCAACCTGTTTCGCTCCAAGCGTTTTCAGCGTAACGAAACCGAGTTGGTGATTTTGATCACGCCGTACCTGGTGGAACCGGTGCGCAGTCGCACCCTGGCCACGCCGCTGGATGCACAGCCTGCCACCGCCGCAGCGGCGGGGCCGCGCAGTGGTGGGGCGTTTGGTTTCTACATGAATTGATGAGGGGGCATGGCATGAAAGTTTCGCGTTTGTTGATGTGTTTGCCCCTGTTGGTGATGGGTTGCAAGACGCATTTGGCGCCGGTGTATTACTCGCCGCAGTATCAGGCGGACGGGTTGCCGAGCCAGTGCCAGCAGCCGCCGGCCAAGGATGAGATTGGGCTGGATGAGGATTTCAAGGCGACCTTGCCGTTGGGTTGTGCGAACAATTTGAATTTGATGCAGATGGTGGAGCAGCGTCAGGATTTGAATCAGGGGCGGGCGACGGGGCCTGCGATGGCCGCGCCGGTTGGGCGGGCGGCGCAGGTGTATATCGAGGGGTTTGATCGGGAGCAGTTGCAGCGGCGGCAGGCTCAGCAAGAGGCCAAGGCTGGCGCACCGGGAGCAGAGCAATGACCCTGCGTGCGCATTCCCCCTGTAGGAGCTGGCTTGCCAGCGATGGCGGCCTTCCAGCCCCAGCAGTTCTGCCTGCCACCCCACAATCCAAATGTGGGAGCTGGCTTGCCTGCGATGGCGGCTTAACGGTCGGTGAGTTTCTTGAGGCAGACCGAGTACATATCCATTCCTGCGGTAACGGCCACTTAGGGTTCCGCTCTTACAGCGGGTCACTTTTGGCAAACGCCCCAAAAGTAACCAAAAGGTCTTTGCCCCACCACTCGGTGCCTCGCCCAGGCTCGGCATGCCCGCAATCAGACCCGATTCCGCGGGCCGCCGCGACGGCCCGTCCCTGGCCCGTCGCGGCTAAATCGGCATCCTTGCCGATTTACCCGCTACACCGTGCCTGCTTGCGGCCATCGTGGTTAACGGGGCCTGATAGATCAAAAGCAACGTCAAAAGCAGTGCAACAGCAAGATCAAAAGCTGTTGGGTTTAGTGCGTATCCACCAACCCCAACTCCCGCGCCTGGGCAACCGGGTCGCTGATGGCTTTGATGCGATTGGCTTCGGCAACCAGCCGTACTCGCTCAGCCGCCGGAATGTCGTCCAGCGGCAAGCTGGCGACTCGTTGTTCGTAGCCCGCCAACACCAGCACCAACAACTCATTACGCTGATGCCGTGGCAACGCGCGGGGGGATTGGGTGATCGGGGCGATGGTGTCCAGCGCCTGCTGCGCCTGGCCGCCAAGGGCATAGGCCAGCGCCAGGTTGCAGCGGCTGTCGAGGTCGTCGGGTTGCAGGCTCAGGCTTTTGGCGAAGGCGGTTTGTGCCGCGACGGCCTGGCCATTCAGCACTTGAGCGATGCCCAACCGGGTGTAGGCGACCGGCGTTTGGCTGGCCTCTGCAGCTTGCCCCAGGGCCGTCACGGCGCGTTGGGTTTTGCCCAGTCGCAGTTGTGCGGTGCCCAGTCCCAGCAAGGCGTCGGCGTCGTGGGCCTGAAGGCCGAGGGCTTGCTGGAAGGCGCGCTCGGCACCGGCCGCATCGTTGCCGTCGAGCCGTGCCTGGCCGAGTTTGAGCCACAGGTCGATGCCGGCGCCCGGTTGCTGGGCCGCACGTTCATACAGCGCCGCCGCGCTGGCGTAGTCGCCACGTTTGTTCAGGTCGTTGGCCAGCTTTACCGAACGGTCGGAATCGCTCGGGGCAGGGCTGGAACAGGCGGCCAGCAACAGGCTGCCGGCAAGCAAAAAGTGTTTGGTCATCGTCACAACTCGTTGGGCGAAGGCGGACGCCATGTAAGCATATTTTCCATGGCGCTCCTATGTCTGTCGGTGCTGTTTGGCACCTCCGTCGCCCACGCCGACGAAGAGCCCGAGTGGTTCGCCAAACCCTACGCCTACGTGCTGGTGGACCAGGACGTGCGCGCCGCCCTCGAAGAGTTCGGCCACAACCTCGACATCCCGCTGGTGCTCTCCGACAAGGTTCGCGGCAAGGCCCGCAGCACCGTGCGCGCGGCCACCGCCGGGGAGTTCCTGCAGACGCTGTGCAGCACCAACGGCCTGACCTGGTACTTCGACGGCAACTTGCTGTACCTCAATGCCAGCGACGAAATCAGCACCAGGCTGTTCAAGGCCAGCGCCCTGAACCTGGACCAGTTGCAAGCCTATTTGAACAACCTCGATGTGTTCGGCCAGCAGTTGTCGATGCGCAACGGCCCCGAGGGCGATGAAGTCTTCGTCTCCGGGCCGCCGCCGTACCTGGCGCTGGTCCAGCAGCATGTGGATCACCTGCAACCCAAGGCCGCCGCGCCCGTTGTTGCACGCGAGCACGGCGTGCGGGTATTTCGCGGTGCCCAGGTGAGCACCGAAACCCCTTGATTCACCCCAACCCCAGCAAAGGAGCATGACCATGTCCGTAACCGCCGTAGACAGCAACCTCGCCCCCGGTGGCGCGAGCCCTGAAGCCAAGTTCAACGCCGCGGTGGATAACGCCAAGAGCGCCGACAAACCGGAGATGACCGACGCCGAATTCACCGATGCCCTGATCACCCAGGCGGTCACCATCGGCGGTCAATTCATCATCATGCCCAAGGCGCAGGAAATGCTGAATGACGCCCTGTCCGATGACGACGAAGAGTAGGGCGCAGCCATGACCATCAGTCTCGCAGCCGGCGCCGCGGCCTTGCCGCCGTCCGCCGGCGCGGGGCCCGCGGGGGCCTCGCAGAATCTGTTCGAGCACATGGCCAATACGGCCAAGGGTATGCCCGAGGGCGCCAGCCCCCATCAGATCGGCTCGGGCCTGATGGAGCGCCTGAACAGTTTTATCGACCGCTCCCGGACCTTTTCCGAGCGCGCCGATGTGCTCACCAATAACCCGTCGGCGCCACCGCAAGTGGCCGCTGCGGACATCCGCACCTCGGGTGCCTCACCCACGGCAGAGCCGGGCAAGAAAGTCGCCGAGCAGCAGGTCGACCAGATCGTCCATTCACTGGGCAAGATGTTCGACTACTCCATCGAAACCCAGATGGTGGTGCGTGGTGCGACGCAGATTTCCGGTTCCGCCAACACGCTGCTCAAGGGTCAATAACGCCATGCCAAGCCCGAATCGTGCCCTGCGCCTGCTGCTGATCGGCGTGCTCGCCAGCCTGTTGCAGGCCTGCGACATGGACCTCTACACCAACCTCAGCGAGCGCGACGCCAACGCCATGGTCGCCGTGCTGCTGCGCGACGGCATCCCGGCCACGCGCAAGGTGCAGGACAACGGCCAGTTGAAAGTGGTGGTCGACGAACAGCGCTTCGCCGAAGCCATGACCCTGCTGGACAACGCCGGCCTGCCCCAGCAGAGCTTTTCCAATATGGGCGAGGTGTTCAAGGGCAACGGCCTGGTCTCGTCGCCGGTGCAGGAGCGGGCACAGATGATCTACGCCTTGAGCGAAGAACTGTCCCACTCGGTGTCGCAGATCGACGGCATCGTCTCGGCACGGGTGCACGTGGTGCTGCCGGACAATGACCTGCTCAAGCGCGTGATCTCGCCGTCGTCGGCCTCGGTGCTGGTGCGCTACGACCCGGGCACCGACATCAATACGCTGATCCCGCAGATCAAGACCCTGGTGGCCAACGGCATTTCCGGCCTGAGCTACGACGGTGTGTCGGTGACGGCGATCAAGGCCGCGGTGTCCGTCAGCCAGAACTCGGCACAACCGCGGCTGGCGCGCTTCATGGGCTTGTGGCTGCTGGAAGACAACCTCAACCAGGCGCGGCTGCTGTTTGGCGGCTTGCTGCTGCTGGCCCTCGGCGCCTGTGGCGTGTTGGCCCGCCAGCAATGGGCGCGGCGCCAGTCCCAGGCGTTGTATGTGCTCAAGGAGGGTGAATGAGCTTGTTTGAGCGTTGGCAGGGCCTGATCGCCCAGCCGTTGCAGTTTGTGCGCGAGCAAAGCCTCGGCGAGTGTTTCGGCGAAGGCCTGCCGGTCGAGGTGCTGCAAGCCCTGCATGTGCAACCGCGTTTTCGCTCGCGGCTTGAGCAGTTGCTGGCGAGTCATTATCAGTTGGCGCCGCTGGCGCATCTGGTCACGCCGCCCGCCGCCGATTTGCCGGTGCTGTTGCTGAACCCGGCGCAATTCGAACGCCTGCCCAGGCTGTGCGGGGCGATCTGGCATGGCTCGACCCTGAGCCGGGAGATCCGTCGCGAGGTGGTCAATGAACTGCGTGAAGGCCTCGGCCAGGAAGCCTTTGCCCTGGCCCTGGCGAACCGGCAGTTGGGCGGCGCGGCCGACCTGTTGCGCGAGCCCGCCGAATTGATCGATGCCATCGACCGTGATGGCCTCACCTGTGTCGCCGCCTGGCTGCAAGCCCAGCCCGCCGAGTTGCAAGGCTGGCTGCAACTGCGGTTTGCGGCGCCCAAGGGTTACAGCGGGCGCTTGCCCCGCGACCTGGAAATTGTCCAGACCGTCGCCGCCCGGTTGCTCGCCGAGGAACTTGCCCATGAGTGAATTACCCAGCCGTCCCGCCGCGCGGATCCTGCGTGCCGAGGAGGCGGCGTTGTGGACCGATGGTTTTGCCTTTGTGCAAGCCGCCAGGGACCACGCCGAGCAGATCAAGGCTGACAGCGACCAGTGGCTGCACACCGCCCGCGCCGAAGGGTTTGAAAGCGCGCGCCGGGAAGGCGCCGAACAGGTCGCGCAGTTGCTGCTGGAAACCCAGTCCCAGGTCCAGCATTACCTGGCCGGGCTTGAAGCGTCGCTGGCGGACCTGGCCCTGGGCATCGTGCGTGAAGTGCTCGGCGAGCTGGACGATACCGACCGCGTGGTGCGTTGCACGCGCCAGGCCTTGAGTGCGTTTCGCCAGGGCCAGGCCTTGACCTTGTGGGTGCCGCCTGCGGAAGTGAATGCCTTGCGTCAACAGTTGCTCAAGGACGGCATAGCGGTAGAAGCCGACGCGCAATTGAGCGCGGGCCAGGCCCGCCTGAGCAGCCCGGCGGGTTCGGTGGAGCTGGGGCTGGAGGCGCAACTGCAAACACTGCGCCGCAGCCTGTTGCCCTTTGCCGAAGAGGGCGTGGCATGAACCTCAATCATCTGCTGCCGCGCCTGAGCGAGCGGCTGTCCCAGGCCCGCTTGCGCCCGATGCAAGGCACCGTACTGAGTATTCGTGGGGTGTTGTTGCGGGCCAGTGTTGCGGGCGCGAGCATCGGCGAGCTGTGCCATCTGCGGGACCCGGTCAGCGGCCGCAGCCTGAGTGCCGAGGTGATCGGCTTCGATGGTGACGAAGCGATCCTGTCGCCTATCGGTTCCATGGAAGGCCTGTCGACCCGCACCCAGATCATCGCCACCGGTGAAAGCCTCGGCGTGGCGGTGGGGGACGCGCAACTGGGGCGGGTGATCAGCCCCATGGGCGAGTTTCTCGACGGCGACGGCATACCGCCGACCCTGAACTTGCAGACTTACCCTTTGCACGCCGAGCCACCGGCGCCGTTCTCCCGGCAGCTGATCGTGCGCTCCATGGCATTGGGCATTCGCTCCATCGACGGCTTGCTGACCCTTGCCCAGGGCCAGCGCATGGGCATCTTCGGCGAACCCGGGGTGGGCAAGTCCTCGTTGCTGGCGAGCATCATCCGCAACAGCGAGGCCGACGTGATTGTGATCGGCCTGATCGGCGAGCGGGGCAGGGAAGTGCGCGAACTGCTGGACGTGCAACTGGACGCCCAGGCCCGTGCACGTACCGTCGCCGTCGTCGCCACTTCTGATCGTCCTGCCGCCGAGCGGGTGCGGGCGGCATTTGTCGCCACCACTTTGGCCGAGTACCACCGCGACCAGGGTCGCAACGTGCTGCTGCTGATGGATAGCCTTACACGGTTCGCCCGGGCCCAGCGCGAGATCGGCCTGGCGGTGGGTGAACCGCCGACCCGTCGCGGTTACCCGCCGTCGTTTTTTGCCACCTTGCCCAAGCTGCTGGAGCGCGCCGGCCCGGGCCCCGGTGGCAGCATCACTGCGTTGTACACCGTGCTTACCGAAGGCGATGCCGCCAGCGACCCGGTGGCCGAGGAAGCGCGCTCGATCCTCGACGGGCACATCGCCCTGAGCGCCGAACTGGCCCAGCGCAACTACTTCCCGGCGGTGGACGTGCTGCGCAGTCGCAGCCGCTTGATGGAGCAGGTCGCCGGTGACGAACACAAGCGCCTGGCGATGCGCATCCGTGAGCTGATGGCGCGCTACGGCGAAATTGAAATGCTGATCCGCGTCGGCGAGTACTCCGCCGGCAGCGACCCGTTGGCCGACGAAGCGATCAGCCGCCACGCTGCAATCGAAGCCTTCCTGCGCCAGAACGCCGACGAGCCCAGCAGCTCCGAACACACCTTGATCCGCATGCGCCAGGTGCTGGCATGAGCCCGAAAGTGTGGGAGCTGTCGAGCTTCAGCGAGGCTGCGATGGCGTCAGTGCAGCCGACATGGATGTTGCCTGACCCACCGCTTTCGCAGCCTCGCCGGGGCTCGACAGCTCCCACATTCGATCTTCATGCACTCAGCGAGGGCCGTGCTGGCATGAGTTCGGAGGCGGAGCGGGATTTAACCGGCCATGAAGATCCAGTGTGGGAGCTGTCGAGCTTCAGCGAGGCTGCGATGGCGTCAGTGCAGCCGACATCGATGTTGCCTGACCCACCGCTTTCGCAGCCTCGCCGGGGCTCGACAGCTCCCACATTCGATCTTCATGTACCCAGCCAGTGCCGTGCTGGCATGAGCCCGAAAACGCAGCGCGATTTAACCGGCCATGAAGATCCAGTGTGGGAGCTGTCGAGCTTCAGCGAGGCTGCGATGGCGTCAGTACAGCCAACATGGATGTTGCCTGACCCACCGCTTTCGCAGCCTCGCTTGGGCTCGACAGCTCCCACATTCGATCTTCATGCACTCAGCGAGTGCGGTGCTGGCATGAGCCCGAAAACGCAGCGCGATTTAATCAGCCATGAAGATCCAGTGTGGGAGCTGTCGAGCTTCAGCGAGGCTGCGATGGCGTCAGTGCAGCCGACATCAATATTCAATCTTCATGCACTCAGCGAGTGCGGTGTTGGTATGACGATGGAGAAAAAGAACCGATGAAGACTGAACAACTGCGCACCCTGCAAACCCTACGGGTGCTGCGTGAACAACGGGCGGCCAGCCAGTTGGCGGCGCAACAGCAACGCTGCGCGCAAACCCACGGCGCCCTGAGCGACGCCAAGGAACAACTGCGCCTGCACCGTGAAGCCGTCGCCCGTGAAGCCGGCGAGATCTACGCCTCGCTGACCGAAGGCCTGTCGGTGGCCAGTTGGCAGGCGGCCCAGGATCGCCTGCGGGGCTTGTCCGATGCTGAGCAACTGCTTGAGGGCGACATCAGCCAGGTGTCCAGCACCCTGCAAACCCAGGAGCGTGAGCGCGACCTGTTCCGCCAGGAACGCCTGAACCGACAGCGTCAGTCCGATGCCTGGCAAAGCCTGCTGGACGGGCGCGAAAACAGTGAGCGTGTCGCCGGCGAACTGCGCGAAGAACAAGGGCTCGGCACATGATCGTGGCCCTTGCCGACCCGTTGGCGCCCTGGCTTGAACACTACGACCCGGCGCTGCTCCCGCTGCATAACCAACTGCACCGCCGGCGCCATGCGTGGCAGGGCCGTTGTGCCGGGCAGGACTTGAGCGTCGCCTGGGCCGCCGATCCCCAGCCGCTGAAAACACCTCGGGATGTGTTGCTGCTGCTCGGGCAATCCCCGGCGCGCCTGCGCCTTTCGGCCGACGCGGTGCAGCAGGTGCTGGTGCCGCTGGCGTTGCAGTTCGACGCGCAAGTGCTGCCGTCATTGCCGCGCTCGCTGCTGCTGGAACTGGCCGTGCTGGATCTGATCGAGCGCCTCGAACCCTTGCTCGGCCACCCCGTGCAGTTACTCGAAACCCATGAAGAACAACGGCCTTACGCCGTGCACCTGGCGTTGACCCTGACCTTCGGCAACACCCCGCCCATGGCCGCCCAGCTGGACTTGAGCGAAAGCGCCGCGCTGCTGGTGGCGCAGTTGCTGGAGCAGCACGGCCAGATCGAGGCCGACCCGTTGCCCGCGCTGCGCCAGACCCTGTCGGTGGTGGCCGGGCGGCAATGGCTGAGTCTTGGCGAGTTGCGCAGCTTGCAGCCCGGCGATGTGCTGATGCTCGAACCCGGCAGCGGCTGGCTGCTGGACCTCGAGGGCCGCTTGCAAGCCCGCTGCCAGCGTGACGGCGCGTCGCTGCAGCTACAGGAAGCTTTGAAAACGCCCCTTTTGGACATGGAGAACACAATGACTGATGTCGATACCGCCGCGGCCCTGGACGATTTGCCCCTCAAGCTGGTGTGCCAGGTCGGCAGCCTGGAACTGACCCTTGCGCAGTTGCGGGAACTGGGCGCGGGCAGCCTGCTGCAACTCAATACCCCGACCGTGGATGGCGTCGACCTGATGGTCAACGGCCGCCGCGTCGGCCAGGGCCAACTGGTGAAAATCGGTGACGGCCTGGGCGTGCGCCTCCTGAGTTTTGCCACCCCATGACCGGTTATCAGCCGAACCTGATCGAGATCATCCTGGTGGTTGCCACCATCGGGTTGATCCCGTTGGCGGTGGTGACCCTCACCGGCTTCATGAAAATCTCGGTGGTGCTGTTCCTGATCCGCAACGCCCTGGGCGTGCAGCAGACCCCGCCGAACCTGGTGCTGTACGGCATTGCGCTGATTCTGTCGGTGTACGTCACCACGCCGTTGATTGGCGACATGTACCGCCAGGTGGAAGGGCGCGACCTGAACATCGAGCACGTCGAGCAACTCAAGGACCTCGGCGATGCCTTGCGCCCGCCGTTGCAGGCGCACCTGGCGCGTTTCGCCAACGAGTCCGAGCGCGGGTTTTTCGTGCAGGCCACCGAGACCATCTGGTCGCCGGAAGCCCGTGCCGACCTGCGCGATGACGACCTGGTGGTGCTGATCCCGGCGTTCGTCAGCTCGGAGCTGACCCGGGCCTTTGAGATCGGGTTTTTGCTGTACATCCCGTTCCTGGTGGTGGATTTGCTGGTGTCCAACGTGTTGATGGCGATGGGCATGTCGATGGTCTCGCCGAACCTGATTTCGATCCCGCTGAAAATCTTCCTGTTCGTGTCATTGAGCGGCTGGTCGCGCCTGATGCACGGTTTGATTCTGAGTTACGGCTGAGGCACGACCCATGGGCCAGGACGTTTTCCTGTCATTGATGAAACAGGCACTGATGACCGTGCTGATGCTCTCTGCGCCGGCGCTGGGGGTGGCGATTATCGTCGGCTTGAGCGTGGGCCTGTTCCAGGCGCTGACCCAGATCCAGGACCAGACCTTGCCCCAGGTGGTGAAGCTGGTGGCGGTGTTGTTGACCATCGTGTTCCTGGGCCCGGTGCTGGCTGGGCAAGTGGCGGAACTCGGCAGCCAGGTGCTGGACAATTTCCCCTTGTGGACGCGCTGACCGCCCATGGATGCCAGCCTTACCGCACAGTTTCTGGAAGTCGCCTACCCGGTGATCAGCTCGGCGTCGCTGGCTGCCTGCCGGGCCATGGGCGTGGTGGTGATCACCCCGGCGTTCAACCGCCTCGGGCTCACCGGGATGATTCGCGGCTGCGTGGCCGTGGCCATTTCGATCCCGATGTTCATGCCGGTGTTCGACGCCATGACCTCGATGCCCAACCACGGCAGCCTGTTTATCGCCGGGTTGCTGATCAAGGAGTTCCTGATCGGCATCCTGATCGGCCTGTTGTTCGGCATCCCGTTCTGGGCGGCGGAAGTGGCGGGGGAGTTGATCGACCTGCAGCGCGGCTCGACCATGGCGCAACTGGTGGACCCGCTGTCCACCGGGGAGTCGAGTGTGATGTCCACCTTGCTGACGGTGATGCTGATCACGCTGTTCTTCATGTCCGGCGGTTTTATCCTGATGGTCGACGGCTATTACCACAGCTACCAACTGTGGCCGGTGACCGCGTTTACCCCGGTGTTCGCCAGCTCGGCGTTGCTGGCGGTGTTGTCGATCCTCGACCAGATCATGCGCGTCGGGGTGCTCATGGTGTCGCCGCTGATCATCTCGCTGCTGGTCACCGATTTGATGCTGGCTTACCTGTCACGCATGGCGCCGAACCTGCATATTTTCGACCTGTCGCTGCCGGTGAAAAACCTGTTTTTCTCGATCCTGATGGTGATCTACATCGGCTTCCTGATTCCATTGATGCTGGACCAGTTGGCGGAATTTCGCGGCACGGTGGAACTGCTGAAAACCCTGGCGGGCATGGAGTAGCGTATGGGCGATACCAGCGAAGAAAAATCCCAGCCGGCCACGGACAAAAAGCTCAAGGACGCGCGCAAGAAGGGCCAGGTCGCCAAGAGCCAGGACCTGGTCTCGGGCATGGTCATCCTGTTTTGCACCCTGTGCATTTCCATTCTTGCGCCACGGGCCCAGGCCCAGGTCACGGCGCTGATCGACCTCACCGCGCAGATCTACATCGAACCGTTCGCCACGGTGTGGCCACGGGTGCTGGACCATGCCGAGCAACTGGTGATCGGCATCACCTTGCCGGTGATGGCGGTGACTACGGGTGTGGTGATCCTGACCAATATCATCACCATGCGTGGCTTTGTGTTTTCCGTGGAGCCGATCAAGCCGGAGTTCAAGCGCATCAACCCGGCGGAAGGCTTCAAGAAGCTGTTTGCCCTGCGCAACTTTGTGGAGTTCATCAAGGGCCTGATCAAGGTGCATGTGCTGGCGGTGGCGTTCTACGTGGTGGGGCGGCATGCGTTGCAGGCATTGATGGAGTCGTCGCGGTGTGGCGCCGGGTGTATCGAATCGACGTTTTTCCTGGTGCTCAAGCCTCTGGTGTTCACCGTGCTCGCGGCGTTCATCCTGGTGGGCGGTGTGGACGTGTTGATGCAGCGCTGGCTGTTCGGCCGCGACATGAAAATGACCCGCAGCGAGACCAAGCGCGAACGCAAGGACATTGATGGCGACCCGCTGATCAAGAGCGAGCGGCGGCGCCAGCGCCAGGAAATGCAGGCGTTGGCCACCAAGCTGGGGTTGGGCCGCGCGTCGATGATGATTGGCACCACCGATGGCTGGGTGATTGGCGTGCGTTATGTGCGTGGCGAGACCCCGGTGCCGGTGGTGGTATGCCGGGCCTCGCCGGAGGAGGCGTTGGGGATGTTGCAGGAGGCGTTTGACTTAGGGATACCGCAGGCGCCGGACAGGGTTTTGGCGGAGGCGATTGCCAGGAAAACCGTGCCGGGAGATCCGGTGCCGGATGCTTCGTTCCAGGCGGTGGCGGATTGGCTGGTGGCGGCGCGGTTGATCTGACGATCCCGAGCCGAACACCGGACAAAATGTGGGAGCTGGCTTGCCTGCGATAGCGGTGGGTCAGGCACCGAAGTGGGTGCCTGATACATTGCCATCGCAGGCAAGCCAGCTCCCACATTGGATTTAGGTGTGCCAGTTGGATCAGGGCTTGTCGACATCGTGATATTCACCGCCATACCCATCCCCCACCCGCCAGATGATGTCGTGGTTCTCATTGGTCCATTCCGACGGTTTCAGCGAATACTTGAGCGCATCCCACTCTTGAGCCGAACACCGGACAAAATGTGGGAGCTGGCTTGCCTGCGATAGCGGTGGGTCAGGCACTGAAATGGTGCCTGATACATTGCCATCGCAGGCAAGCCAGCTCCCACATTGGATTCAGGGTGTGCCAGTTGGATCAGGGCTTGTCGACATCGTGATATTCACCGCCATATCCATCCCCCACCCGCCAGATAATGTCGTGGTGCTCCTTGGTCCATTCCGACGGTTTCAGCGAATGCTTGAGCGCATCCCACTCTTGAGCCGAACACCGAACAAAATGTGGGAGCTGGCTTGCCTGCGATAGCGTTGGGTCAGGCACTGAAGTGGGTGCCTGATACATTGCCATCGCAGGCAAGCCAGCTCCCACATTGGATTTAGGGTGTGCCAGTTGGCTCAGGGCTTGTCCACATCATGGTATTCACCGCCATACCCATCCCCCACCCGCCAGATGATGTCGTGGTTCTCATTGGTCCATTCCGACGGTTTCAGTGAGTATTTGTAGTCCTCTGAATTACGGTTGTTCCCGTCCCCGATGAAGTCCGGATGATCGCGCCGATGATCCCCGCCACGAATACTCGACCGCGCATCCCACTCTTCCTTGCGGAAATCAAAAATGCTCTGGTCCTGCGGCGCATCCCGCTGGCCCCAGTCGGACAGGTACGTCTGCAACCACACATACGCCTCATCGCCATTGGGCTTGAGCAAGCCGTCCTGCTTGAAGTCCTGGATCTGGTCCCAGTTCTGCATCGAGATCTTGTGCAGCTTATGGGACTGCACCGTGCTCAAAATCGCCCCGACAAACGACAACGCACCGGAGATCAAGAAGCCCACCGGCCCCAGGAATGGAATGATCCGCCCGGTCACCCCCAGCGTTCCCAGCACGCCGCCTGCCGCGCCCACCAGGCTGCTGACACCGCCCGCCATGGACAGTGAGCCCGAGGCGATTTTCACCGGGTCTTTCTCGCGCACACCGTCACGCAGGGTGAACGCCGCCTGCACCACGCTGATCACGCCGCCTGCCACGTCGGTGGCCATGCCGATCACCTTGATCGCGCTGCTGGCGAACTTCGCGCCAAACCCGGCCCCGGCCACGCCGCCCCGGCTGGCGATGCCTTTTTCGATGCCTTCCTGGACCTTCTTCGCGCCTTCGTCGCTCCAGCCGCCGCTGTTGAGGGCCTTGCCCACGTCCTTGCCGTCGTCCATGGCCTGGTCGACGATCTCGAAGTACTTCTTCTGCACCGCTTCGGCGTCCTTGGGCAGCGCGTGGTAACCCTCGCCGGGCTTGGCCCACAGGTCGGGCAGGGAGCGATCGAAGCCCATCAGTTTGTAGGCGTTGGTGCCGCGCAATTTGTCGTAGACCTTCAAGCCCAGTGTGGCGAAATGCGAGCCGGTGCCCAGGAAGCCGAGGAAGTCGTTGGCGATGCCCAGGCGTTTCATCGGCGTATCCGCCAGCTTGCCGCCCTGGCCCGCCAGTTGGTAGACGATCCGGCCCATGCCGATTGCACCGCCCACCGAGCCGAGTACGCCGTTGTCCTTGAGGAAGTTGAGGTTCTTCACGAACGCGCTGCGGTTCTCTTCGCTGAGGCCCGGCATGATCTCCTTGCTCACGGCCTTGTCGATGTCGCTGAAGCTGATCACGCCGTTTTTCTGCCAGGTGTCGCCGAGGGAAATCATCGCCTTGCCGAAGTCGGCGGCGGCGTTTTTGTCCTTGAGCAGTTGGTCGACAAATTTCGAATACACCCCCAGCGCCTGGCGCGGCAGGCCGTCGGCGCTGCCCTTGAGCATCGACAAGATCGCCATGGTGTTGTCGGTGGTGGCCAACGCAGTGTTGTCGTCAGAGATCTTGGTCGGGTCGTCCATCAGCTTTTCGACGGCATCAGTGTAGCCATCGATCTGCAGGTTTTGCAGGAAGCTGTCGGCCTTGGCCGGGTCGATATCGGCCAGGGCGGTGTAGGCGGTCTGGATTTCCTGGGTGGCCAGTTCGGTCTTGCCACTGTCCTGCAGTGACTTGATGTACTTGGTGAAATTCTCTGAGGAGGTGCTGTCGATCAGTTTCTGTTTGGTTTCATCGACCTTGGCCTGGCCGCCGTCGACCTTGCCCAGGGCCGCGTCGTGGTTGGCCTTGATGTCGTGCTGGATGGTCGAGTCGCCGAGCAGGTCGTTGATGGTCTGGTCGATGGCCTTGGTGTCGAAGATGTTGTCGCGCACGTCCCGGGAGGTCACGTCGATGGGCGTGGTGGCGATGCCCTGGTTGCCGAAACCGTGCTCGGGAATGATCGACATGCCGTTGTCGGCCATGCTCCGGGCTTCCACCGCCCGCAGGAACTTGGCGCGCGGGTCGTCCTTGCCAATGCTGCCGTCCTTGACCCCGGCGCGGTAACTGTCCACCAGGGTTTTCATCGACAGGTCCTGCACCGACAGCGGGTTGCCGCTTTCATCTTTTTCGGTGGTGGTGAGGTTGTCGACGGACACGTCCTTGAGCGGCGGCAGGCCGTTGTCGGTGCGCAGCTTGTCGACGTCGGTGGTCTGCGCGGCGATGTCGCTGCGGTAGCCGGAAATCTGTTCGAACATCTGTGGGTTGCTGTCTTCCGAGACCACGATTTTCTCTTCGCTGCCCCCCGGCTTGTGCTGGGTGAAGGCGATCAGCCCCGGGCCATAATCCCCGGCGCCGCCGACGCTCATGATGTCTTCGGTGGAGCCCAGGTAAGCGTCCGGGCCGGCGAGGGTGTAGCCGTCGCCCTTGGCCTTTTCGATACCGGCCAGGGTTTGGCCTTTGGTGGTGTAGGCGGCGAAGGCTTCGGGGGTGATGTCCTTGGACACTACCAGCAATTTGCCGTCGGCCTGGTTGACCACCAGGATGCCGTCCATGGGCGCGTCGACCTTGCTGATGTCACCCAGCTTCAGGCTGGCCTCGTCCTTGCGCAGCAGTTCCTGGCCAGGCAGGGACTGGGCGTTCTTGATGTAGTCGAAGGCCTGGGAACCTTCGCTGGCGTGCACGGCGTGGAGGAAGTTGTAGAAGGTGCCGCCGGCGTTGGGGTTGGGGTTGCTCAGGTCGGCACCGGGTTGTGGCAGGTCGGCTTCGGACTTGCTGATCGCATACTTGTGGCCCTGGTGCTCGAACAGGATCACCCCGGCGCTGCTGTCTTCCGACACCACTTTCAACTGGCTGAAATCGAGGTCGCCCGGCAGGCTGGTGACTTCTTCATAACCTTTGGATTTGCCGTCATTGAGGGCTTCCTTGGTCACCCCGGCCTGGGTGTAGGTGCTGAACGCCTGGGGCGTGAGCAATTCGGAAATGACCAGAGTCTTGCCGTTTTCCAGGCTGACCTTGAGGATGCCGTCTTCGGCCTTGCCCACGGATTTGATGTTGGCCAGGCGCACGCCGTCGCCGTCTTCGCGCAGCAGCTGCTGGTCGGGGTTCTTCAGGCTTTCGACAATGGCCTTGCCGGCCGGGGTGCCCTGGGTTTCGGCCAGGGTCTGGAGGAAGGTGTACAGCGGCGTGCCTTCGTCGGGCCCGCCCTGATTGACCGGGGCCACGGCATGGCCGAAGCGCAGGTTCTTCAATACGTCGAAGCCGTCCTGGGCGTTGGCCGCACCCTCGGCGCTGATCTTGTATTTGGCGCCGTCCTGTTCGAAGTAGATCACCCCGGCGTCTTTGTCTTCGGAAATGACCTTGAGCTTGTCGATGTCGAGTTTGGCCGGGAGGGCGGTGACTTCCTTGTAGTCGTCGGGCTTGAGGGTTTTGTCGCTTGTTCCCGAGGTGGCGAGGATTTTGGCTTTGTTCAGGACAGCGTCGAAAACGCGCTCGGGAGCGTTGGGTTGATCGACGCGGGGGGAGGCAGACTTTTCGGGGCGGGTGATCATCGGTTCAGTCCATGTGATGGGCGCACGAGGACTGGATATTAGGCGCTGCAAGCGAGTGAAAACGGGTTTGTTGGCAACAAGTCACAAGCTTTCACAGGTGTGAAATTCAGGTCCCGGGATAGCGCGTCTCCATCACGATCGACAATGCATCCGGGCGCCAGAACTCCTGGTCGAACTCCACCGGCTGGTCGTTTTCGCCGAAGTTCAAGCGTTCCAGATAAACACTGGTGGACCCGGTGGACAATTGCAGCAACTCGGCCTGCTCTTCATTCACGGTGCCAATGTGCATCTCCAGCTCACACCGCGACTGCACCCGGGAAAACCGCTCCCGCAGCAGCTGGGTCAGCGAGGTATTCAAGTCGGCGTCCAGCAGCCCCGGGCACCAGCTTGCCAGCAGCGCATTGAACTCCAGCAACACTGGCCGCCGGTCGATCCAGCGCCGCCGTTGCAGGAAAAACATCGGCTCATCCGCCGACGCGAGGCCCATCCGCCTGGCCAGCCAGTCGCCCGCGGGGCGCAGCTCTGCGTGCAGGCATTCGGTGCGCGGCGTACGGCCTTGGGCACTTACGTAATCCATAAAGCCGCTGATGCGTGTTGGGTCATAGCGGATGCGCCGGGGGCTTACAAACCAGCCACGACGGTTTTCCCGATACACCAGGCCTTCGGCTTCCAGCTGCTGCAAGGCCTGGCGCAAGGTGACCCGGGTGCAGCCGAAGCGCTCGATCATCTCCCGTTCGGACGGGAATTTCTCATCCGCCTGGGGCACACCCGCCGCGATATCGTGGGCGATCTGTTCGCGAATGCGCTGGTAGTGCGGTGAAATCGGGTCGAAAGGCATCCTGGGTTCCGTGTGCAGGCCGGGCGTGGGCGTGACTCTACCGTTCCTGTTGGCGCAGGTCACCACCACTTCCATTTTCCCTGTTCTTTCAGCGTCGCAATGATCGCTTCGCGTTTGTGGCGGATCTCGAGCATTTTCTGGCGCATTTCCCGGCAGCGGTTGCTGTTGAGGATCAGCAAGCCCACCAGCGGGCCAAGCAGCGCCATGGAGTAGAGGTAAGGGTTGGGGCGGTAGGTGATGGCGGGGAGAGATATCAGCAGGCAAGCGAAATAGACCCCTACGTTCATCCAGACCCAGTGGGGCCGGCCGTACACAACCTGAATCTGCGCCAGGGAAAACAATATGCTTACAGCCAATCCGCCAAAAAACCAATTACGTAGCGTGCGATCTTCGGGGGCATTATCAAGGTAGGTTACTAGAACCAAGATGCCCATCATTGCGATGGAAAAACACCCCGCAAGCATCCAGCTCGCGATGGTAGGCATGTAGCGCTTCAGCAGTGGTCGCGGGTCTTCAAAGAAAAAAATCGAATAGTAGAGGTCTTTCCCGCTCATTGCTTTCCAGTCTTTAAAGTCTCCGGCCACATTGCTCAGATTTTTTGTCTTTTTGCGCATGTTCACTGGCTAACCTCTTCATAGATTCCGATAGCCAGTGTCTTGACGTTTCCTGACATGGCGCTGCTGGTAAAACCCAGCGTTGCAGCCAAGGCGTCTCTGATGTGGTTGGTGGTCGCTCGCTGCATTTGCGTAGCACTGATGCGTTTGGTGGCGGCACCGGAAGCCTGTTTCAACTTGAGCAATTTTGACGTCAGGCGCGGGTCCCGGATTTTGAGTAACTCATCATTCAGCTTGACCCGCTCTTGTCGGGTGAGGCCTTTGAGTACCTGTTGAACGGATTTGCCGGTTACTTTCGTGGTGACCTGGATGGCCTTTACTGTGGTCAATGTCGAAGTAGCAACTCCCAGCAAAGCAACACCATCCAGAGCAACGGTTACCGCTTCAAACCACGTGGTGCTGTCCAGGCGATCAAGAGCCTGCGGTGCGAACGCTTCAGCACTCGTTCGACCCAACCCTATAAGACATTGGGCAGTGCTGGCGGCGGTAGCCGCTTGGCCAATAAACGTAATCACCGCACTGGTCCCGGCCGTAAACGGCATCAGCGCAATCCCGCTCGAAATCACCACCCAGCTCAGTATCGCCCCGGTACACGTCACGGCCGTATTCAGTGCCTCGGCCACCCGCTTCGACTCCCGAGGCTCATGGGTCAGCATCCGCTTGAACTCAGAAGGCCCCACATACCTGGGCGCCTCGCGCAACACCACCTTCTTGGGCACCACACTGCAAATCGGCTGGAAGTCGCGCAGGGTCACCACGTTGAACTGCTCATCGATGTACACCACGCCAGCGCCGATCAGCGCTGGATCGCTGTCGATGGCGAAGAACAATCGATGCAGGTCGAGGCTGTTTTCAATCCGTTGGCGGGTGGTGAGATGGGCTGAAGGGAATCCGTCTTTCAGCAGGGAAGCAGCCATTCCTTAACTCCTGGAGTTTGCGAGAGCCGAGAGAGTAGAGAGGGCATGGCGCAAATGAATGTAGGAGCGTTCGCCTTTTCAAGACAGGCACTTCCTGATCCTGCTTGGGCGTACTGAAGATAACAGTGAACTACTTCAGGAAAGCATCGCCCTGAATTTTGCCAGCGTGGAAGTCAGCTACCAGGCGCAAAAGGCCGACGGTGGCAAGGAAGGTGGCCCGGTGAAGTTTGGCTGGAACATCCGGCAGAACGTCAAGATCTGAGGGGTGAAGCGGGCATCGCCCGCTCACTCACTGTTCCTGTTGGCGCAAATCACGCTGCCACGACACCAACCCATACGCCGCCAGCACCACAAACCCGGCATACAACGCGGCGGTCAGTTGCAAATCCTTGTACACAAACAGCCCGACGTACACCGTATCCAGCACGATCCACAGCCACCAACTCACCACATACTTGCGCGCCGCCCACAGGCTGGCCACCAGGCTGAAAGCGGTGAGCAGCGAGTCCAGCCACGGCAGTGCGGCATCGGTGAAGTGGTGCATGGCGGCGCCCAGCAGCAGGGCGCCGATCACACCTGCGAATAAATGACGCCACGCTTCCTGCACCGGCAAACGCTCGACCCGCACCTTGCCCGCGTCGATGCGCCCGGTGCTCCAGCGCCACCAGCCGTAGCCCTGCAACACAGCGAAGACCAGTTGCAGGAGCATGTCGGAATACAGCTTCACCTCGAAGAAGATCCAGCCGTACAGCAACACCGCGACCACACTGACCGGCCAGCACCAGCGCACTCGTCGGGCGGTGAGCCACACCCCGGCGATATTGAAAATCACAGCGACTATTTCCAGCGGCGTCATACGGTCCCCTCAGGGTCAATTTTGCAGGTGCAGCGCCTGTTGCTTGAGCTGGCGCTTGCGTTCAAAGGGCAGTTTTTCCTGGTCGCCATAGGGCGCGCTGTACCAGTTGCCGTAGGTCGGGTTGGGCAGCACGAACCAGCGTTGGCCGAGCCAGCCCAGGTAGGGTTCGGCGGCCTTGCGCTGGGCGTCGAGGGTGTTGTGTTCGGCCTGCACGAAATCCCCCAGGGAGTCACCGGCCAGGATCAGCACGCGGGCATGTTGGGCGACCCATTGGCGGCGGCAGTTCTTGCCGTAGCCGGCCTGTTCGCAGCCGCCAATCGGGGTGCCGGCGGCCAGTACCTGCTGGTCGCTGTCTACCGGAAAGCCTCGCAGGCGCAGGTTGTTGACGGTGGCCTGGACCTGGCTTTGCTCACGGTTGGTGATGTAGTACACCGTGATGCCTTTGTGTTTGGCGGCCTGCAGGAACGCGACGCCGGGCAGCGCCTGGGCCTTGGCCTGGTCGACCCAGGTGTTCCAGCGGTCGTAGGAGTAGACCTGGTTATTGACGATGTCCCGGGCGTTCAGCGGGATGTTGTCGAGCACGGTTTCGTCGATATCGACGATCACTGCCGGCGGCAACCCGGTCAGATTACGCGGGGGCAAGGGCAGGGCGTCCCAGTCCGCAGTGTTGAGGGCCACGTCCAGTTGCCGGGTGGCGTTGGCGAATACCTGGCGGTAGATCAGCTCGTGCTCGATGGACGTTTGGGTCCACAGCACCGCATCCAGCTGGTCGTTGGCGGGTGGTTGCTGCTGGCAGCCGACGAGGGCGGTGGAGAGCAGGCACACACTGGAAAAAATCAGATTACGCATGAACAGTCAGCCTCAAAAATTGACGGTGGCGGATAACCGCGCGGTGCGTGGCGCGCCCAGGAACAGGTAGCCATCGCCCGCGGATTCACCCACGTCGCGCCAGTAGCGTTTGTCGAACAGGTTGTCGACGGTCAGGCGCAGCACAGTATCGTAATCACCGACTTTGGTGCTGTAGCGTCCGCCCACATCGAACACCGCATAGTCGTCGACCTTCACGCTGGCCTCGCGGTTTGCGTACTTGCTGCCGCTGTATTGCACCCCGCCGAGCAGGGCCAGGCCCTTGATCCCGGGAATGCTGTAGTCGCCGTGCAGGCTGGCACGCAGCTTGGGCACGTTGATCGCCTGGTGGCCGTCATAGTCGTCGGTGCCGCTGCCACTCACCCGGGCGCGAATCGCCGCCACGCTGGCCGAGACTTGCAGGTTGTCGGTCACCCGGCCGTTGGCCGAGAGCTCCAGGCCCACGTTCTTCTGCTTGCCTTGCTGCACAAAGGTGATGGTGCCGTCATCGTTGGGCCGGTTGTATTGCAGGTCCTGGGTGATCTGGAACAGCGCGGCGGTCAGGCTCAGGCGCTGCAAGTCATGCTTGATCCCCACTTCCAGCTGGCGCGAAGTGGTCGGTGGCAGTACTTCATCGGCGTTGCTGCTGAACCACGCTGCCGTACCGCCCAGGGACAGGCCCTTGCTGTAGCTGGCGTACAGTGTCGTGTCGGGGCGCGGCTTGTAGATCAATGCCACCTGGGGCAGAAACACACTGCGCTGGGTATGGCGGGTGGTGTCGCCGGCCTGGTCGTAGGTTTCTTCGTCGAGGCGCACCTGGCGCCCGCCGAGGATGGTTTGCCACTGCTCGTTGAAGCTGATGCGGTCGCTGGCGAACAGCCCGTATTGGCGGCTGTCCAGGCGCCGGTAGGTGTGGCCCAGTGGGCCCTCGTAAGGATCAAGCACCGGCGGTTTTTCGTAGATATTGCCTTCGCCGATGTATTCGTTGATCGACGTGCGCCGGTCCACCACGCGGCGGAAGGCGGTGGTGCCGAAGGTCAGGTCGTGCTTGAGAAACCCGGTGTCGAACTGGCCGTTAAGCGCGGCCTGGGCTTCTTCGTTGCTGCGGGTGTCGTCGGGGCTACGGTAGTCCGAGATGTCGTAGTCGCCCTCGGCGCTGAAGTGGTTGGGCACTGCGGTGTTGGCGCAACTGGCGGCGCCGTAGCAGCCCCAGGCGAAGGTGCTGTAGTCGTCGATCACCACGCGGCTGCGGGAGGCGCTGAAGCTGGCTTTCCAGGCCTCGTTGAAGCGGTATTCGAATAGGCCATCGAGGTTCAACGACTTGATGCCCACCGGGTTCGACCAGCTCTGGTAGCCCAGCAAATCCCGTGGCGATGCGTTGTGGGGCACGGTGGTGCCGCCGAGCAATTGATAACCGGGCACCGAGCGCTGCTCGCGGTTCTGGTACTCGGCGTTCAGTTGCAGCAGGGCGTTGGGGCTGATGTTCCAGTCGAGGGCCAGGGACGCAAAATCCCGCTGGCCGTCGGCGTGGTCGACGTAGGAGCGGATGTCTTCGTGGGCCAGGTTGACCCGCACGCCCACCTGCTGCTCGGCGCCGAGCCAGCCGCCGACGTCGGTGGCCAGGTAGCGCTCGCCGTGTTCGTTGGTGGACACGGTCACCGAGCGCACATTCTCCGGGCGCTTGCTCACGTAGTTCACCAGGCCACCGGGCTCGGACACGCCGCTTTGCAGCCCGGACAGACCCTTGAGCACTTCCACCTGCTGCTTGTTCTCCAGCGCCACGTTCTGTTCGCCGGTGATGGTACGGCCGTTGATCTTGTAGCTGCTGGCGGGGTTCAGCGAGAAGCCGCGCACCACGAAATTCTCGTAGTACCCCACCGGCGCGTAGCTGTCGCCCACTGAGGCGTCGTTCTTCAACACCTCGCTCAGCAGGCGGGCTTGCTGGTCTTTCAGGCGGGCCTCGGTGATCACCGCCACCGAGGCCGGGGTGTCCAGCAACGGGGCGTTATCGAAGCCGGCGACGGCGGCCTTTTTGGCCTGGTAATCGGTGGCCTGTTCGCCGACC
The DNA here is from genome assembly GCF_024807515.1 of Pseudomonas sp. BIGb0558. Taxonomy (NCBI): domain Bacteria; kingdom Pseudomonadati; phylum Pseudomonadota; class Gammaproteobacteria; order Pseudomonadales; family Pseudomonadaceae; genus Pseudomonas; species Pseudomonas sp. BIGb0558. Next base: position 31,216 of record NZ_JANUEW010000039.1, read on the forward strand.
ACGGTGACGGTGTCCAGGGTTGCGTCCTGGGCGTGGGCGGCCGTGGCGGCGAGGGTGATGCTCAGGGCGAGCAGGGTGTGGCGGTACGGTGTTGCCATAAAAGGAGCGCTCCAAGGGCCTGCCCGCTGGCGCTTCGCGCTTTGTTGGGCGCAAAGGGGCCCAGCGCTGCGCAACGGACGGGTTGCCAGTACGAAATTAAAAAGCCGGGGTCGCCGCGAAGGCGTCAGGCCGGAGCTGCTCCGGTAGTCATTGGTAAGCGTGCGTCGGCGGCCCATTCCTGGAGCGAGCCGTCGTAGAGTGCGATGTCCTGGCGACCCAGCAGGGTCAGGGCCAGGGCGTTGGCCGCAGCCGAAATGCCGCCGCCGCAATAGAGAATCAGTGGACCGTCGCTGTGCAGCAGCGTGGGTCCGATGGCCAGGGCCAGGGCGTCCTTGGGCAGGTAGCGACCCTGGGCATCAAACAGCGTGCGTGCTGGCAGGTTGTGGCTGCCGGGAATGTGCCCGCGCCGGGCGTAGCGGGTGGCTGCAGTGCCTTCGAACAAGGCGGCGCCCAATGCACAGATCAGTACGCCGGGTGAGTCCCCTGCGACCACCGCTTCAACGCCGGCACGGTCGATCCACAGTGGCGCATAGGCGTGAATTGGCCAGGGTTCGACGGCGCTGGTTATTGCCGGCTGCCCGCTGTGCTGCGCTAAGCCCGCCCGTTGCCAGGCGTTGAAACCACCGTCCAGCACCGACGCAGCAATACCCAGCCCGCGCAACATCCACCACAGGCGTGCGGCCCAGAAACCGTCGGCGCGGTCGTAGATCACGACCTGGCTGCCGGCACCTGAGCCCAGGTTTGCCAGGGCCTGAACCAGGGCTTGCGGGGTTGGCAGGGCGAAGCTGTAGCTGGCGTGGGAGTCCGCAAAGTCGCTCAACAAATCGGCATGCCGTGCGCCGGGGATATGCGCCTGCAGCCAGCCGGCATGCCCGCTGGCGACCCGGTAATCTCCGTCAAAACGCGGCGACGGCAGCACCACGGTAGCGTCCAGAATCACCAAGCCTGGGTCGCCGAGGCGGGCATGCAGCCAATCGGTATCGACCAGGACGCTCATACGGATTTGCGCCGGATATGAGCGAGCAAGCGTTGCCCCTGGGCACCGGCAAACCACTGCAAATGGCCCAGCAGATAAGCGTGATAGGCCACGTCGGCGCTGCGGGTAGAACCCACCACGCCCTGGTAGTACGCCACTTCGGACAGGGCGAAATCCACATGCACCAACGGCAGCAGGGCGCTCAGGGTGTGCAGGTCCTGGGCGCTCAGTGGCCGGATTTGGTGGTAGCCGGCAAGCAGCGCGTCGACGCTATCGAGGTCCGCGATCGCCGGGCCATCGCTGTCCAGGTCCAGCCAGGGCACGGCGTTGCGTTCGATGGCGGTGGCCAGGTCGTAGAGGGCGAAGGTGCGGTCTGCCAGGCCGAAATCCAGCACGCTGGACACCGTGCCGTCTTCATTCCACAGCAGGTTCGAGGCGTGCCAGTCGTTGTGGGTCCAGAGTGGCGGTTGCTGCTGCAGCAAGGGTTGCAGTGGTGCGTGCCAGGGCAACAGCAGCTCGGTGAGTTGCGGGTGCCAGTCCTTGTCGGCCAGGTAGTCGGCCAGCGCCGGGGTGTTGGCGATAGCTGCCAGTGGCGCGGGTTGTTCGATCAGTCGGGCGTTGGCCAGCAGCACTTCGGTTTGGCGGTGTGGGGCGGTGTAGCCTTCAGCCGCTTGATGCAGCTGAGCCAGGGCGACGCCTGCCGCCAAAGCGTGTTGGGTCGTTTGAAACGGCGACCACGACAGCGCGTCGCGGTACAGGTCCAGGCCCTTGGCGACGTGGTGAATCTCATAGGTCCATTCGCCCTGCTTCGTGGCCGTCGCGCCATGGCGGTTGCGCACCACTGCCGCCACTGGTGCCCCGTGCCGATGCAGGTGAGCGATCAGGCGGTGTTCTTCCTCCAGCCACGTGGCTTGCCGCACCTGCTGGTGATGCCGTTTGACGAACAGGGTGGCGCTGCTGGTGGTGATCAGCCCTGCGGCGGAAAACGGTCGCGGGCTGTGCCAATGCAGGCTGCGCAGTTGCCCGAGGTGCGGGTACTCGCGCAGCAGGTGCTGGATATCCGCTTCGTGCAGCGCGGGCCAGTCGGCCGCTACCGGGTCAAGCCCCAGGCCATGGGCGGTGCGTTGTGGATTCATGCCGCTGCCCCGGGCAGATAGGCGTTACTGGTTGCCTCTTGCCATACCTGTGGATTGTCGAGCACCGCGTGCTCGTGCAGCCACTCGGCGTAAGGCTTGAGCAGCGCCTGGCGTTGCTCGCCCCAGCGGCCGCCATGCAGCCAGGTCGGGGCGATCTTGTGCAGGGATGCGCTGAGCAATTCCGCCGGGAAATACGGCGTGGTGTGTTCGTAGGCCGCCAGCGCAATCGCCGGCTCCTCGGCCACGGCGAGATAGCCGCGGGCCGTGGCTGCGAGGAAATCACGCACCAGCCCGGGCTGCTCGGCCAGGGTCCGTTCGTGGGCGCCCAACAGGTAGCTGTGATACGCCGGTGCGCCAATCTCATCCACCGGCAACACCACCCGGCGCTCGGCCTTGATAGGACTGTGCATCAATGCTTCCCAGGCCCAGTAGCCGCCGAAACTGGCATCGGCGATCCCTTCGGCCAACTGCTCGGGGCGTAGCTCACGCACGCCGCTGTCCACCAGGATCACGCCATCCGGATCGCCACCGTCGTTGCTCACCAGATGACGCACCATCGCCAAACCCCGCGGTGTGGGATTGAGCGCCAGGCGCTTGCCCACCAGGTCCCGAGGGCGCTGGATACCGGAGTCGGTCAGGGTCTGAATTGATTCCAGGCCCGCATGATTGATCGCCGCGATGCCTTGCAGCGCTTGCCCCAGGCCGCGCCGGACCAGCAGCCGGTTGCTCGGGAAAATGCCGAAGTCCGCCGCGCCGGTCAGCAGGTGTTCAAGGGTGTCGCCCCGATAGGGATCGTGCACCACCAACTCCACATCCAGCCCCAGCTCGGCGTACCAACCGCGTTCCCGCGCAAGATACAAACCCGCCGAATTCGGCCAGGGATGAAAGTACTCCAGCATTACCTTTACCGACACCATCGCTTGCTACTCCAGCTTGCAGTCTTGTGATGGGGGCGATTTATAAGGGAGCAATCTGGTATATACCAATATCGTTTATTGCTATGGATATAACCGGGACCAAAAAAAACCGCGGCTCAAGCCGCGGTTTTTACGCCATCGCCAGGGTCAATCGGCAACGATGGCGTACGTCTCGATTTCGACCTTCTGCCAGGGACGCAGCATCGAATCCACCTGGATCAGGCTGCTGGCCGGGCGGATAGCATCGAACACCTCGCTGTGTGCCTTGGCGACGGAGGCGGCGTCGTTGATATCCCGCAGGTAGACCACGGTGCGCACTACGTCTCCAGGCGCCATCCCGGCCTCGGCCAACACCTTGTTGACGGTGACGAGAATGGCCTGGGCCTGCTCGTACGCATTGCTGTGTTCGTAGTCGGGCGAGGCGCAGGTGCCGGAGATGTGCAGGTGGTTGCCCACGCGCACGGCGCGGGAGTAACCGAACACGTTTTCGTACTGACCGCCCGAGGAAATGGTTTGCCGCGCTGTGGTTTTACTGGTCATGGTGGTTCTCATGTTGGGAGGGATTTACCGGTGGAATCCTTGACGAACAGGATCGAAATCAGGCCGACCACGGCACCGCCGATCAGGTACCAGGCAGGAATCATCTGGTTGCCGGTGATCGATATCAGCCAGGTATTGATCAACGGGGCCGTGCCACCGAACAGCGAGACCGCCACGTTGTAGCTCAAGGCCAGGGCGCTGTAGCGCACGCGGGCCTTGAACAGCGAGGTCATGGTGGCCGGCATTGCCCCTTCAAAGAACAATTGGGCCAGGGTCAGGATCAGCAGCGCAGCCAGCAGCAACCAGACACTCTGGGTATGCAGCAGCATGAAGCAGGGGAACGCCATGACGATCAGCAGCACGCAGCCGGTAATGATCATCCGGTTGCGGCCCAGGCGGTCGGCCAGCAGGCCTGAAACCGGGATCAACACCAGCATGAACAGGGTCGCGGCCATCCCCAGGTTTCTGGCGAAGGTATTGCTGTAGCCGAGTACGTTCTCCAGGTAACCCGGGATGTACCCGAGGATGATGTAGTAGGTCACGTTGAACACGGTGACCAGGCCCATGCATTGCAGGATTTTCGGCCACTCGTTGACCAGCAGGTTGAACAGGCTGGGTTCGGCGCCCGTGGCCTTGCGCTGTTTTTCATTGGCCTGGATTTCTTTGAACACCGGTGTTTCTTCCAGGCCAAGGCGCAGGTAGAGGGCGATCAGGCCGAGCAGGCCGCCAATTGCAAAGGGCACGCGCCAGCCCCAGTCCTGCATGGCTTGTTCGCCCAGGCCCAGGGTAAACAGGCTGACCACCGCACCGCCCAGCAGGAACCCGGAGATATTGCCGAACTCCAGCCAACTGGTGAAAAAGCTGCGTCGTTCGTCCGGTGAATGTTCGGCGATGAACGTGCAGGAGCCGCCGTATTCGCCACCCGCCGACAGGCCCTGCAGCAGGCGCATGAGAATCAACAGAACGGGCGCAAACAGGCCGATGCTGGCGTAACTCGGGATGAAGGCAATGGCGAACGTGGCGACGGCCATCAGCGTGATGCTCAACGACAGCGCCGTGCGGCGGCCAAACTTGTCGCCGATGGGGCCGAACACCAGGCTGCCCAAGGGTCGAATCAGGAACCCCGCCGCGAAGGTGGCGTAGATCGCCATCAACTGGGTGGTCGGGTTGTCGTTGTGGAAAAACGTCTTGCCGATGATCCCGGCGAGAGAGGAGTAAAGCGCAAAGTCGAACCATTCGACCATGTTGCCCAGTGTGACGCCGACGACTGCTTTGGTCAGCCGTTTGCGTGATGGTTCAGCCGTTGCACGGTCGGCCGGAAAACCTGGATGAATCGAGGAAGCGTGAACTTCGCCCATGATATTGCCCTCTGGAATAATTGTAGTGAGGCAGCAGTCAATAGGGAGTGGCAGGCCCGCGTCTGGTGCGCGGGGCCTGCGGACGCAGGGGTCAACGCATATATACGCCCCCGGCGATGCACAATGATTCGCCTGTGATGTAGGAGGGTTTGGCGCTCAGTTGCCAGACCCAGTCGGCGATTTCTTCGACCCGCGCGGCGCGTTTCAAAGGGATCGATTCGATGGCTGCTTCGATGCGGCCGCCGGCACGGGTGCCTTCGGTGTCCACCCAGCCCGGGGCCAGGGCGTTGACCACAATATTGTCCCCGGCCAGTTCGATGGCCAGGGAGCGAGTCATCGACACTACGGCGGCCTTGGAGGCGCTGTAGAGCAGCTGGTTTTTCGACACAGTGAACGCATCCACCGAGGCGAAGAACACGATCGCGCCACCACCGGCGGCTTTCAGGTGACGGGTGCCGATGCGTGCGATGTTCAATGAGCCCAGTACGTTGATATCGAAAATCCTGCGGTACAGCGACTCGCTGAAGCTTTCCAGGGATGAAGTGGGGAAGATCCCCGCCGCATTCACCACGGCTCGCAGCGGTGCCTTGCCGTCCAGGGCGGCATCGAGCGTACGGGCCAGTGTCGCTTCCTGGGTGATGTCGCCGACCACCGGCGAAAACAAAGGGCTTGCCGGCTGTGTGCTGGGCGTCACGTCCACGGCGACGACGTGCCAGCCTTCAGCCTGAAAGCGCTGTGCGACGGCCAGGCCCATGCCCGAGGACGTCCCGGTGACGATAACGCTGGAGTGCGGTGCAGTGTTCATAAGGGCTATCCGATCAGGCGTATTGAGGAAGAGGTGTGTCGGGTTGCAGCGCCAGTTCCAGCACATCCAGTTGGCGCTGGGTGTCCTGGTAGTTGCTCAGCCATTCGCGCTTGACGATATCGATGCGCGAGTCGGCCGGCTGCAACTGGGCAAACTTCGCCGCCAGGCTTTTCATGCCACGCTCGCGCAGGCCGAGAAAGCGCATCACCAAGCGGGTCTGCTCGCAATACACCGGCCATTGCGGGCCGCGTGGCGCGCCCAGGCCGATGTAGAACAGGCCTTCGAGGTTGGTCGGCAAGGTCATCGCGGCGGTGCGCAGCGGAACACCGTCGCGCCATTGCAGCAGGCGTTCATCGAGGAACGGCAAGCGCGTATTGAAGCCGGTGGCCCAGACGATGGTGTCGTAATCCACCTGGCTGCCATCGGTGAACGTGACCGTCTTGCCTTCGATGCGTTCGATACCCGGTGCGACCTTGATCCGGCCGTGCTGGATCCAGTACAGCAGCAGGGTGTTGACCACGGGCGGCTGGGCGTCCAGGTCATAGGTGTCTGGCGCCGGCAGGCCGGGGTAGTTTTTGTGGGTGCCGACGCTGGCCATGATCAGCATGTTCATCACCATGTTCTGTTGCTCGGGCGGCAACTGCCCCAGCAACGGCAGCTCGCCCCGGGGCAGGCCGAACAGGGTCTTGGGTTGGAACAGTTGGCCACGGCGGATCGCAATGGTGGTGTCCAGGCGAGCCTGGGCGGCATCCACCGCAAGGTCGCAACCGGAGTTGCCAAAACCCACCACCAGCACCTTGCCTTGTACCTGCTGCACGTTGCGGTATTCGCCGGAGTGAATCGACACGCCGGTGAACGCTTTGCCCACCTCGGGGATCTTGCAATCCCACAAGTGACCGTTGGCTACCAGCACGCCGGTGTAGCGCTTGTGGTTGCCGTCTGCCAGGGTCACTTGCCAGCCGGCTTCGCCGTTTTCGTCCAGGGGCTTGAGGCTGCGCACTTCGGTGTTGAAGGTGATCTTTTCCCGCAGGCCGAAAGTGTCGGTGTAGGCGTTCATGTACGCCTTGACCTGATCGCGGCTCGGGTACACCGGATAGTCAGCGGGCATTGGAAACCCGTCAAAGAAGGAGCTGCTCTTGGGCGTGATCAGGTGCAGGGCGTCGTAGTCGGTGTTCCAGTGGCCGCCGATGTTGGCGGACTTTTCGAAGCAGTCCACCTCGAAACCGGCATCGGTCATGGTCTTCAGCGCTGCCAGCCCCGCGGCCCCGGCCCCAATGATGCAGTAGTGATTGGACATGCTGACTCCCCATTCAAGCGCCTGTTGTTGGCGTCCGTGGCTGGAGTATCCCGCTCGGCAAGAGGTGGATGAATGGGCTAAGTCATGTGTTTCCCATAGGTGATCCCTATGGCTAGAGCGTCTCCAGGTGCGCATACAGGCTCTGGATGCGGCTCAAGTGGCTGCGCATCAGGTTGATCAGCACCCGCGTCGGTGGCGAAATGGGCGTGTCATGACGGTGGATAAAGCCGAACACCTCGAAGATCGCCGGGCTGATCGGCACCCAGCCCAGGCGATCGTTGAAGCCCAGCTGATGCAGGATCGGGCGCGTGGCGATCACATCGCCGAGCCCGCGTGCCGCGAGTTCGAAGCCGGTGATCTGGTGCTCCACCTCGATGATCGGGTCCAGCACCTCGCCACCCTTGGACGCCAGTTGCGCCAGCAGCCGGCGAATCGGGTCGGCGGTGCGCCAGCGCGCTTCGGTGAGAATCAACGGCGCCACCGCCAGGTCACTGATGGTTTTCGGGCCCTTGAGGCGCTCGGGGTCGGCGCTGATATAGCCGACCTGGGCCGACCATACCGGCTCGCTGACGGTGAGGTTCTGCTGCTTGATCGGCAGCATCACCAACCCCGCTTCAATCTCGCCCTGACTCACCAGCTCGGCGATTTCCGAGGAGTTGTAGCCGACGATCTTGATCCGCATGTCCGGATGCAGGGTGCGGAACTGCTCGATCAGGTCCGTGAGGAAATAGTGGTGGGCGGTGCCGAAGGTACCAAAGCTGGCCACGCCACCGGACAGCTCGCGCACCGCCTGCACTGCTTCATAACCCTGGCGGGCTGACGTCACCATGCCTTGTGCAAACGGCTGCAGGCGTCGCCCGGCCTCGGTGAGCATCAGCCGCCGATTGGTGCGGATAAACACCTGGGTGCCCAAATGCTCCTCCAGCCGCAGGATCTGCTCGGACAATGAGGGTTGGGAAATATGCAGGCTTTCCGCCGCCTTGGAGAACGTACCGTGCTCGATGGCGGCGAGAAAGTAGTTGAGCTGTTGTAAGGTCATGGCGCTGAACCGCAGCTTATTTCGGTTCAACATGACACAGAACAAAGCGCTCGCGAAGAATCAATCACGCCACAGGGGCATGCCGTGTTCGTCAATCGTCCAGTGGGAGTGGCGCGGGCGCAGGCAGACGCCACCGACCCAGCGTTCTGCGGTTGTATGGTCCGGCCAGTAAGCCTTCTCGTTTAAAACCTGACGACCCAGCGCAGTCAATGCCAGCACCCGTTGAGGCCATGGCAACTGAGCCTCGGACTCGATCAACAGCGGATTCTCGCCATCAATCAACGGCCGCATCAGCGCGTGGAACATCATGTCTCCCAGGTACGGCAGCGGTTCACGCTTGCCCATCAACTCGGCAAACACCCTGCCAAACGGCACCGGCCCGGCCTCGGCCACGTAGTGCAGGGACAGGCGCTCGGTCAGTGACAAACCGTCCCGCGTCCCCGGCAGCTCCTGCAACTGCCGGCGCAACGCCGGGGCCAGGAAGGGCAGGGATGGATGGTGGGCCCGGCCCAGTTCCGCCAGCTTGAGCGGCGAGCTGGCGCAATACGCCGACCAGGCCTGCCGCGCCAGTTGCAGCATGCTCTCATCGACCGGGCGGCGCTGGGGCCAGAGCCATGCCAACACTTCGGGCGCCAATTGGCCAATGCCGATAAAACGTTGCACGCCGGGGATACGGTCGACCTCGATCAGCTCAAGCTTTTCAGGCAGATGCTCAAGCCCCGCCAACGCACGCATCAGGAACAACTGATCGTACGCATCCGCCTCGCACCACAATACGCTGTGGCCGCTGCTGCCCAACTGTTCAAGATGGGTGTATTCGTCGGCATGCCGGCGCGCCACCTCGGCCTCATCCATGGCAAACACCTGGCTGATGTAGCGGCTGCGAACGGCCTGGTAGTGCTCGGCTGGCAGGTCCTGCACCGGGCCCATGCACAATGGATCAATCAGCATCCGAAAGTGGCCCTTGAACCCCGCCACGCCGAGGCTGTGGGCGATGTCGTTGCCGCAGCGCCAGTGGGTGGTGCGGGCTTCATCGCTGGCGTCGAAACCTGGATGGCGGGCGGCAAAATCCACCGCATCGACGTGGGCCTTGAGCTTGGGCCAGCTGGGGAAGCCGAGATCCTTGGCGATCAGCCATTGAGCCTCGGACAAGGTCGGGGTTGCGGCGGTATCGGCGTTTTTCAGGCGCTGCAAAAGCTCCTTGGCGCGCTTGCGTTGCTGCTCAAGGTTGATACGGCCGTTAGTAGACGATAATGATTGCGACATACGATCTCCTTGCACAAACCTTGTCCGCTTTAAGGTTGGGAGTCGTAGAAATGTGATATTCAGTCAAGGTCTTGGGCGCAGCCCTTTCCGCGGATGGTGGCGTAGATGGCGCCAGGCGGGAAATATAGGCAGTGCAATGGTTGATTGCAAGCCGCCCGGCGCAGAGTGCCGGTGTCTGGCACAGGAGACGTTCATGAAAGTTGGTGTGATTTCCGATACCCACGGCCTGCTCCGCGCCGAGGCCCTGGCGGCCCTGGAGGGGTGCGAGCAGATTGTTCACGCCGGGGATATCGGCAGCCCGGAAATTCTCGAACTGCTGGCCTCGATTGCGCCGTTGCATGTGGTGCGCGGCAATAACGACCTCGACGCCGCCTGGGCAGAACACCTGGCTGACCGGCTGGATTTCGACCTGAATGGCTGGCGGTCGCTGCTGGTGCATGACATTGCCGATGTGCCGAAGGTGCTTGATCCGGACATCAGGCTGGTGATCACCGGCCACTCCCACAAGCCGCTGATCGAGTGGCGCGGCGAGCGATTGTTTCTCAATCCCGGCAGTGCAGGGCGGCGGCGTTTCAAGTTGCCGGTGACCCTGGCGCTGCTCGAGGTGCGGGAGAAGTCCATCAAGCCGCGCCTGGTGTCGCTGGAGCCCAAGCGCTGAATAAAACCTGTGGCGAGAGGGCTTGTTGTGGTGAGGGAGTTTGCTGTGGCGAGGGAGCTTGCTGTGGCGAGGGAGCTTGCTCCCGCTGGGCTGCGAAGCGGCCCCAATAAAGCCACTGCGATACACCTGAAAAAAACCCGTCAATTTCTTGGGTCTGCTGCGCAGCCCAGCGGGAGCAAGCTCCCTCGCCACGTGTCTTACCATTGCGCCTAAATCAGGAACAAGGATCATCAACTCCATGAGCGTATTAGTCGAAACCCGGGCGCTCACGCGGATGGACGAGCGCCGCCAACTCCAACTGTTGCACCCGACGAACTTCCAACTGCACCGCGCCGACCGGATCTCCATCACCGGCTCATCCGGCTCCGGCAAAAGCGTATTCCTGCGGGCACTTGCCTTGCTCGATGCACCGTCCTCCGGGGATATCCTCTGGAATGGGCAACCCATCGCCAACGTGCAAATCCCGCAGTACCGCAGCCATATCAGCTACCTCGCCCAACGCCCGGCGCTGATCGAGGGCAGCGTGGAAGACAACCTGCGTTTCCCGTACAGCCTCAAGGCCTTGCACCACCTCAGTTTCGACCCGCAGGCCGTCAATGCACTGCTGGCCCACGCGGGAAAAGAGCCGGGCTTCCTGGCAAAGACCGCCGGGGATTTGTCCGGCGGTGAATCCCAGGTGGTTTCACTGATCCGCACCCTGCAACTCAATCCCGATGTGCTGTTGCTGGATGAGCCCACCGCCGCCCTCGACCCGGCCTCATCCCGGGAAGTGGAGGCGCTGATCAACGCCTGGGCCGCAGCGGATAACGACCATGCCTACATCTGGGTGTCCCACGACCTTGAGCAGGCGCAACGCATGAGCACCACTCACCTGCACATGGATGCCGGTGTGCTGACGGGGGCCGTGCAGCCATGAACTATCACGATCTTACGGCACTGGACATGGCCATCGCCGCTTCGCTGATCCTGATCAATGGCGCGCTGTCGCTGTTGTTGCGCCTGGGCCTGGAACGCCAGTTGTTCTGGGCTGCTGTGCGCACGGTGGTGCAGTTGCTGGCGATCGGGTATTTGCTGGGCTGGGTCTTTGAATTTGCCTACTGGTACGTGGTGCTGCCGCTGATGTGCCTGATGACCCTGATCGCCGGACTCTCGGCCGCCGGGCGTGGCAAGCGTACCTATGCCGGGCAGCGGGCCGACAGCATTGTGTCGGTGTGGGGCAGTTCGTGGCTGGTGACGGCGGTTGGCCTGTTCGCGATCATCCGGATTCACCCGTGGTACGAGCCGCAGTATGCGATCCCGATTCTTGGGATGATTCTCGGGAATACGCTCACCGGTGTATCGTTGGGGATTGAGCGCATGACTCAGGAGCTGACCTCGGGGCGCAATACTATCGAGATGGTCCTGGCGTTGGGTGGTTCGCGCTGGGAAGCGGCGCAGGACGCGATTCGCCAGGCGGTGCGGGCGGGGATGATTCCGACGCTGAACCAGATGACGGTGGTGGGGGTTGTCAGCCTGCCCGGCATGATGACTGGCCAGGTGCTGGCGGGAGAGAGTCCGGTGGACGCGGTGCGTTACCAGATTGTGATCATGTTTTTGATCGCCGCGTCTTCGGCGTTGGGTACGGTGGGTGCGGTGTTGCTTACCTACCGGCGGTTGTTTTCGCCGGGGCATCGGTTTTTGCGGTATCGGCTTGAAGAGCGGGTGTAATCCTGGTGAGGGCGGGTAGCGGTTTTGGGTGGTTTACTGTGTACATATCCATTCCTGCGGTAACGGCTGCTATTGGTTCCGCTCTTACAGCGGCTCACTTTGGAAAAGCCGGAATGCCGGCCCAGCCCAAAGTAAGCAAAGGGCTCTGCCCCGCCTGTCGGCGCCTCGCTAGGGCTGAATGGGGCAGTCAGATCAAGAGCAAGATCAACAGCACGGCGGCCTGAAAGCCGACCTGAGTGTTAAAAGCAAAAGCAAAAGCAAAAGCCGCTTTTCTGTAGGAGCTGGCTTGCCGGCGAAGAACCTGAGAACGGCGCGTTCATTCAGGATGCCAGCGTCATCGTTAACAACCATCGCCGGCAAGCCAGCTCCTACAGTGGACCGTGCTCGCTTTAGATTTTGCCTTTGCTTCACCACACTCAAGCCGGCCTGTAGGCCGCTGTGCTTTTGATCTTGATCTTAGGCGCCCCGTTAAACCACGCTGGCCGAACGCAGGTACGCCCCGTCGCGGCGGCCCGCTTCTTGGCGTCCGTTGTCACGGGACAGGCCCATGCTTACTTTTACGCTGTTCAAAAGTGAGCCGTTGTAAGAGCGGAACCAATATCAGCCATCACCCAAAAAACGGATATGCCCCCGGTCCATCTCCAAAACAGAAGTGCTATTGCCCCATGGCGATTTCAATCACCCACGCCAAAATCCAGCAACACCTTCATCGCCTGGCTTTTATCCGCCGCCAGCTCAAACGCCTTAACCGCCTCGCTGAACGGCACGGTATGAGAGATCACCGGCCGCACATCAATCACCTGGCGGTTGAGCAAATCCACCGCCTGGGCAAACTCCGAATGGAAGCGAAAGGTGCCCCGCAAGTCGATCTCCCGGCTCACCAGCATATTCAACGGCAGCGAGACCTCGCCACCTAAACCCACCGTCACCAACACGCTGCGCGGGGCCATGCATTCCAGGCCGTTGCGCAAGGCCTGGGCGCTGCCGGAGACTTCGAACATCACGTCAAAGTAGCCTTTTTCAGCGGTGTAGCGCTTCAGCGCGTCGGCATCTTCCGCCAGATTATGGATGCGGCTGGCGCCCATTTTCTCCGCGCAGGCCAGGGGGCCTGCAGCCAGGTCCACCGCTACAATCTCTCCCGCACCCGCCGCCCGCAGGCTGCCGATCAACAGGTTGCCGATGGGCCCGCAGCCGGTGACCAGCACCCGTTTGCCGAACACCACCCCGGCCCGTTGGATGGCATGCAAACCCACGGACAACGGTTCCGCCATCGCACCTTCGGCAAGGCTCACATGATCGGCCAGCAGGTGCGCCTGATGCGTCTCGATCACCAGGCTTTGCTGAAACGCGCCTTGCACGTGGGGGAAGGGCATCGCACTGCCGTAAAAACGCATGTTCAGGCAATGGTTCGGTAGCCCTTGATGGCAATAACGGCAACCGCCGCAAGGCCGTGACGGCGAGACCGACAAGCGTTGGCCGATCGTGAAGGGTCCGTCTTCCCGGCCCACGGCCTCGATCACCGCCGACACTTCATGGCCCAGCACCATCGGCTCGCGCAGGCGCACGGTGCCGAAGCCGCCGTGCTGGTAGTAATGCAGGTCCGAGCCGCAGATGCCGCCCCGGGCAATGCGCACCCGCAACTGGTCGGGGGCGAGTGCCTGGGGTTCGGCTTGAGGTTCTACCCGCAAATCTTTTGAGGCATGGCAGACAATCGCGTGCATGAAATTCTCCGGGTTACAGCGAGGCGGTGATGCCACCGTCCACGTACAGGATATGACCGTTGACGAAACTCGCCGCGTCGCTGGCCAGGAACACGGCAGCGCCCGCCAGTTCGGCCACGTCACCCCAGCGCCGGCTCGGCGTGCGTTGCACCAGCCAGTCGCTGAACTCGGGGTTGGCCACCAAATTGGCGTTCAGTTCGGTCTTGAAATAGCCGGGGCCGATGCCGTTGATGGTCAACCCGTGGGGGCCCCAGTCGATGGCCATGCCTTTGGTGAGCATCTTCAGCGCGCCTTTGCTGGCAGCATAGGGGGCGATGCCCGGGCGGCCCAGCTCGCTTTGCACCGAGCAGATATTGATGATGCGCCCCCGCTTGCGCGGGATCATCGCCCGGGCCACGGCCTGGCCGACGAGGAAGGCGCTGTCCAGGTTGGTGCTCATCAACTCGCGCCAGTGGGTTTCGCTGTAGTCCTCCAGCGGCCCGCGCCGTTGCATGCCGGCGTTGTTGACGAGGATGTCCAGCGCACCCAGGCGCTCTTCGATATCCGCCACGGCGGCCAGCACTGCGGCACCGTCTGTGACGTCAAACGCCTGGGTGTGCACCTCCAGGCCTTCCGCCGCCAGCAGTGCGGCACTGTCACGCAAGGTGCTGCGGTTGCGCCCGTTGAGCACCACCCGCGCGCCGGCCTGGGCCAGGCCTCGGGCGATGGCCAGGCCGATACCGGCGCTGGAGCCGGTAACCAGGGCCAGGCGGCCGTCGAGGCGGAAGCTGTCTAAAACGCTTTGCATGGCTGGATCTCCAGGTGATCAGCAATCTCAATCCAGGCAGGCCGAGCCTGTGCTCATTGTGATAGGCCAGAGCCTGTCATATCGTGTATGGCAAGCCTTACTTCACCGCAGCCTTGGCCCAGCGTCCAATTTTCATTTTTGATCGGGTGATCAAGAATCGTGATAACCGGAGCCTTCTGATGGAACTCAAGCACCTGCGCGCCTTTGTCGTGCTCGCCCAGGAACTGCATTTCGGCCGGGCCGCCGCGCAGCTGTCGATCGTGCAACCGGCGTTGAGCATGCAGATCAAACTGCTCGAAGGCGGCCTGGGCGTGCGCCTGCTCGACCGCAACCGGCACTCGGTGACGCTGACGGATGCCGGGCGGGTGTTTCTGCCCGAAGCCCAGGCCACCCTGCACCAGGCCGCCCGCGCCGCCGATGCTGCCCGAGCGTCGAACCGTGGGGAGATTGGTCGGGTGCGCCTGGGGTTTGTCTCCTCGGTGTTGCCGCAGTTGTTGCCTGAATTGATTCGTGCGGTGCACCAGCGTTATCCGCGAATCGAACTGGAACTCAAGGACATGCCCGGTCCGGACCAGGCCGGCGCGTTGAAAAACGGCCAGTTGGATTTTGGCCTGATGCGCTTGCCGGCGGCCTATCCCGGCGTGCAGACCCGCCCGGTGTTGCAGGAAAGCTTTGTGGTGGCGTTGCCCGCCGACCATCCGATGGCGGCCCAGCACATCGTTCAGCCAGACGACTTGCTCAAGGTGCCGGTGTTCATCCTGGCCCGGCGTTATGCCCCGGGGTTCTACGACGAGTTCGTCCAGGCCGTGGGTGTGCCTTTGGAGATCGCCTCCGAACTTGGCGAGTTCACCACCATGCTCGCGCTGGTCTCCGCCGGCCTGGGCGTCGGTGTGCTGCCGCAGCAGGCCGCCCGGGCGCTGCCGGCCAATTGCGTATCCAGGCATCTTGAACTGGGGACATTCCAGGCCCGTACCGGGCTGGCGTGGACTGAACTGGACAGCGCGGTGAAAACCACCGTGTTCAATCTGATCGGCGAGTTGTTTGGCGAGTGATTGTTTCACCCGGTGAAATGCTGGATTGCAAAAGCTGGCTATTCTGCTGTGGGCCGTAGCGGCGGAAGATAGGCGTCATTGGCCCGATCACCGGGTCGAGTCCCTGGCACACCGCGGAGCCTGTCATGATCAAACTGTACCGTTACCCCTTGTCTGGCCATTCCCACCGGGTCGAGCTGATGCTGTCGCTGCTGGGCGTGCCCGCCGAATTGGTGCTGGTCGACCTGAAGCAGGGCGCGCACAAGACTCCCGAGTTCCTGGCCACCCTCAACAGCTTCGGCCAGGTGCCGGTGATCGATGACGACGGCGTAGTGCTGGCGGACTCCAACGCGATCCTGGTGTACCTCGCCGGCCGCTATGGCAACACCCAGTGGCTGCCGACCGCGCCCTTGGCCCAGGCCCGGGTGCAGCGTTGGCTCTCGGCTGCGGCGGGGCCATTGCACGTCGGCCCGGCTGCCGCCCGATTGGTCACGGTGTTTGGCGCGGCGCTGGATGCCGAGGCAGCCATCAGCCGCTCCCATGCCTTCCTCAATGTGGTGGAGCAACAGTTGGCGCAGAGCCGCTTCCTTGTCGGTGACCAGCCGTCGATTGCCGACATCGCGCACTACACCTACATCGCCCATGCCCCGGAAGGTAACGTCGCGCTGGATGACTACCCGCACGTTCGTGCCTGGCTGGGCAGCATCGAGGCGCTGCCGGGGTTTGTCGGTATGCAGCGCACGGCCGTAGGTTTAACAAAGGATTAAAGGTTTTTGTGGCGAGGGAGCTTGCTCCCGCCGGGCTGCGAAGCAGCCCCAGAAAAAGATAGGAGCGCTGCGCACTCCAGCGGGAGCAAGCTCCCTCGCCACAGCAAGCTCCCTCACCACAATAAGGCTCTTCACCAAGACCCCAAACCACAGGGTTGGCGTATGACATTCGATTAAAGGGGACCCATGGACCGTTTCCAGGAAATGCAGATATTCCTCGCCGTCGCCGAAGAACAGGGCTTTGCCGCTGCGGCCCGGCGCCTGAACATCTCGCCCCCCAGCGTGACCCGCGCCATTGCTGCGATGGAGGCGCGCATTGGCACGCAGTTGCTCTCGCGCACTACCCGCAGCCTGCACTTGAGCGAGGCCGGCCAGCGTTACCTGGACGATTGCCGGCGCATCCTGGCAGAGCTGACGGAGGCAGAAGAGGCGGCGGCCGGCAGCTTCTCGGTGCCGTGGGGGCACCTGACGGTTACCGCGCCGGTGTTGTTCGGCGAATTGTTCGTCGCGCCGGTCCTCGGTGAATACCTGGACCTGTTTGCCCAAGTCAACATCAACGCCCTGCTGGTGGATCGCGTGGTCAACATGACCGATGAAGGCGTGGATGTAGCGGTGCGCATCGGGCACTTGCAGGAGACCGGACAGCAGGCGATCAAGGTCGGCGAGGTGCGCCGCGTGGTCTGCGCCGCGCCGGCCTACCTTGAACGGCATGGCCGGCCACTGCACCCGGGGCAACTGCGGGAGGCGAAGATTGTCACGTCGTCTTCCAGCCAATTGGTCAGTGAATGGCAGTTCATCGAAGGCGGCCAGCCATTGAATGTGGCGGTTGATCCACGCCTGGTGGTCACCGCCAACAACGCGGCGATCAACCTGGCGCGCCTGGGCTGGGGCGTCACGCGGGTGCTGTCTTATCAGGTGGCCAGCGATGTGCGTGCAGGCGCACTGGAAATCATCCTGCAAGACTTCGAACCGCCGGCCTTGCCGATCCATGTGGTGTTCCAGAACAGCGCCCGGGTGCCGGCGAAAATCAACACCTTCGTGGACTTCCTGGTCAGTCGGCTGGGGCAGGATGCGGCGCTCAACTCCTCGATAAAGCGGCCTGCGTGATGGACCGTTATCGCGACATGCAGATATTCCAGGCGCTGTCCCGTCAGCCGAGCCTGGCCTCGGCTGGTCGTTTCCTGGGCATCTCGGGGCCTACGGTGATTCGTGCAATTGCCCGGCTGGAGGCACGCTTGCGGGTGCCATTGGTACAGCGCAGCACCCGGGGCATTCGCCTCACCGAAGCGGGCGTGAGGTTCATGGCGGACTGTTCGCGGATCCTCGACGGGGTGAGCGCCGCCGAAGCCTCCGCCAAGGGCGCGCATGCGCAGGCAGAAGGCAACCTGCGGGTGTTTTTCCCGTTTCTGTTCAGCCGTTATGTGATGGCGCCCTTGTTGGCCGACTACCTGGAGCGATATCCCGGGGTGAGGGTGTTTGCCCACTACCACGACCATTATCCGAACCTGAATGAAGAGGGCCTGGACGTGGCGGTTGTGGTGGGAGAACTGCCCGAGTCATCCCTGATTGCACGGCCTGTGGGCCATGTGCGCAACATCGTCTGTGCCAGCCCTGGCTATCTGCAGAACCATGGCGAGCCGCGGCAACCCGAGGCGCTCAAGCAGCATCGGCTGGTCGCAACCCAGGCGTATTCGGAGTGGGTGCAGTGGGATTTCCAAGGGTCCAGCATCAAGGCCCGTGCGCGCCTCGCGTGTACCACGGTGCAGGGCGCGATCAATGCGGCGGTGCAAGGTGCCGGGTTGGTCCGGTGCCTGAGTTATCCGCTCCACGAACACCTGGCGAGCGGTCAATTGCGCCGGGTATTACAGGCCTTTGAACAGCCGCCGCTGCCGGTGCATGTGGTCTACCGCGAAGGGCGAAATGCGTCGATGCGGGTGCGCAGTTTTGTCGATTTCAGCGTGGCGGCGTTGCGTGAACATCCGGCGTTTCATCCACCGAGGGCTTGATCATGATTCACCAGGACGCGTCCCCCGTCTCGCCATGGCATGCCGGCGAGCGGCAGTTGCAGCAGAGTGCCGGCGTGGCCGAGCGCATGGAGGTGATCGGCGCCAAGGTCATACGCGATCACCTGCCGGAACAGCATCGGGCCTTCTATGAATTATTGCCCTATCTGGTGGTGGGTACCGTGGATGATCAGGGACTTCCCTGGGCCACGCTGCTGGAGGGCGCGCCGGGGTTTGTGTATTCGCCGGACCCTTACCGGTTGCGCATCGACAGCCTGCCAGCCGTGGGTGATCCCGCCGCAGCCGGCTTGAAAAAAGGCGCGGCGGTGGGGCTGTTGGGCATAGATCTGAATACACGCCGGCGCAATCGCATGAACGGGGTTGTGGGCACGGCGGGTGTCGACGGTTTTGCCGTGGATGTGGTGCATACCTTTGGTAATTGCCCGAAGTACATTCAACTGCGTGCGGTGGATCCTGAGGGCTCGGGGCCGCGCTCTGCTGCAGGTTTGGTGCAGCGTGCCCATTCCCTTGAAGAGGCGGATCGAGCAGCGATTCGTAATGCCGACACCTTCTTCGTCGCCAGTTATGTGGAGCTTGAGGGTGATGCGGCCAAGCGTTCGGTGGATGTTTCGCACCGGGGCGGCAACCGCGGGTTTGTGCGGGTAGACGCAAATGTGCTGACGATTCCGGACTTTACCGGCAACACGTTTTTCAACACCTTGGGCAATTTGCAGCTCAACCCGATTGCGGGGTTGTTGTTTGTGGATTTTGCGTCCGGTGATGTGTTGCAGGTGGCCGGGCGGGCGGAGGTGATTCTGGGTGGGGCTGAGTTGGCCACGTTCGAAGGGGCGGAGCGGTTGTGGCGCGTGACTGTGGAGCATGTGGTTCGGCGGGAGGCGGCGCTGGCGTTGCGTTGGCAGTTCGAGGGGTTTTCTCCCTATAGCCTGGCGTTGGGGCCTTGGCGCGCCTGAGGAATGCGGCAGGGCCACTCGTGCGACAGGGTTAAAACTCAATTGCGTGGAAGGCGGTGTTTGGTGCCGGGGAATGACGCAATACTCCGTCGGGATTTTGTTTGCCCACTGCTGGGCTGTCCCGAGGTTTTCCGATGAATGTACCAAGCCGCCTTGCGCTGCTGATCACCACCACGGCTGTTCTCAGCGCCTGTGGTGAGTCTTCCAAACTGCCGTTTCAGGCCGGTGTTGGGCCAAGCCCGCAATTGCCCGAGCCCACCACCTCGCTGATCCCGACGCTCAAGGTGTCCAAGGCCGTCGGTTGGCCCGGCAATGCCCAGCCCACGGCACCCGAAGGGTTCACGGTAACGGCGTTGGCCGAAAACCTTGATCATCCGCGTTGGGTGTACACCTTGCCCAACGGTGACGTGCTGGTGGCCGAGAGTAACCATCCGCCCATGCCTGAAGGCGCCACCGACGGCGGCACGGGTTTGCTCGCCTGGGCGCGTCGTACCGCGATGGGGTTTGTGATGGGCCGGGTGGGTGCCGACGCGCCGAGTGCCGATCGTATTACGCTGCTGCGGGACGCCGATGGAGATGGGCATGCCGAGGTGAAGAGTGTCTTTCTCGATGGCCTGACCTCGCCGTTCGGCATGGCGTTGGTGGGGGATGAGTTGTACATCGGGAATGCCGATGCGGTGGTCAAGGTGCCTTATGTGCGGGGGCAGACTCACATTGACGCGGTCCCGGTGAAGGTCACCGATCTGCCGGCCGGGATCAATCATCACTGGACCAAAAACGTGCTCGCCAATCCTCAGGGCACCCAGCTTTACGTGACCGTGGGGTCCAATAGCAATGTGGGGGAGAACGGGCTGGAAGCCGAGGACGGGCGTGCGGCGATCTGGGAGGTGGACCTGGGCAGTGGCCAGAAGCGGCTGTTTGCCAGTGGGTTGCGTAACCCCAATGGTCTGGCGTGGAAGCCTGGCTCTACGCAATTGTGGACGGTGGTCAACGAGCGGGATGAGATTGGCAGTGACCTGGTGCCGGATTATCTGACGTCGGTGCAGGATGGCGCGTTCTATGGTTGGCCTTGGAGTTATTACGGGGCTCACGTTGATAGCCGGGTGCAGCCGCCGCGGCCGGACAAGGTTGCCCGGGCGATTGCGCCGGACTATGCGCTGGGGACGCATGTTGCGCCGTTGGGGTTGGCCTTTTCTGATGCTCGGGGGATGCCTGCTGCGTTCGCTGATGGGGTGTTTGTGGGGGAGCATGGGTCGTGGAATCGTAATCCGCAGGCGGGGTATAAGGTGGTGTTTGTTCCCTTCAAGGATGGCAAGCCTTCGGGGGCGCCGGTTGACTTTCTTACCGGGTTTTTGAATCGGGATGGGGAGGCTCAGGGGCGTCCGGTGGGCGTTGCGCTGGACGGGCAGGGGGCTTTGCTGGTGGCGGATGATGTGGGGAACAAGGTGTGGCGGGTGGCGCGGGTGAGGCCTTGAGGTTTTGCTGATGTTGGGGGTATATCCGTTATTTAGGTAACGGCTGCCTATGGTTCCGCTCTTACAGCGGCTCACTTTTGAAGAGCGCAAAAGTAAGCAAAACGCTCTTGCCCCACCACTCGGCACCTCGCTTAGGCTCGGTGTGCCCGAACGCAGGCAGCACGAAGCGGGCCGCCGC
>NZ_JANUEW010000040.1:0-51676 GCF_024807515.1 Pseudomonas sp. BIGb0558
GCACACCGAGCCTAGGCGAGGTGCCGAGTGGTGGGGCAAGAGCGTTTTGCTTACTTTTGCGCTCTTCAAAAGTGAGCCGCTGTAAGAGCGGAACCAATAGCAGTCATTACCCAAATAATGGATATACACCCAATAACCGAGGCAAAAAAACGCCCCGAACCAGTCGGGGCGTGATTGTCATGCGGCACTGCGGTTAGGTCTTCCTTGGGGCCGCAATGGCCGTGTACTCAGTACTTAGTGAAACTGCTCTTCTTCAGTCGACCCAGTCAGTGCAGTCACGGACGAGGTACCGCCCTGGATCACGGTGGTCATGTCGTCGAAGTAGCCAGTGCCCACTTCCTGCTGGTGCGCCACAAAGGTGTAACCCTTGGCAGCGTCAGCGAATTCCTGCTCCTGCAGCTTCACGTAGGCAGTCATGTCGTTGCGGGCGTAGTCGTGCGCCAGGTTGAACATGCTGTGCCACATGTTGTGAATGCCGGCCAGGGTGATGAACTGGTGCTTGTAGCCCATGGCCGACAGTTCGCGCTGGAACTTGGCGATGGTCGCGTCGTCCAGGTTCTTCTTCCAGTTGAAGGACGGCGAGCAGTTGTAGGACAGCAGTTGGTCCGGGTATTCCTTCTTGATCGCTTCGGCAAAGCGACGAGCTTCGTCCAGGTCCGGCTTGGCAGTTTCGCACCAGATCAGGTCGGCGTACGGCGCGTAAGCCAGGCCGCGAGCGATCGCCTGGTCGAGACCGGCACGCACTTTATAGAAGCCTTCCTGGGTACGTTCGCCAGTCACGAACGGCTGGTCGTACGGGTCGCAATCCGAGGTCAGCAAGTCAGCCGCGTTGGCGTCGGTACGGGCCAGGATGATGGTCGGCGTACCGGCCACGTCAGCTGCCAGACGAGCAGCGGTCAGCTTCTGCACCGCTTCCTGGGTAGGCACCAGAACCTTGCCGCCCATGTGGCCGCATTTCTTCACTGACGCAAGCTGGTCTTCGAAGTGAACGCCGGCAGCGCCTGCTTCGATCATGCTCTTCATCAGCTCGTAGGCGTTCAGTACGCCGCCGAAACCGGCTTCAGCGTCTGCAACGATTGGTGCGAAGTAGTCGATGTAGCCTTCGTCGCCCGGGCCTTTACCGGCTTTCCACTGGATCTGGTCAGCGCGGCGGAACGAGTTGTTGATGCGCTTGACCACGGTTGGCACGGAGTCCACCGGGTACAGCGATTGGTCGGGGTACATGGATTCAGCGGAGTTGTTGTCCGCAGCCACTTGCCAGCCGGACAGGTAGATCGCCTGGATACCGGCTTTTACCTGTTGAACCGCTTGGCCGCCAGTAAGGGCGCCCATGCAGTTGACGAAATCTTTCTCGGGGCGGAAGGACGGCTTGGCACCCTGGGTGACCAGCTTCCACAGCTTCTCGGCGCCGAGTTTTGCAAAAGTGTGCTCAGGTTGAACCGAGCCACGCAGGCGGACGACGTCAGCAGCGGAATAAGCGCGGGTCACGCCTTTCCAGCGTGGGTTTTCAGCCCAGTCTTTTTCAAGGGCTGCAATTTGCTGTTCGCGTGTCAGTGCCATGGGGAAAAACCTCGTCGCATAGGTCTAGGTGGAAAATTCCATTTGCCAGCCACGTATCAGTGCGTGGTTATGGCTGCTCGCTGACCAGAAGCTTAGGCGGTCAAGTCAGGCTTGGCGGGGAAGGCGACGGGATGAACGATTGGCTCAAGGGGGAGTTGAGCAGGTAAGGGCGAACTGCGAACGGTCTTCGGGCGTCGTGGGCCTTTGTACGATCCATCAGTGTGTTGCCGGGTTACCTGGTTAGCTTCCGTCCCTCGGGACAACTTCGTTCCAGTCGCAACCTCGTCAAACACACCTTGTGGGCGGTACAGACACGAATCGGCTCAGGTGGGTGGCTTTGAGCGACGATCCGAAGGCCCTTGCCAGGGCCCCTGATTAGCGGGAGCGAGGCCATCATGCCCATGCTTTTTTGGATCGTCAAATGTTTTGTAGTGCTTTTTTTAAAGCACTACATCTTTAGTCTAATACGACTCGTCAGTCAGTTTTTGGTGCTTCAGTTCAGGGTGTCGACTTTGACCCGCAAGCTCAGGTCATCACGGCCCTGAGTAGAGTAGCTGCGGGTTGTAGTGCTTTTTTCGGCCTGAGTCTGGCGATTGATACCGGCCAGGGTGATCCACTCGCCCAGGCGTCCGCTGACGGTTGTGTCGGTGCTTTGCACGTTCACTACATCGGGACGTTCCTGGCTCATGCGGTCACGGTTGGTACTGATGCTCAGGTGAACGGTCTCACCGGTGACGCTAGCTGTCACGTAGAAGCCCTGGGTCACGTTGCGATACTGGGTCTGGTTTTGCGGGCGACCGTAGGCGTCGGGCTGGGTGGTGGTGAGCGGCACGCTCTGGCCGACCTGGATCAGCGCGGGCACACCTTCGCTGGCCTGGATCTGCTGGATCCCGCCGTCGCGGCTTTCAGTGCTGTAGGTGATCACCTGGGTTTGATTATTGCCGTTGCTTTGCTGGTTGTTCTCGTTGGTGTCGACCGTGATCAGCAGGCGTTTGGACGGCGTATCCAGCTGCGAGAGCAGGGCGCGCAGGCCCTGGATCTTGTCCGGCTCGGCATTCACGATCAGTTGGTTGCCGTAGGCGCTGACGGTGCCGTCCTTGCCGATGAAGTTCTGCGCCACCGGGAGCAGGTCGGCGCTGGTGCGGTTGCTCAGGGGCACCACTTCGGTGGCGGCCATCACCGAGAAGCTGGTGGCCAGGAGCACAGTGGTGAGCAGGGTGCGTAGGGACATGTCCGTTATCTCTGCGAGTCATTTAGGCTAGATAGTGCCAGTTTGTCGGCTTTGTAGCCCGCAAGTTGAATCCTGGACGGCAAAAGGCCCTGGCATCGGTGGATGACAGGGCCTTTTGGGGTGTTGCTGATACCGCTATCGCAGGCAAGCCAGCTCCCACATTTGGAATGCATTCTCCTGTGGGAGCTGGCTTGCCTGCGATGGGAGCGACTCGGTCTAAAGTCAGCCCTCGCGCACCATATCAACATGAGGAATCCCGACTTCCAGGAACTCATCGCTGACAATCTTGAAGCCCAGGCGCTCATAAAACGGCGCTGCATGGACCTGTGCACTGAGGATCTGCCGGGTCTGGCCGCGTTTCTCGGCCTCGCCAATCACCGCTTCCATCAGCTTGTCGCCCACCTTCAGGCCGCGCCAGTCCTTGAGGACCGACACGCGGCCGATCTCGCCCGTAGGCAGCAGGCGGGCGGTGCCGATGGGGAAGTCGCCTTCGAACGCGAGAAAGTGCACGGCACCTGCGTCGTCAGCATCCCATTCCAGCTCCGGTGGAACCGATTGTTCAGCGATAAATACCGCTTCACGAATGCGCCGTATCTCGGCGATATCCTTTTGCCAGTCCGCGACACTTACGTGAATCTTATTCATCGGCAAACCCCAGGCTCCCTTGCTTGACCAGCTCCCACAGCAGGGCGCAGCCATCCTCATCCGCCAGCCATGGGCCGAGGTTGTCGATGTGCAGCGCGTCGGCGGCGCAAACCAGCTTCAACAGTTCCCGCAGCTTGCCCGGCAACAGGCGGCTCTGGCCGCTGGCGAACAGCAGCAGGTCGTCGTCCACTTCGGACCAGGCCAGGCGGGCGCTCGGGTTGCGGATCAGCACGGCGCCGCTTTCCAGGCTGCCCAGCAGGTCTTCTTCTTCCACTTCCGGGCCGGCGACCAGTTCCGGGTAGCGCGGCTCGGTCATGAACTGGCCGAACCAGGTCAGCAGCATGCGCTCGTCGCTCATGTGCTCGGCCAGCAGGCTTTTCAGGCGGTCGAGGGCGTCGCTCTGGATCTGGTGCGGGTCGCTGACTGGCTGGGCATCGGCGTCGGTGTAGCGTTCTTCGTCGGTCAGGTACTGGCTGAGGAAGTCGGTGAAGTGGGTCAGCACTTCAGCCGCACTCGGGGCGCGGAAGCCTACGGAGTAGGTCATGCAATCATCGACGGCAACACCGCAGTGGGCCAGGCGCGGCGGCAGGTACAGCATGTCGCCCGGTTCCAGCACCCATTCGGCGGTCTCTTCGAATTCGGCGAGGATGCGCAAGTCCGCGTGTTGCAGCAGCGGGCTTTCGGAGTTGCACATCTGGCCGATCTTCCAGTTGCGCTTGCCGGAACCTTGCAGCAGGAACACATCGTAGTTGTCGAAGTGCGGACCCACGCTGCCACCCGGGGCGGCGTAGCTGATCATCACATCGTCGATGCGCCAGCTTGGCAGGAAACGAAAGTTTTCCAGCAGCTCGGCCACTTCCGGCACGAACTGGTCGACGGCCTGCACCAGCAGGGTCCACTCACGCTCGGGCAGGGTGCTGAAGGCATCTTCGGCGAACGGGCCGCGACGCAGCTCCCACGGACGCTCGCCGTGTTCGATGATCAGGCGCGACTCGACTTCTTCTTCCAGCGCCAGGCCGGCCAGTTCGTCGGCGTCGATCGGGCTTTCGAAGTCAGGAATGGCCTGGCGGATCAGCAGCGGTTTTTTCTGCCAGTAGTCGCGCAGGAACTCGCGTGCCGTGATGCCGCCCAGAAGTTGAAGAGGAATATCAGGATTCATGTGTAACCTATTGAAAAAAAGCACTTTTCAGACGGGAATAAAAACGCCCGGCGCTGCCGGGCGTCTCAAAGGGTCAAGCAGCTGTCAGATGCGTTTGGCTTGGGCCACAGCGTTGCCGATGTAGTTGGCCGGGGTGAGCAGTTTCAGCTCAGCCTTGGCGGCGGCTGGCATGTCCAGGCCGTCGATGAAAGTTTGCAGCGCTTCAGAGGTGATGCCCTTGCCGCGGGTCAGCTCTTTGAGCTTCTCGTACGGATTTTCGATGTTGTAGCGGCGCATCACGGTCTGGATCGGCTCGGCCAGGACTTCCCAGCAAGCGTCCAGGTCAGCGGCGATTTTCTGCGCGTTGAGCTCCAGTTTGCTGATGCCTTTGAGGCTGGCTTCGTACGCGATCACGCTATGGGCAAAGCCCACACCGAGGTTGCGCAGTACGGTGGAGTCGGTCAGGTCGCGCTGCCAGCGGGAGATCGGCAACTTGCTGGCCAGGTGCTGGAACAGGGCGTTGGCGATACCCAGGTTGCCTTCGGAGTTTTCGAAGTCGATCGGGTTGACCTTGTGCGGCATGGTCGACGAACCGATTTCACCGGCAATGGTGCGCTGCTTGAAGTAGCCCAGGGAGATGTAGCCCCAGATATCGCGATCGAAGTCGATCAGGATGGTGTTGAAGCGCGCAATCGCGTCGAACAGCTCGGCGATGTAGTCGTGGGGTTCGATCTGCGTGGTGTACGGGTTGAAGCCCAGGCCCAGCTCGTCTTCGATGAAGGCGCGGGCGTTTTCTTCCCAGTCGATCTCAGGGTAGGCCGACAGGTGAGCGTTGTAGTTGCCTACGGCGCCGTTGATCTTGCCCAGCAGCGGTACGGCAGCGACTTGAGCGATCTGACGCTCCAGGCGGTATACCACGTTGGCCAGTTCTTTACCCAGGGTGGTCGGCGAAGCCGGCTGGCCGTGGGTGCGCGACAGCATCGGCACATCGGCGAAACGGATCGCCAGTTCGCGGATGGCGTCGGCGGTCTGGCGCATCAGGGGCAGCATCACGTCATCACGGCCTTCGCGCAGCATCAGGGCGTGGGACAGGTTGTTGATGTCCTCGCTGGTGCAGGCAAAGTGGATGAACTCGCTGACCTTGGCCAGTTCCGGCAGCTTGGCCGCTTGCTCTTTGAGCAGGTATTCGATGGCTTTTACGTCGTGGTTGGTGGTGCGCTCGATCTCTTTCACACGCTCGGCGTGCTCCAGAGCGAAGTTTTCCGCCAGGGCGTTCAGCACTGCGTTGGCTTCGGCGGAGAACGCCGGCACTTCGCTGATTGCAGGGTGAGCGGCCAGGCGCTGGAGCCAGCGCACTTCAACCAGAACACGAGCACGGATCAAGCCGTATTCGCTGAAAATAGGGCGCAGGGCCTGGGTTTTGCCGGCGTAGCGGCCGTCAACAGGGGAAACCGCAGTGAGCGAAGAAAGCTGCATGGGGTGTTCTCGGACAGTCGGGCAACGAAATGGGGCGCGTATCATACATGAAAAAATCCGCCGGTCCGTTGCCAACTGACCGGCGTATTACGCGTGGGGCTATAAAAAATCGGTTGCTGCGACTTATTCGTTGCGCATCAACGGGTAAAGCTCTTTCAGCAATTTGCGCCGGCTGATCACCAACTGCCAGCGATGACCGCCCAACTGGCGCCACAACCGCGCCGAACGAATGCCGGCCAGGAGCAGGGCGCGGATTTTCGAGGCGTTGTTCGGTTGTTGCAGGTTACGCATGTCGCCGTGCACCTGGATCCGCTGGCGCAGGGTACTCAGGGTGTCCTGGTACAGCGCGCCACAGGCTGCGATCACGTTTTCGTGGGCCGGGCCAAAATGCTCGACCTGGGACTGAATCTGCGGCAGGCGCTTGCCGATGGTTTCCAGCAGGTCGTCGCGCTTGGCCAATTGACGCTCGAGGCCGAGCATCGACAGGGCGTAGCGCAGCGGCTCGCGCTGCAAGGTGCTGGGGTCGCGCTCGAGGGCGCCGACCAGTGCGCGATAACCTTCACGCAGGGCCAGGTCATCGCCACCATACACTTCCAGGGTGTCCTTGGGGTCGCGGATCAGCAGGCTGCCGAGCATGCAGGTCAGGCCTGCCTCGGTGACCTGGCCGGTCTTGGCGATCTTGTCCACCAGCACCGCAGCGAGAAACACGCCGCCCAATGCCGTCAATTGCTCCTGGGTCGGGCTCATGCCCGGCTGCTCCAGGGTTCGGCAACTTCGATCACGCCGCCCCCCAGGCAAATCTCTGCGTCGTAGAACACTACCGATTGGCCCGGCGTTACGGCACGTTGCGGGTCATCGAAGGTGGCGCGATAGCCCGTGGCGGTTTTTTCCAGGGTGCACGGCTGGTCGCTCTGGCGATAACGCACTTTGGCGGTCAGGCGGCGCGGGCTGCTCAGGTCGACCGGGTTGACCCAGTAGATGTCCGAAGCGAGCAGGGCGCGGGAGAACAGCCATGGGTGGTCATTGCCTTGGCCCACGATCAGCTCGTTGTGCTCCAGGTCCTTGACCAGCACGTACCACGGCTCTTCGCCGGCGTCTTTCAAACCGCCGATGCCCAGGCCCTGGCGCTGGCCGATGGTGTGGTACATCAAGCCGTGGTGACGGCCGATGACTTCGCCTTCGGTGGTCTTGATCTCACCCGGTTGCGCCGGCAGGTATTGCTTGAGGAAGTCGCTGAAACGGCGCTCGCCAATGAAGCAGATCCCGGTGGAATCCTTCTTCTTGGCAGTGGCCAGGCCGTGTTTCTCGGCAATTGCGCGCACTTCGGGTTTTTCCAGCTCGCCCACCGGGAACAGGGTCTTGGCGATCTGTTCGCCGCCGACGGCGTGCAGGAAGTAGCTTTGGTCCTTGTTGGCGTCCAGACCCTTGAGCAGTTCGGTGCGGCCATCAATGTCGCGACGGCGCACGTAGTGGCCAGTGGCAATCAGGTCGGCACCGAGGATCATTGCGTAGTCGAGGAACGCCTTGAACTTGATCTCGCGGTTACACAGGATGTCCGGGTTCGGCGTGCGACCGGCCTTGTATTCGGCCAGGAAGTGCTCGAACACGTTGTCCCAGTACTCGGCGGCGAAGTTGGCGGTGTGCAGCTTGATACCGATTTTGTCACAGACGGCCTGGGCATCCGCCAGGTCGTCCATGGCGGTGCAATATTCCGTTCCATCGTCTTCTTCCCAGTTCTTCATGAACAGGCCTTCCACCTCATAACCCTGCTCCATGAGCAGAACGGCGGAAACGGAAGAATCCACGCCGCCGGACATACCGACGATGACGCGCTTCTTTTGTGTGTCAGAAGGGGCTGGATCACGCATAGGATTTCAACGGGTGTCTTTAAAAAGGACGCGATTCTAGCAGGCTCGCGTCTGCAAGGCTAAAGAGAAGGGCGGATCAATTCGAGGCTGTGGCGTTGGCCGGCCAGATAATCGTCGATGCAGCGGATAATCAGCTCGCTGCGCCAGTCCTCGCGCAGGCCCATCAATTCGTCGCGCGTCAGCCAGCGGGCGCGCACGATGCCGTCGTCCAGCTGATAGTCCGGGTGGTGTTTCAGGGCCTTGGCGGTGAAGCACACGCGCTGATAGGTCACGCCGTTGCTGGGGGCGGTGTACAGGTAAATCCCGACGATCCCGGTGGCTTCGACGTCCCAGCCGGTTTCCTCGAGGGTTTCGCGCACGGCGGCCTCGGTCAGGGTTTCGTTTGGGTCGAGATGGCCAGCGGGCTGGTTGAGCACGGCGCGGCCGCCCTTGAGTTCCTCGACCATCAGGAAGCGGCCGTTGTCTTCGACGATGGTGGCGACGGTGATGTGGGGTTGCCAGGTCATAGGTGCCTCAATGTGTAGTAACTGAAGAAACTCGTTCAGTGTGGGAGCTGGCTTGCCTGCGATAGCAGTCTGTCAGTTGACCCAGATGCAGCTGAACCACCGCTATCGCAGGCAAGCCAGCTCCCACATTTGATCGGGGTTGTTCTATGAAATAGGGGGCACAAACAGAAACCCCGGCACATGGCCGGGGCTTCTTTGCATCCTTACAACCTTACTTCAACTTGGCAATTGCCGCATTGAGGGTGTTGCTTGGGCGCATGGCCTTGCTGGTCAGCTCCGGGTTCGGCGCGTAGTAGCCACCGATGTCCACTGGTTTGCCCTGGACGGCGTTGAGCTCGGCAACGATGGTCGCCTCGTTCGCGGTCAGGGTTTTGGCCAGTTCACCAAACTGCGTTTGCAGTGCAGTGTCTTCGGTCTGGGCAGCCAGGGCTTGAGCCCAGTACAGCGCCAGGTAGAAGTGGCTGCCGCGGTTGTCGATGTTGCCGACTTTGCGCGATGGCGACTTGTTGTTGTCGAGGAACTGGCCGGTGGCCTGGTCCAGGGTCTTGGACAGTACCAGGGCTTTCGGGTTGTTGTAAGTCACCCCCAAATGCTCGAGGGAAGCGGCCAGGGCCAGGAACTCGCCCAGGGAATCCCAGCGCAGGAAGTTCTCTTCAACCAGTTGCTGTACGTGCTTCGGAGCCGAACCGCCGGCGCCGGTTTCGAACAGGCCGCCACCGTTCATCAGCGGCACGATCGACAGCATCTTGGCGCTGGTGCCCAGTTCCATGATCGGGAACAGGTCGGTCAGGTAGTCGCGCAGTACGTTGCCGGTCACCGAGATGGTGTCCAGGCCCTTGCGGGTGCGCTCCAGGGTGAACTTCATCGCGTCGACCGGCGACATGATGCGGATGTCCAGGCCTTCGGTGTTGTGGTCTTTCAGGTAAGCCTGAACTTTCTCGACCACCACACCGTCGTGAGCGCGCTGTGGGTCCAGCCAGAAGATGGCCGGGGTGTTGCTGGCGCGGGCACGGTTGACGGCCAGTTTGACCCAGTCCTGGATCGGCGCGTCTTTGGTCTGGCACATGCGGAAGATGTCGCCGGCTTCGACAGCCTGTTCCATCAGCAGGTTGCCCTTGCTGTCGGTGACGCGAACCACGCCGTCAGCCTTGATCTGGAAGGTCTTGTCGTGGGAACCGTACTCTTCGGCTTTTTTCGCCATCAGGCCAACGTTCGGCACGCTGCCCATGGTGGTTGGGTCGAAGGCGCCATTGGCCTTGCAGTCTTCGATCACTGCCTGGTAGATGGTGGCGTAGCAGCGATCCGGGATCACGGCCTTGGTGTCGTGCAGTTGGCCGTCGGTGCCCCACATTTTGCCGGAGTCACGGATCATGGCAGGCATCGAGGCGTCGACGATGACGTCGCTCGGCACGTGCAGGTTGGTGATGCCTTTGTCCGAGTTGACCATGGCCAGGGACGGACGAGCGGCGTACACCGCCTGGATGTCGGCTTCGATCTGCGCTTGCTGATCGGCCGGCAGGGCCTTGATGCGGGCGTACAGGTCGCCGATGCCGTTGTTCAGGTTAAAGCCGATCTGCTCCAGCACGACAGCGTGCTTGGCCAGTGCGTCTTTATAGAACTCGGCAACGATCTGGCCGAACATGATCGGGTCGGAGACCTTCATCATGGTGGCTTTCAGGTGGACCGACAGCAGTACGCCTTGTTTCTTGGCGTCTTCGATTTCAGCGGCGATGAAGCTGCGCAGGGCATTCTTGCTCAGCACGGCGGTGTCGATGATTTCGCCAGCCTGCAAGCTGGTTTTTTCTTTCAGGACGGTAGCGGTACCGTCCTTGGCGATCAGTTCGATCTTGACGGTGTCAGCCGCTTCGATCTGTACGGCTTTTTCGCTGCCGTAGAAGTCGCCGTTGCTCATGTGGGCCACGTGGGACTTGGAGTCCGCAGCCCAGGCGCCCATTTTGTGCGGGTGCTTGCGTGCGTAGTTCTTGACCGACAGCGGTGCGCGGCGGTCGGAGTTGCCTTCGCGCAGTACCGGGTTCACGGCGCTGCCCTTGACCTTGTCGTAACGTGCACGGGTTTCTTTTTCCGCGTCGGTGGTTACGGTTTCCGGGTAGTCCGGCAGGGCGTAGCCCTGGGCCTGCAGTTCCTTGATCGCAGCTTGCAGCTGAGGAGTCGAGGCGCTGATGTTCGGCAGCTTGATGATGTTGGCTTCAGGCGTAACGGCCAGGTCGCCCAGTTCGGCGAGGTGGTCCGGGATAGCCTTGGCGCCCAGTTGCTCGGGGAAGCTTGCGAGGATGCGCGCGGCCAGGGAAATGTCGCGGGTTTCCACGGCAATATCAGCGGAAGCGGTGAAGGCCTCTACGATAGGCAGCAGTGAATAGGTGGCGAGGGCTGGGGCTTCGTCGGTGAAGGTGTAGATGATCTTCGAGCGGGTGGGCATATTCGGATTAACTCTCTTCTTTGCTGAAAGCATGCGCAGAAACTCGAGATGCGCCGGGTAAAGCGCGTTCGTTCAAAGTCATCCATGAGCGAAATGTCGAAGTTTCTTCGCGGTGATGTTGGGTTGCATCAGTCGAGCGTCAAGCGGGTGGGCTGCTGTGGCAACCCGGCTTATTCGGGCGGAGGGCTACAATGTAGAGCGGTCGGCCGTCGTGACTCTTTGGTCAGCGGCGGCATTATACATAGGTCGCTATGCTTACGCCGAGCCTTCATACAAAAGGTGTGTCGTCCATTGGTCTAAAGGTCGCAGGCACCGGGTTGCGCCTAAAGTCGCATGATGTGCTCAAGATTGGCGCTTTTCCCTTTGCTTTCAAGCTTGTAGGCCGCTAAATGTGCTGTTTTCGACGCAAATGTGCAGGGCCTGAGGTTTCAGTCCTCATTTATCTGGAGTAGGCTCGAACGCAGCCAGATGTTCAATCCATAGATGGAGTTCAGCATGGGATACAAGAAGATTCAGGTTCCGGCAGTCGGCGACAAAATCACCGTCAATGCAGACCATTCTCTCAATGTTCCTGACAACCCGATCATCCCCTTCATCGAGGGTGACGGTATTGGCGTCGACATCAGCCCGGTGATGATCAAGGTGGTCGATGCAGCTGTTAACAAGGCTTATGGCGGCAAGCGCAAAATCTCCTGGATGGAGGTTTATGCCGGCGAAAAGGCCACTCAGGTTTACGACCAGGACACCTGGCTGCCCCAGGAAACCCTGGATGCAGTCAAGGATTACGTGGTTTCCATCAAGGGCCCGCTGACCACCCCTGTAGGTGGCGGTATCCGTTCGCTGAACGTAGCCCTGCGCCAGCAACTCGACCTTTATGTATGCCTGCGCCCGGTGCGCTGGTTTGAAGGCGTACCAAGCCCGGTCAAGAAGCCCGGCGATGTGGACATGACCATCTTCCGCGAGAACTCCGAGGACATCTACGCTGGCATCGAGTGGAAAGCCGGCTCGCCGGAAGCAATCAAGGTCATCAAGTTCCTGAAGGAAGAGATGGGCGTCACCAAGATTCGTTTCGACCAGAACTGCGGGATCGGCGTCAAGCCGGTGTCCCTGGAAGGCACCAAGCGCCTGGCGCGCAAGGCCCTGCAATATGTCGTGGATAACGACCGCGATTCGCTGACCATCGTGCACAAAGGCAACATCATGAAGTTCACCGAAGGTGCCTTCAAGGAATGGGCCTACGAAGTGGCGGCCGAAGAGTTCGGCGCGACCCTGCTGGACGGCGGGCCGTGGATGCAATTCAAGAACCCGCGTACCGGCAAGAATGTGGTGGTCAAGGACGCCATTGCCGACGCCATGCTCCAGCAGATCCTGCTGCGCCCGGCTGAATATGACGTGATCGCCACCCTTAACCTCAACGGTGACTATCTGTCCGACGCCCTGGCGGCGGAAGTGGGCGGTATCGGTATTGCGCCGGGCGCCAACCTGTCCGACACCGTGGCGATGTTCGAAGCCACCCACGGTACGGCGCCGAAGTATGCCGGCAAGGACCAGGTCAACCCGGGTTCGCTGATCCTTTCGGCGGAAATGATGCTGCGTCACATGGGTTGGACCGAAGCGGCCGACCTGATCATCAAGGGCACCAATGGCGCGATTTCGGCCAAGACCGTGACCTATGACTTCCATCGCTTGATGGACGGTGCAAAGTTGCTGTCGTCGTCGGCGTTTGGCGATGCGCTGATTTCACATATGTAAGTGGATAGGCAGGCATAAAAAAACCGGCCCTGGTGGCCGGTTTTTTTTAGAGCGTTTGCTCAGCGGCTGATCAGGCCGTCTGTTTTTTTGATTGTTGAGCGACGTCTTCTTTCACTTGGCTGGTGCTGGTGGGAGCACCAATTTGGCTGGTGCTGACGGGAGCACCGATATTCACCGCATGCAGGCCTTTGGGTCCCTGAATGATTTCAAAGGAAACCGGCTGCCCTGCTTTCAGTGTCTTGTAGCCATCCATCTGGATGGCCGAGTAATGCGCAAAAAGGTCTTCAGTCTTACCGTCTTCGTTGATGAAGCCGTAACCCTTGGCATTATTGAACCACTTGACCTTACCGCTTGCCATACCCATATCCCTCTGCACCAGACTCCATCACTGGAGTATCATCCAGTTTATCCGTCCTAACCCGAAT
Organism: Pseudomonas sp. BIGb0558; assembly: GCF_024807515.1. Lineage (NCBI taxonomy): Bacteria > Pseudomonadati > Pseudomonadota > Gammaproteobacteria > Pseudomonadales > Pseudomonadaceae > Pseudomonas > Pseudomonas sp. BIGb0558. Next base: position 13,039 of record NZ_JANUEW010000040.1, read on the forward strand.
AAATAAGGTTGACTGCGCGGACCTTTTTTACCCACTGTGGGTTCTATTGGTTGTAACACTGATTTGCCGATAGTCAAGGCGACCAGTCAGTCAGAGTTGAAATTCGGACAGGCCGCCCCCACCACTGTATTTGAACCACTGACGAACCTTTCTTTCCATGCATGCAATCAGCCAGATTCGACTAACATTCAATCAGGATCGCCCGGATCATCAAGAAGACGACGACGGTTCTGCAGGCATTGCTGTTCAGGAGGCCAAGCCTGCTTTACAGGCGCCGCCGATGTACAAGGTGGTTTTGTTCAATGATGACTACACACCGATGGATTTCGTCGTCGAAGTGCTCGAGGTGTTTTTTAACCTGAACCGCGAGTTGGCGACCAAGGTAATGCTGGCCGTTCACACAGAAGGACGGGCAGTATGTGGAGTGTTTACCCGCGACATCGCCGAGACAAAGGCCATGCAGGTCAACCAGTACGCCAGGGAAAGCCAGCATCCGCTACTCTGTGAAATCGAGAAGGACGGTTAACTCCGACCACTTGGGTATGAGGTGAAGCTATGTTAAACCGCGAGCTCGAAGTCACCCTCAATCTTGCCTTCAAGGAGGCCCGTTCGAAACGTCATGAATTCATGACCGTCGAGCACCTGCTGCTGGCACTTTTGGATAACGAAGCTGCCGCCACCGTACTGCGTGCGTGTGGTGCCAATCTCGACAAACTCAAGCATGACCTGCAGGAGTTTATCGACTCCACCACGCCGTTGATCCCCGTTCATGACGAGGACCGCGAGACCCAGCCAACCCTGGGCTTCCAGCGGGTACTGCAGCGTGCCGTTTTCCACGTACAGAGCTCCGGCAAGCGTGAAGTCACAGGGGCCAACGTGCTCGTGGCGATCTTCAGCGAGCAGGAAAGCCAGGCTGTATTCCTGCTCAAGCAGCAAAGCGTTGCCCGTATTGATGTCGTCAACTACATCGCCCATGGCATTTCCAAAGTGCCGGGGCATGGCGATCACTCAGAAGGTGAGCAGGATATGCAGGATGACGAGGGCGGCGAGTCTTCTTCTTCGAGCAACCCGCTGGACGCTTATGCCAGCAACCTCAATGAACTGGCGCGCCAGGGGCGGATCGATCCGCTGGTAGGGCGCGAACTGGAAGTTGAGCGCGTGGCGCAGATCCTGGCGCGTCGTCGCAAAAACAACCCGCTGTTGGTGGGTGAAGCAGGCGTGGGTAAAACCGCGATTGCCGAAGGCCTGGCCAAACGCATTGTTGATAATCAGGTACCCGACCTGCTTGCCAACAGCGTCGTCTACTCCCTTGACCTGGGCGCGTTGCTCGCCGGGACCAAGTACCGTGGCGACTTCGAGAAGCGCTTCAAGGCGTTGCTCGGCGAGCTGAAAAAACGCCCGCAGGCGATCCTGTTCATCGACGAAATCCACACCATCATCGGTGCCGGTGCAGCTTCCGGTGGCGTGATGGATGCTTCGAACCTGCTCAAGCCGCTGCTGTCTTCGGGTGATATCCGTTGCATCGGTTCGACCACGTTCCAGGAATTTCGCGGGATCTTCGAAAAAGACCGTGCCCTGGCGCGTCGCTTCCAGAAAGTTGACGTGTCCGAGCCTTCGGTTGAAGACACCATCGGCATCCTGCGCGGGCTCAAGGGGCGTTTCGAAGCGCACCATGGCATCGAGTACACCGATGAAGCGCTGCGTGCCGCCGCCGAGCTGGCGTCGCGCTACATCAATGACCGGCACATGCCGGACAAAGCCATCGATGTGATCGACGAGGCGGGCGCCTACCAGCGCCTGCAGCCGGTGGAAAAACGTGTGAAACGCATCGACGTGCCTCAGGTCGAGGACATCGTGGCGAAGATCGCGCGGATTCCGCCAAAACACGTCAACACTTCCGACCGGGAGCTGCTGCGTAACCTGGAGCGTGACCTCAAGCTGACCGTGTTTGGTCAGGATGCGGCCATCGACTCGCTGTCCACCGCGATCAAGCTGTCCCGTGCGGGCCTCAAGTCGCCGGACAAGCCGGTCGGTTCCTTCCTGTTCGCCGGGCCTACCGGTGTCGGCAAGACCGAAGCGGCGCGGCAACTGGCCAAGGCCATGGGCATCGAGCTGGTACGTTTCGACATGTCCGAGTACATGGAGCGTCACACCGTGTCCCGCCTGATCGGTGCGCCTCCGGGCTATGTCGGCTTCGACCAGGGCGGCCTGTTGACCGAGGCGATCACCAAGCAGCCACATTGCGTACTGCTGCTCGATGAAATCGAGAAGGCGCACCCGGAAGTCTTCAACCTGTTGTTGCAGGTGATGGACCACGGCACCCTGACCGACAACAACGGGCGCAAGGCGGACTTCCGCAACGTGATCGTGATCATGACTACCAATGCCGGTGCCGAAACGGCCGCGCGGGCTTCCATTGGCTTTACTCATCAGGATCACTCTTCCGATGCAATGGAAGTGATCAAGAAGAGCTTCACGCCGGAATTCCGCAACCGCCTGGACACCATTATCCAGTTTGGTCGCCTCAGCCATGAGGTCATCAAAAGCGTGGTGGACAAGTTCCTCACCGAGCTTCAGGCGCAGCTGGAAGACAAGCGCGTGCAGCTGGAAGTCACCGACGCGGCGCGCAACTGGCTGGCGGAAGGTGGTTACGACGCGGCAATGGGCGCTCGGCCAATGGCTCGCCTGATCCAGGACAAGATCAAGCGCCCACTGGCGGAAGAGATCCTGTTCGGCGAACTGGCAGACCATGGTGGCGTGGTGCATATCGATCTGAAGGACGGCGAGCTGACCTTCGACTTCGAAACCACGGCTGAAATGGCCTGATAGTTGACTGCAATAAAGCAAAAGGCGCCGAGAGGCGCCTTTTTGCTATCTGGAAAACGGGTGGGTCGATACCTATCGACCGGTAAAGATCAACTGTGGGAGCTGGCAAGCCAGCTCCCGCAGGGTCAAGTGGTGACTGTTAAATAGCGCGCACACAAAAACGCCCGGCATAACCGGGCGTCTTGTATTGACTTGATTAACGAGCGCGGTAAGTGATGCGCCCTTTGCTCAAGTCATAGGGCGTCAGTTCGACGCGCACTTTGTCACCGGTAAGAATACGAATGTAGTTCTTGCGCATCTTGCCGGAGATATGCGCGGTTACGACGTGCCCATTTTCCAACTCCACACGAAACATGGTGTTGGGCAGGGTGTCGACGACAGTGCCTTCCATTTCGAAGCTGTCTTCTTTCGACATGCAGTAAAGCCCTCGGTATCCAGTGAATGGCCCGGTGCAACTGCGCCAGGCAAAAGCGGCGTGCATTGTGCCCGAAAAAGGGTGTTTAAGCCAAGAGGTTCTAGTTCAAGGTGACCCATCTTTGGTTAATTAGCAGCTCTATGGGCCGATATTGGGTCTTGTAGTTCATCTTTTTGCAGTTTTTGATCCAGTATCCGAGGTACACCGCCTCCAATTCCAGGCGCAAGGCTTCGCCGATTTGCCACAGGATCGCAAAACGTCCCAGGCTGCGCCGTTCCTCGGCGGGCTCATAAAAGGTGTACACCGCCGACAGCCCGTTGGGCAAAAGGTCGGTGACGGCGACGGCCACCAGGCGTCCTTCCAGGCGGAACTCGTAGAAGCGCGAGAAGGGCAGGTCGCGCACCAGGAAAGTGGAAAACTGGTCGCGGCTGGGCGGGAACATGTCGCCGTCGGCGTGGCGTTGTTCGATGTAGCGTTGGTACAGGTCGAAATACTCTTCGCTGAAGCCCGGTTTGGCGGCGGTGACGGTCAAGTCGGCGTTGCGCTTGAGGATGCGTTTCTGATTGCGGTCCGGCAGGAACTGCGCCACCGGGATACGCGCCGGTACGCAGGCGTTGCAATTCTGGCAGTGGGGCCGGTAGAGGTGGTCGCCGCTGCGCCGGAAGCCCATTTCCGACAAATCGGCATACACATGCACATCCATCGGCTGGCTGGGGTCGAGGAACAGCGTGGTGGCCTGCTCGTCGGGCAGATAGCTGCAAGAGTGGGGTTGAGTGGCATAAAACTTCAAACGCGCCAGCTCGGTCATGATCAACCCTCGGATAAGCTTTGAAATAAGTGTAAGCCAGGTGCGGGGAAGTCGCCTAGGAAACCCATGGCGCAGAGCTGGTTTGGTCTAAATGGTCGCGAAGATAGTGGGCGAAGTCGTCGCGGGGAATGGCGCGGGCGCCGAGGCTGTGCAGGTGGTCGGTGGGCATCTGGCAGTCGATCAACACGAAGCCCCACGCCTGCAATTGCCTGACCAGGGTGACGAAGCCGTATTTCGAAGCGTTGTCGGCACGGCTGAACATCGATTCGCCAAAAAACAACTGGCCCATCGCCAGGCCGTACAGGCCGCCCACCAGCTCCCCCTCATCCCAGACCTCCACCGAGTGCGCATAACCGCGCTGGTGCAGTTGCAGGTAGGCGCTTTGCATGGCTTCGGTGATCCAGGTGCCATCGGCGTAACTGCGTGGCGCCGCGCAGGCCTGGATGACAGCGGCAAAATCCTGGTCGAAGGTCACGCTGTAGCGCTGCTGGCGCAACAATTTGCCCAGGCTGCGGGAAACATGCAGCTCCTCGGGGAACAGCACGGTGCGCGGGTCAGGGGACCACCAGAGGATGGGCTGGCCTTCCGAGAACCAGGGAAAGCAGCCATGGCGATAGGCCTGGATCAAGCGGTCTGCCGACAGGTCGCCACCGGCGGCGAGCAGGCCATTGGGTTCGCGCATGGCCTTGGCCAGCGGTGGGAATGTCAGGGTGTTGCGTTGTAACCAGGTCAGCATGGCATCCAGGCTTACGGAAGGGGAGGGCGGTAACGGCGATGTTGCCCGTTGCGAGAGCTGTGATTATTGTCGACGTAGCGCTTGGGGGCTACCCCGAACATGGGATCGGTACAGATAAGCATGAACCGGTGTTTCTGCAACTCTATGCCAGGGTCGTGGTCGTAATCGCGTACGTCGGTCGGCAAGCTAGCCTGGATTGGCAAAAACAGCTCATAAGCCTTTGTCAGCAAAGACAATGCATGCTCAAATTGAACGGTATGAAACCGAACATTGGCTATGCTGTGTAACGTGGGCCCAAGTGCGTGGCATCACGCACACAAACCCGTACAATGCGGCCATTGGGGCGTTATCGCCGTTTCATGAATCAGTTGCAGGGTGTTAAAAGTAGCTTCACTGGCACTCGTTCATTTTTACCTGCCCGGATTGGGCAGTGTTTTGCAGTCATTCAATAGATGGACGCGCTAAAGGCGCAGGAAAAGACCCGTTTTGAAGAAATCCGCCGCAACACCTAAAGCCGCAGTCGTGCCCGCCTGGCGCCAGCACCTGCACTACCGACTCAAGGAAGGTGCACTGATCGCCATCGGCGCCCTGTGCCTGTTCCTGATGATGGCCTTGCTCACCTATGGCAAGGACGATCCGGGCTGGAGCCATAACAGCAAGATCGAAGACGTGCAGAACTTCGGTGGTCCTGCCGGCTCCTACAGCGCCGATATCCTGTTCATGGTGCTGGGTTACTTCGCTTATATCTTCCCGCTGCTGCTGGCCATCAAGACCTGGCAGATCTTCCGCCAGCGCCACGAGCCGTGGCAGTGGAGCGGCTGGCTGTTCTCCTGGCGCCTGATCGGCCTGGTGTTCCTGGTGCTGTCGGGCGCGGCCCTGGCCCATATCCATTTCCACGCACCCACCGGTTTGCCGGCCGGCGCCGGCGGCGCATTGGGCGAGAGCCTGGGCGACCTGGCCCGCAGGACCCTGAACATCCAGGGCAGCACCCTGATGTTCATCGCGCTGTTCCTGTTTGGCCTCACTGTGTTTACCGACCTGTCCTGGTTCAAGGTCATGGACGTGACCGGCAAGATCACCCTCGACCTGCTCGAACTGTTCCAGGGCGCGGCCAATCGCTGGTGGTCGGCCCGGGTCGATCGCAAACGCATGGTTGCGCAACTGCGCGAGGTGGATACCCGCGTCAACGAGGTGGTGGCCCCGAGCACGCCAGACCGGCGTGAGCAGGCCAAGGTCAAGGAGCGGCTGATCGAACGCGAACAGGCCCTGACCAAGCACATGTCGGACCGCGAGAAGCAGGTTCCGCCGGTGATCGCCCCTGCGCCAACCAAGGCCCCCGAGCCAAGCCACCGCGTACAGAAAGAGAAACAGGCGCCGTTGTTTGTCGACAGCGCCGTGGAAGGCACCTTGCCGCCGATCTCGATTCTCGATCCTGCGGAAAAGAAACAGCTCAACTATTCCCCTGAGTCCCTGGCGGCCGTCGGTCACCTGCTGGAAATCAAGCTCAAGGAATTCGGCGTTGAAGTCTCCGTGGATTCGATCCACCCGGGGCCGGTGATTACCCGTTACGAAATCCAGCCGGCTGCCGGCGTGAAGGTCAGCCGCATTTCCAACCTGGCCAAGGATTTGGCGCGTTCGCTGGCCGTGACCAGCGTGCGGGTAGTGGAAGTGATCCCGGGCAAGACCACTGTCGGTATCGAGATTCCCAACGAAGATCGGCAAATCGTGCGTTTCTCCGAAGTGCTGTCGACCCCCGAATACGACAACTTCAAATCCCCGGTCACCCTGGCCCTGGGCCATGACATCGGCGGCAAGCCGGTGATCACTGACCTGGCAAAAATGCCCCACTTGCTGGTGGCCGGTACCACCGGTTCCGGTAAGTCGGTGGGTGTGAACGCGATGATCCTGTCGATCCTGTTCAAGTCTGGCCCGGACGACGCCAAGCTGATCATGATCGACCCGAAAATGCTCGAGCTGTCGATCTACGAAGGCATTCCGCACCTGCTGTGCCCGGTGGTGACCGATATGAAGGACGCCGCCAACGCCCTGCGCTGGAGCGTCGCCGAGATGGAGCGGCGCTACAAGCTGATGGCGAAGATGGGTGTGCGTAACCTGTCGGGCTTCAACGCCAAGGTCAAGGAAGCCCAGGACGCCGGCACACCGCTGACCGACCCGCTGTACAAGCGCGAAAGCATTCACGACGAAGCGCCGCTGCTGACCAAGCTGCCGACCATCGTGGTGGTGGTCGACGAATTTGCCGACATGATGATGATCGTCGGCAAGAAGGTCGAAGAGCTGATCGCCCGTATCGCGCAGAAAGCGCGGGCTGCGGGCATCCACTTGATCCTCGCGACCCAGCGTCCGTCGGTGGACGTGATCACCGGCCTGATCAAGGCCAACATCCCGACCCGCATGGCGTTCCAGGTGTCGAGCAAGATCGACTCCCGGACCATCATCGACCAGGGCGGCGCCGAACAGCTGCTGGGCCACGGTGACATGCTCTACATGCCGCCGGGCACCAGCCTGCCGATCCGTGTTCACGGCGCCTTCGTCTCCGACGATGAAGTGCACCGTGTGGTGGAAGCCTGGAAACTGCGCGGCGCCCCGGAATACAACGACGACATCCTCGCCGGCGTCGAAGAGGCCGGCAGCGGCTTTGACGGTGGCAGCGGCGGTGGCGACGATGATGCCGAGACCGATGCGCTCTACGACGAAGCGGTGCAGTTCGTCCTTGAGAGCCGCCGCGCTTCGATCTCCGCCGTACAGCGCAAGCTGAAGATTGGCTACAACCGTGCCGCCCGCATGATCGAAGCCATGGAAATGGCCGGCGTGGTCACCTCGATGAACACCAACGGCTCGCGCGAAGTCATTGCGCCAGCGCAGATGCGTGACTGACTACGTGCCGCGTGGCAACACGCGGCACGCCTTGCAAACGAATCTATGAGGACTCCCATGCGTCTTATCCGCATGCTGTTGTTGCCGGCACTGGCCCTGACTGCTGTTTCGGCTCACGCTGATCCGGCTTCCGTTGCGAGCCTGACCAACCTGCTGGACAAATCCAAGACCCTGACTGCACGCTTCTCCCAGTTGACCCTGGACGGTGGCGGCACGCAGTTGCAGGAAACTGCCGGCGAAATGGCCGTGCAGCGTCCAGGCCTGTTCTACTGGAAAACCGATGCGCCTAACGACCAGACCATCGTCTCCGACGGCCAGAAAGTCACCCTGTGGGACCCGGACCTGGAGCAGGCGACCATCAAGAAACTCGATCCGCGCCTGAGCCAGACGCCAGCATTGCTGCTGTCGGGCGATGTGTCGCAGATCAGTGAGAGTTTCGACATCACCTCCAAGCAGGCCAGTGGCGTGATTGATTTCACCCTCAAGCCTAAATCCAAGGACACGCTGTTCGACAGCCTGCGCCTGTCGTTCCGCAACGGCGTGATCAACGACATGCAGTTGGTCGACAGCGTCGGCCAGCGCACCAACATCCTGTTCACCGGGGTCAAGGCCAACGAGCCGGTGGCCGCGTCCAAGTTCAAGTTCGACATCCCGAAGGGTGCCGATGTGATCCAGGAATAAACTGCCTAGAGGTTTCAAACGCTGCCCATGGACCTGTTTCGAAGTGACCCGATTGCTCAGCCTCTGGCGGCGCGCCTGCGCTCGACCAACCTGGACGAGTACGTCGGGCAGGAACACCTGCTCGCTCGCGGCAAGCCTTTGCGCGAAGCCCTGGAGCAGGGTGCGCTGCACTCGATGATTTTCTGGGGGCCGCCGGGCGTGGGTAAAACCACCCTGGCGCGGCTCCTGGCGAAAGTCTCGGATGCACACTTCGAAACGGTTTCGGCGGTGCTGGCCGGGGTCAAGGAAATCCGCCAGGCGGTGGAGGTCGCCAAGCAGCAGGCCGGGCAATACGGCAAGCGCACCATCCTGTTTGTGGACGAAGTGCATCGCTTCAACAAGTCGCAGCAGGATGCGTTTTTGCCCTATGTCGAAGACGGCACCCTGATCTTTATTGGCGCCACCACTGAAAACCCGTCCTTTGAACTGAACAATGCCTTGCTGTCCCGAGCGCGTGTCTATGTGCTTAAAAGTCTCGATGAAGCGGCGATGCAGAAGCTGTTGCACCGCGCACTGAGCGAAGACAAAGGCCTGGGCAAGCGCCAGCTGAGTGTCAGCGAGGAAGGTTTCAAGATTCTGCTGACGGCGGCTGACGGCGACGGCAGGCGTTTCCTCAATCTGCTGGAGAACGCTTCCGACCTGGCAGAAGATGGCAGCGAAATTGGCGTCGACCTGCTGCAAAGTCTGCTTGGCGACACCCGCCGGCGTTTCGACAAGGGCGGCGAGGCGTTCTACGACCAGATTTCCGCATTGCATAAATCGGTGCGCGGCTCCAACCCCGACGGCGCGTTGTACTGGTTTGCACGCATGATCGACGGTGGTTGCGACCCGCTGTACCTCGCCCGGCGTGTGGTGCGCATGGCCAGCGAAGACATCGGCAATGCCGACCCGCGCGCGCTGAGCCTGTGCCTCGCGGCCTGGGAAGTGCAGGAGCGCCTGGGCAGCCCGGAAGGCGAGTTGGCGGTGGCCCAGGCCATCACGTACCTGGCCTGCGCGCCGAAAAGCAACGCGGTGTACATGGGCTTCAAGTCCGCATTGCGTGCTGCCGCCGAGCATGGCTCCCTGGAAGTGCCGCTGCACCTGCGCAACGCGCCGACCAAGCTGATGAAGCAGCTCGGCTACGGTGATGAATACCGCTACGCCCATGATGAGCCGGACGCCTATGCGGCTGGCGAAGATTACTTCCCGGATGACCTTGAGCCGCAGCCGTTCTACCAGCCGGTGCCCCGCGGCCTGGAGCTGAAGATCGGCGAGAAGCTCAATCACCTCGCCCAACTTGACCGGCTCAGCCCGAAACAGCGGAGAAAGTAGTGCTCAGAACGATTCTTGCCGTGTCCGTGGCCGGCATCGCTGGTACATTATTGCGTTTCGCCACCAGCACGTGGGTCAGTGCCAATTGGCCAAAGCATTTTTATGCGGCGACCCTGGCGGTCAACCTGGTGGGCTGTTTGATCATCGGCTTGTTGTACGGGTGGTTTCTGATTCGCCCGGAAGTGCCGATTGAGATTCGTGCCGGCTTGATTGTCGGCTTTGTAGGCGGTCTGACGACCTTTTCATCCTTTTCACTGGACACGCTGCGCCTGCTGGAAAGCGGGCAGGCACCGGTCGCCTTCGGGTACCTGGCCATCAGCGTGTTCGGCGGGCTGCTCGCCACCTGGGCTGGCCTGTCCTTGACCAAACTTTGATAAACGAGAGACCGACATGCTCGATTCCAAACTGTTACGTAGCAACCTTCAGGACGTAGCGGACCGCCTGGCATCCCGTGGCTTCAGCCTGGATGTTGCGCGCATCGAAGCGCTGGAAGAACAGCGCAAGACCGTCCAGACCCGCACCGAAGCACTGCAGGCTGAGCGTAATGCGCGTTCCAAATCCATCGGTCAGGCCAAGCAGCGCGGCGAAGACATCGCGCCGTTGATGGCGGACGTCGAGCGTATGGGCAGTGAATTGTCCGAGGGCAAAATCGAGCTGGAGACCATTCAGACCGAACTGGATTCGATCCTGCTGGGCATCCCGAACCTGCCGCACGAATCCGTGCCGATCGGCGAAGACGAAGACGGCAACGTCGAAGTCCGTCGCTGGGGCACACCAAAGGCTTTCGATTTCGAGATCAAGGACCACGTCGCCCTGGGCGAGTTGACCGGTGGCCTGGATTTTGAAACCGCGGCCAAAATGTCCGGCGCCCGCTTTGCGTTGCTGCGCGGTCCGATCGCGCGCATGCACCGTGCCCTGGCGCAGTTCATGATCAACCTGCACACCGCTGAACATGGCTACGAAGAGGCTTACACCCCGTACCTGGTTCAGGCTCCGGCGCTGATGGGCACCAGCCAGCTGCCGAAGTTCGAGGAAGACCTGTTCAAGATCAGCCGCGATGGCGAAGCCGATCTGTACCTGATCCCGACCGCCGAAGTGTCGCTGACCAATATCGTGGCCGGGGAAATCCTCGACGCCAAGCAGCTGCCGATCAAGTTCGTCGCCCACTCCCCGTGCTTCCGCAGTGAAGCCGGTGCTTCGGGCCGCGACACCCGCGGCATGATCCGCCAGCACCAGTTCGACAAGGTCGAGATGGTGCAGGTGGTCGAGCCCTCGACCTCCATGGAAGCCCTGGAAGGCCTGACCGCCAACGCCGAGCGCGTCCTGCAACTGCTGGAGCTGCCGTACCGCGTTCTGGCGCTGTGCACCGGCGACATGGGTTTCAGTGCCGTGAAGACCTACGACCTGGAAGTGTGGGTGCCGAGCCAGGACAAATACCGCGAGATTTCGTCGTGCTCCAACTGCGGTGATTTCCAGGCCCGTCGCATGCAGGCGCGTTTCCGTAACCCGGAAACCGGCAAGCCTGAGCTGGTCCACACCCTCAACGGTTCAGGCCTGGCTGTAGGCCGTACCCTGGTAGCTGTGCTGGAAAACTACCAGCAGGCTGACGGTTCGATCCGCGTACCTGAAGTGCTCAAGCCGTACATGGCGGGCGTTGAGGTCATCGGCTAAATGGAATTTCTGCCGCTGTTTCATAACCTGCGCGGCAGTCGTGTGTTGGTCGTCGGTGGCGGGGAGATTGCCTTGCGCAAATCCCGGCTGCTGGCCGACGCCGGCGCGTTGTTGCGGGTGGTTGCTCCCCAGATTGAAGACCAACTGCGTGAGTTGGTACTGGGCAGTGGCGGTGAACTGATTTTGCGCGGTTATCAGGAGGCTGACCTCGACGGTTGCACCCTGATCATCGCCGCGACCGACGACGAGCCGCTGAACGCGCAAGTGTCCAGCGATGCTCGGCGTCGTTGCGTACCGGTGAATGTGGTGGACGCGCCGGCCTTGTGCAGCGTGATCTTCCCGGCGATTGTCGACCGCTCGCCCTTGGTGATCGCCGTGTCCAGTGGCGGCGATGCGCCGGTGCTGGCGCGGTTGATTCGCGCCAAGCTGGAAACCTGGATCCCGTCGACTTACGGCCAATTGGCCGGGTTGGCGGCGCGGTTTCGTAGCCAGGTCAAAGGCCTGTTTCCGGATGTGCAACAACGTCGCGCATTCTGGGAAGAAGTATTTCAAGGCCCGATTGCTGATCGGCAACTGGCCGGGCAGGGTGATGAAGCCGAGCGTCTGCTGGTGGAGAAAATCAACGGTGCGCCGCCCCATGCGCCGGGCGAGGTTTATTTGGTGGGCGCAGGCCCGGGTGATCCGGACTTGCTGACCTTCCGCGCTTTGCGCTTGATGCAGCAAGCCGATGTGGTTTTGTACGACCGCCTGGTGGCGCCTGCGATTCTGGAACTGTGCCGTCGCGATGCCGAGCGGGTGTATGTCGGCAAGCGTCGCGCCGACCATGCGGTGCCGCAAGACCAGATCAACCAGCAACTGGTGGATTTGGCCAAGCAAGGCAAGCGCGTGCTGCGGCTCAAGGGTGGCGATCCGTTTATCTTTGGTCGTGGTGGTGAAGAGATCGAAGAGCTGGCGGCCCATGGCATCCCGTTCCAGGTGGTGCCGGGTATTACCGCGGCCAGCGGCTGCGCGGCGTATGCCGGGATTCCGCTGACCCACCGCGACTATGCACAATCGGTTCGCTTCATTACCGGGCACTTGAAGGACGGGACTTCGGACCTGCCGTGGAGTGATCTGGTAGGACCTTCGCAGACGCTGGTGTTCTACATGGGCTTGATCGGGTTGCCGATCATCTGCGAACAGTTGATCAAGCATGGCCGTTCAGCGGATACGCCGGCGGCGTTGATCCAGCAGGGCACGACGTCCAACCAGCGGGTGTTTACCGGCACCCTGGCTGACCTGCCACGCATGGTGGCGGAGCATGAAGTGCACGCGCCGACCCTGGTGATCGTGGGAGAAGTGGTGCAGCTGCGTGAGAAGCTGAAGTGGTTTGAAGGCGCTCAGTCCGAGGTCTGACACCAATCCTGTGGCGAGGGAGCTTGCTCCCGCTGAACTGCGCAGCAGTCCGCTCTTTTGGGGTCGCTTCGCAACCCAGCGGGAGCAAGCTCCCTCGCCACAGGGTGTTTTCAGCTCAAGATGCCTTTCCCGCTCAACCGCTCCCGGTCATGCTCCGCCTCAAACCTTTGCAACGGCCCCTTCGGCACAATCCCCGTCGGATTAATCGTGCGATGACTGGCATAGTAGTGCCCCTTGATGTGGGCAAAATCCACCGTCTCGGCGATCCCCGGCCACTGGTACAGCTCCCGTAGCCAATTCGACAAGTTCGGATAATCCGCAATCCGCCGCAGGTTGCATTTGAAGTGGCTGTAGTACACCGCATCAAACCGGATCGCCGTGGTGAAAAGCCTTACATCGGCTTCCGTCAGGTATTCCCCCGCCAGGTAACGATGCTCACCCAAGTGCTGTTCCAGGTGATCCAGCTCGGCAAACACATCATCAAATGCCGCTTCATAAGCCTTTTGCGATGTCGCAAAACCTGCGCGGTACACGCCGTTGTTCACGGCGGGATAGATCCGCTCGTTCAGTGCATCGATAGTCGCGCGCTGTGCTTCGGGATAGAAGTCCAACTGATTGCCGGTCAATTCATTAAACGCACTGTTGAACATGCGGATAATCTCCGCCGACTCATTGCTGACAATCCGCTTGAGCTTCTTGTCCCACAACACAGGCACTGTCACGCGCCCGGTGTAGCTGGCGGTATCGGCGGTATAGCGTTGGTGCATGTAGGTGAAATCGTCGAGCTTGTCGCCGCTGGAGCCATGGGCCTTGTCGAAGGTCCAGCCGTTTTCCAGCATCAACCAACTGACCACGGACACATCGATCAGGCTTTCCAGGCCTTTAAGCTTGCGCAGGATCAGGGTGCGGTGCGCCCAGGGGCAGGCGAGGGAAACGTACAGGTGATAGCGGCCGGCTTCGGCCTTGAAACCGCCTTCACCGGTCGGGCCGGGCTCGCCGTCGGCGGTCACCCAGTTGCGGCGTTGCGCCTGCTCCCGTTGGAAGGCGCCGTCTGCGCTACTTTCGTACCACTGGTCATGCCAGCGTCCTTCGATCAGCAAACCCATGACTGACTCCTTGGCTAATAAGCGTTGGAGTGCAGTCTAAAGGTCTGAGTTCGAACAAAAAGCGCAAAGGCTGGGGGTTAATGATCGACTAAATCGATTTGTTCCGGGCATCCCAGTACTGCTGGGCCAGTTCGAACGCCTGCTCCCGTGGGTGGCCGAGGCCGCGCAAGGCCAGGGCCATGGTGGCGATCAGTGCCAGTTGCGGGTAGCTGTCCTGCACTTCGCCGCGCCATAGCGCCTTCAGGTGTTCGGGCTCGAGGGTAGCGGGCTTCACGTGGCGCTGGGCGGAGAGGGCGGGCCACTCTTCATCCCAGCTTTCGCCACCGGTGGTGCCGTACAGATGGCTGATGGTGTCCGGGTTTATCTCGATTTCGCCGCCATCGCCCTTGACCACGATGGTGTTGTCGCCCAGCAAACCGCTGGCATCGCGATGCACGCCCTGGTAGCCCGGATGGAAAATGCTTTGCAGGCCGCAGCGGGCGCTCAACGGGTTGAGGATGCGTGCCAGCGAGTGGATCGGCGAGCGCAGGCCCAGGGTGTTGCGCAGGTCGATCATGCGCTGCAGTTGCGGCGCCCAGTCCCCCAGGGGAATAAACGCCAGGTTGCCTTGTTCAAGGGCGGCCTCGACCTGTTGCCAGTTACGGCACAACGGAATCTGCAAGCCTTCCAGCAATTGCTCGGTGTAGAGCCGGCCCGCCGTATGCGCGCCGCCGCCGTGCATCAGGATGCGCACGCCGTTCTGTGCCAGGCATTTGGCCGCCAACAGGTACCACGGCAGGTGGCGTTTTTTACCGGCGTAGGTAGGCCAGTCGACATCCACATTGAGTGACGGTGCATTCAAGCGCTCGCGCACGGCTTCGGTGAAGCCCGCCAGCTCTTCCGGGCTTTCTTCCTTGTGCCGCAACAGCATCAGGAAGGCGCCGAGCTGAGTGTCTTCGACCTTCTCATCCAGCAGCATACCCATGGCTTCCCGGGCTTCCTCACGGGTGAGGTTGCGGGCGCCACGCTTGCCTTTGCCGAGGATGCGTACGAACGGCGCAAACGGGTGTTCGGCGGGTGTTTCAGTGATCAACGGGGCAAAATCAGTCATAAGCAATTCGTCGGCCTGGGCAGGCCCGCCAGCTTGGCGGCGAGTTTGGCGGGAGTGCCTTTGAACAGTCGGTTGAGGTGCAGGCTGTTGCCCTTTTCCGGGCCCAGCTTCAAGGCGGTGTACTTGATCAGCGGGCGGGTGGCGGGCGACAACTGGAATTCGCTGTAGAAGCCTCGCAGCAGCTCGAGGATTTCCCAGTGTTCCGGGGTCAGCTCCAGGTCTTCGGCGGTGGCGAGGGCGGTGGCCACGTCGCTGGACCAGTCGCTCAGGTGGGCGAGGTAGCCGTCCTTGTCCAGTTCGAGGGTGCGTTCGCCTACGGTCAGGGTGTTCATAGCCAGGTGTTGACCTTGTCGTAAGCGATCGACAGCTGGACAAAGGCTGGGTAATCGACGCTGGCGGCCCAGCCCGGCACCGCAAGATTGCGCGCCTGACTGTCTTCGGCCAGCACAAACACCTTCACACCCTTGGCTTGCAGGGCCTGGCACGGTGCGCTGGCGGGTTGCAGGGCGTAGGCGCCGTCGCCGCACAGCAGGATCGCGTCCCGCGCGCCACACAGGCGCAGGCAGCTGTCCAGCCGGCTGTCGGTAAAAGGGGAGTGGGAAACCACATGCAAAGTCGACATCAGAGGGTAATCACCTGGTCGTAACGGTCAATCATCTGTGAGATCTGTTCGCTGCTCAGTGGCTGCGCGTTGCCGCAAGAAGTCAGGCCGCGCACGGCGAGGCTGTGGCTGCAGGCAAACACATCCTCAACGCCAAACAACTCCAGGGCCTGGAGGTTGGCGCTGAGATCTTTCTGTTGCACGGCCTTGGCGTCCTGGCTCGCGGCCAGTTGAAACACGCCATCATCCAGAAACAGCAGGCCAATCGGCAAATCAAACGCACCGCCCGCCAGCACGATATCCAACGCTTCGCGGGCACTGGGGCCGGACCACGGCGCCTGGCGGCTGATCACCAGCAAGGATTTCGACATGTCACGGCCCTCCAAAGCAGATCAGGCGATCAGCGGCCTGGGCGGCGTCATGCAGTTGCCCAAGCCCGGACAGCGCCCAGGGCGCCTCCAGGTTCACCGCGTTGCGTTGATAGCGGGTGGCCTCTTCGGCATTCAATACCCCACGGCGCAGGGCCGCCGCAATGCACACCACGCCATCGAGCTGATGTTCGCTGACAAATTCGCGCCACTGGCGGGCGATGTCCTGCTCGTCCTGCGGCGCAACAATGTTATTGGACGCGCTGTAGACGCCATCCTGATAGAAAAACAGCCGCACAATCTCATGCCCGCCCGCCAGCGCAGCCTGGGCGAACAGCAAGGCACGGCGCGAGGAGGGCGCATGGGGAGCTTCGAAAAGCGCAATCGCAAACTTCATGGAACACTCTGAAGGCAAAACCTGTGGCAATGATAAAGCCGCAGGCAACAAAAAGCCCGCCGAAGCGGGCTTTTTGCATGGCGCTGCGATCAGTCGTCGCGGCCCATGATGCCGAAGATCTGCAACAGGCTGATAAACAGGTTGTAGATCGATACATACAGGCTGATGGTGGCCATGATGTAGTTACGCTCGCCACCCTGGATGATCGCGCTGGTCTGGAACAGGATGCAGGCCGAGGAGAACAGCACGAAACCGGCGCTGATCGCCAGCTGCAGGCCGCTGATCTGGAAGAACATGCCTGCCAGTACGGCTGCCAGCAACACGAAGAAACCGGCGGTGATGAAACCACCCAGGAAGCTCATGTCCTTGCGGGAGATCAGCACGTAGGCCGACAGGCCGCCAAATACCAGGGCAGTCATGGCAAATGCCGAGCTGACCACTTCCGCGCCGCCGGCCATGCCGAGGTAACGGTTAAGGATCGGGCCGAGGATAAAGCCCATGAAACCGGTCAAGGCAAACGCCGACACCAGGCCCCAGGCCGAGTCGCGCAGCTTGTTGGTCAGGAAGAAAAGACCGTAGAAGCCGATCAGCACCACAAAGATGTTCGGGTAGCCGACGCGCATCTGCTGGGCGACGAAGGCCATCACGCCGCTGAACGCGAGGGTGAGAGCGAGCAAGCCGTACGTATTGCGCAGGACGCGGCTAACCTCTAGCTGCTCAGCCTGCGCGTTTCCATTCACTGCGTAATTCTGTTCGCGCATGGCGACACTCCTTCAGTTTTGAAACATTCAGTCGCAAGGATCATAACAGACGCTCTGTAACAAGCTATGGCGAGAGTTTGACAGTGTGTTTCATTCGGGTATTATGGCGCCCGCTGAGACAGGATGGGCTACGCTAATCCTGTGTTGCACAAGGGAAATTGGCAGAGTGGTTGAATGCACCGGTCTTGAAAACCGGCGAACGTTAATAGCGTTCCCAGGGTTCGAATCCCTGGTTTCCCGCCAAGATTGACTCAAGAGCCCCGCTATTGCGGGGCTTTTGCGTTTCTGGGGTTTGGGAATAGTGGCGGCACGGAGAAGGGCAGATACAAGAAGCCCGGCGCTAGGCCGGGCTTCGATGTAACAGCGCCAGAAACTAGCGATGCTTGTTCTTGTGTTTATGCTTGTTGTTACCTTTGTGCTTCTTGCCATCCGACCGATGATTGCTCTCATCGTCCGCCAGGTTGTTACCTAGCGCGCCACCCGCAGCGCCGCCGAGACCTGCACCGATCGTCGAGCCAGTGGGGCCGCCGAGACGGTTACCAATGAGTGAGCCACCAGCCGAGCCGATACCGCCACCTAATGCGGCTTCCGCTCTGTTGCCTCTTTGAGCACCAACGGCACTACCGGCAGCCCCCCCTACGCCTGCGCCTACCGCGGCGCCAGTTGAGCCCCCAAGCTGTTGGCCTACGATGTTGCCAAGTGCACCACCAACGCCACCGCCAAGAGCGGCTGTGCCATCTCCGGCAGCCATTGCTCCTTGCGACATGAGGAGACCCAAAGCCAGGGCGGGTAGTGTCATTTTCATTTTGTGAACCTCAATGGGTTGTCAGCAGGCGCTCACGGTTTAAAGCACGCCTGATGGTGGGACTAAAGTAAAAGTTTGAAGTTCTCTGGGGGCGGTGACTACGCGGGAACGATTGTAACAATGTATGCCGTGGTGGATTCGGCTACGGAGGACGGACTCACCAACGCTGCCCGCTTTCACCTCATCCGCCTACCCAGCCAGCCGCTCTGCAATCCTCATCAGCTCCATGACTCCAAGGGCGGCAGGTTCCATAAACTGTTTGTGCTGAGGATGTCCAAATGCCATCACTTCGCTACAATGCGCGCCGGTTGAGCTTCAGCCATGCCAATGAAGGCGCAACGGAGTGACGGTATGAAGATGGGAATGGTGGCGGGCGCCACACTGCTAACAGCAATGATGCTCTTGGGCGGATGCGCAAGTATCGTGAGTGATAGCAAGCCCAAGGTTGGATTGTACAGCCTGCCGACAAATGCCAACTATGTAATCAAGGACAGCAAGGGAAGCGTACTACTGAAGGGCGTCACACCAGGAACGGCGCTTCTGGAGACGAGCCGAGGCTACTTTAAAAGCCAGAGCTATACCGTCACCTTCCAGAAGGACGGATACACAGAGACGACTGTTCCTCTGAAGTCTACGGTTAGCGGCTGGTACTGGGGAAATCTGCTGATTGGCGGTTTGATCGGCATGCTGATCGTAGATCCGCTGACAGGCGCGATGTACACGCTGCCTGAAGACGCTACTGGAAACCTGTCGGCTGTTGCATTGCCTCAAGCTTCGTTGCAGCCAGTACCGAGCGTACGTATAGATTGACGTGGCTTGTGGCAACTTTTTTACGAGGGATCGTTATGCGCCGTGTAATCGGAGCGTTATTGCTTGTGGCCATGGGTGGGTGCTCCACATCACCAATCTCTGCCGAAAATGCAGACCCGGTGCCGTCCACAAGGTTGTATGCGTTCACCGAGAAGAATGCCGCTCAACTGGTGGTGACCAGGGACTCAGGCATCTACGGAGCCGAGGTCCGGTTTATTTTGCATATCGATGGCAAGCCTTCCGCTGAGTTTCACCCAGGAGAGGTCGCCAGATTTGGACTGGCGCCGGGCAAGCATATTCTTGGTGTTTCGAAATATATGATCTTTGGTACGTCAAGAATCATCGAGTCAGAAGTTGATGTGAAAGCGGGAGATCTGGTTCGCCGCAGAATTTCCCAACATGGCAGCAGCTTCTCTTTCACCCCGACGGCCTACTAAGAGCGTTCGCTACCCAGGCCGGGTACGCAGTGCCCGGTTGATTCATTCACCGGGCACTCCCGCCTGCTTAGAAGATATTCAACGGATACTCGGTAATCAGCCGCGTCTGCACCAGATGCCCGCCGGTGGACGCATCGCCATCGTGCCAAGCTTCCCGCAGGCGAAACGACAGTTTCTTGGCCGGCCCACTCTGTACGACGTATTTCACCTCGGCGTCAGTTTCGTGTTCCTGGTCGTTGGCACCATAGAACCCGGTGTAGGCCGAGTTGCCGGGCGTATGCGTTCCGTCGATGCCGGAACCGCGGATATGACGGGCCATGAAGCTCAGGCCAGGGGCGCCGAAGGTGCTCATGTCCAGGTCGTAGCGCATCTGCCAGGACTTCTCGCCCGGGCCGTTGAAGTCGGAGTACTGCACCGAGTCCGCCAGGTTGATCGAGTTGCCATAGCGGCCGGCGCCGACACCGGCATTGGTCTCGCCAAAGCCGACATAGTCGAACGGCTCGTCACCATGGACCTTCTGCCCGGCCAGGGTGAAGGTCTGTGCACCCAGGGTGTAGGCCGCCGCCAGCGAGGCTGCGGTGGTGTCGATGGTCCCGGCCTTGGCGCTGCCATCGTCGAGGGTGCGATAGAGGTTGAAGTCCAGCCCGACGGATTGGTCAGCGGTCAGTGGATGAACAAGGTTCAGGTTGACGTAGTACTGATTCCAGACGTCTTCCAGGTGCGCTCCGTACAGCGACGCGGTGAATTCCTTGCTGAACTGGTACTTGCCCCCCGCGTAGCTGGCCGAAGCTGCGCTCACACCGGCGTAGCTGGCGAGAATGTCGCCGCTGCGCGATGTGGTGGTGGTACCGGTGCCGGAGGTGTAATGGCCGGCCTCCAGGTTCAGGCCGGTGATTTCATGGCTGTCGATCTGAAAGCCTGACGCGGTCTGTGGCAACAGGTAGTTATCGGCCGTGGCGAACACGGGCGAGGTGGGCTGCAAGTCGCCGACCTTGAGCGTGGTATTGGAAATACGGAACTTGATGTCTCCGCCGGCCTTGGCGAGGCCGTGGTCCGGATTGCCATTGGCGTCGGATGGAATGTTCGGGCCACCGGCACGGTCGGTGTTGCCGTCGATGCGCAGCGCCAGGTCGGCAAACGCATCGATGCCGATGCCGACGGTGCCTTGGGTGAAGCCCGAACTGTAGGTCGCCATCAGCGCCTGGCTCCAGTCACGGGTATGGGCGCCATTGCCGTTCTGGTTCCAGAACAGGTTGCGGTTGAGGATATTCAAACTGCTGTCGGCGACAAACCCCTTGGAGTCGGACTGATCGCTTGCATAGCTCATGGCCGGCAAGGCAAATGCCAGTGCCACGGCCAAGGTATTGAGTTGAAGTGTCGGTCGGCGGTTTTTCATTATTCTTGCTCCAGTGCACGAATGTTGTGGGAGCATTAAGGCGACAGCCCGGGCCATCAACAAATGAAACTGGATGAATATTTTGATACCCCCTTTGCTGAATCCCAGGCAAATAAAAGCCCGCGGTGGGGGCGGGCTTAAAGGTATTCACGCTCGTACAATCTTTCCCGCCTTTACCTCATCCGCGTACTCGCTGAGCTTTTGCTGCTGGGCTGCGAGCAATGCGCCCATCTTCATCAGGGCGATCGCTTCGTCTGGTGATTTGGCCAACCCGGCGAGAGTGGCCAGCTCATTGACCGACCAGGCGATAACGGCCGTCGCATCTTCGAGGTCGTAGAACAGCTCCTGCTGTGCGGTTCTTGGGCCGTCGAGCTTTTCTATCAGTGTTGCCATTTACCCGTGCTCCCTTCAGTGCGTCAGCTCAAAACACCGACGCGTCAATCCTCCTGCAAGCCGGAAGACACGGCAATCGCGATTTTTCCCTGAATGCCGTTAGTGGGACTTTCCAGCCGAGATTGATGGACGGTCCCCTCTCGGCCCAGAGTGTGTAAAAGCACTTTCTCGAACTCTTGCTATTGTTTCTGCAGATCTCATCGCAAGGATCGAACATTAAACGCCGTATCTCAGGAGAGAGTTCATGACTGCCAAGGACATGCCTGAAGGGCAAGTGGTGCCCGGCTACGTCACCTTTGTCGGGAGTGAGGCATCATGGGCCACAGGGCAGTTCATGAGCTTCAGCTACAGCGTCAGCGGGCAGCATTTTCACAAGTCTCTCAATGAGACGGTTGACGCTTGGTCAATAGCAACGCTTCGTAAAGCTACCGAAGGCCTGCGGGTAGGAGACCGCGTGTCGGTCTGGTGTTCTCTCACCGACCCGGGCATGTGCTGCATCGGCGAAAAGCCTGCCGAAAAACCACGGATCTTGCGCTTGATGGAGACTCTGGGATCGTTAGGGCCGTTATGACACTGAGCCTCACCGTTCGTCCATCACCCGGCACTTCCCAACCCCGCACCGTTTCACATGTTCAAGCACGGACATCCCGCGCGCCAGAACGGAGAGCCAGCATGGAAATTGACGAGAAGGCCCCTGGGAACGTCTCCCAGCAAGGCGTAACGCGTGGTACAGACAATGAAACCGGCCATGATCCCCGGCGCGATCAGCCCGAGGTGCCTCTGCCACCGGACGACGACGCGCCTCTGGAAGAGGACATGTCGGACGTAGACGCCGCCGATTCTGTCGCGAGTGAACACCCCGACAACTGATGTAGCGCTCCCCCAAAAGCGCCCGACACACTGTGCCGGGCTCTTTTGTCGCCAACATTCCTGCCGCCCCCACCGCACTTTTTCCCATTCTTCCGATCTATCTCTGACCCGACCACACTAATTCCCGCGTGGACAGCAGACCTAGACCTGGTGCCGATGGATCGCACGTTACTTGTTCTTATCACTCGATGGATGCGCCAGCCGCTGTTGCTGGCGGCGGTCTTGATGCTGTGCGCCAGCGGTTGCAGTCAGCAGCAGGGGCGCGATATTGCCAAGCAGTTCAGCAACGGCAAGCCCGATGAGTTCTTCCAGACCAGCGTCGATCGCATGGCCACCCTGGGCATGCGCGACAACCTGCAAAGCCTGTATTTGCTGATGAGCAAGCTCTACCTGCGCAACCCCAACCAGTGGCGCCAGTCGGGTTACCCCGATGCGGTGACCGCCGCCCGGCAAATCCGCCAGGCCATCGAACTTCGCCAACCGCTGCCCGCCCTGGGGGATCGCCGCGACCTGGCGGCGCTGAGTTATTCCTTGAGCCCGGAGTTTCGCGGCGACCGGGTGGGGGCTTTCATCTACGCGATCGGCAGCATGCTGGTGACCGCACATGGCGGGCGCACCGAGTTCTATATAAGCGACTCGATCAACCCGCAGTTCGTCAGCAATGCCGCGCGCAATATCGAGAAGGCAACCTGGCTGCTCAGCCAGCGCCAGGATGCCAATGGCTCGTTATTGCTGTTCTCCAACGAGATCTCGGAGGAGGCCAGCAACCTGAGTTTCGCCGTCGAGTTCGGCAAGATCGTCGCGCGCCTCGACCTGTTGACCCAGATGCTCGACGAACGCTACCGGCGCATCGGCCTCAATTACGCGCAAAGCTTGCTGCTGATGAACTTCCTGCCGGTGCAGTAGCCAGGCAGTCAATCTCAGAACAGCCCCATGATCCACGCAATGCCGAACAGCATCAGCGAAAAGCCCCACATCCACCAGAACGAGTAGCGGATGTGTCGGCCCAGGTCCAGCCCGGCCAGGCCCAGTGCCAGCCACAGGGCAGGTGAGAACGGGCTGATGAAGGTGCCGATGATGTTGCCGATCATCAAGGCATACACCACGCTTGCCGGTTGCACTCCGTAGTTTTCCACCACTTCCAGGGTCACGGGCATCAGCCCGAAATAATAGGCGTCGGTGCTGAGCATCAGTTCCATGGGCAGGCCAAACAGGCCGAGGACGATGTGCAATTGCCCAACCATCGAGCCAGGGAGGACTTGTACCAGGTCCTTGGCGATTGAAGTCAGCATGCCGGTTCCGGCGAATATGCCGAGCATGGAGCCCGCTGCCAGGATGATCATGCCCATGCTCAGGGCCGCCGCCGAATGTGCCGCGATCCGCTGCATCTGCACTTTGCCGCCGGGGTAGTTGATCATCAGGGCCACGGTCAGGCCGAGCATGAAGATGTAGCCGGCAGGCAGTACGCCGAGAAACAGCAAGGTGAGCACCAACACAAACAGCCCGGCGTTGAACCACAGGCGGCCGGGGCGCTCCAGCGCGCGTTCAGCATCGCTGATGTTCTCCAGGGTGTTGCTGGTTTCCACCAGCACGCCATCATCCAGGGCCGCGCCACCGCTCGCTGCTATGCGTCGCTGTTCACGCCAGCCGAGCAGGGCGGCCAGTGCGATCAGCAGCACCACGCCAAAGCCCTGGACGGGGATCAGCGGCCGCCACAGTTCGGTGACGTCGATCCCGGTCACGGCCGCCGAACGCCCCAGTGGCCCGGCCCAGGGCACCATGTTCAGGATGCCGGCACCAATCGCCAGCAACATCAGCATCAGGTAGGGGCTCATGCGCAGTTGCTTGTAAAGCGGCAACAGCGCCGGGATCGTCAGTAGAAAGGTGGTCGCGCCGGCACCGTCAAGGTGCGCGAGCATGCCAATCAGGGCGGTGGCAACCGCTACGGCAATCACATTGCCCCGCGTCAACCGGACCATAAAACCGATCACCGGACGGAACAGCCCGGTGTCCTGCATTACCCCGAAAAACGTAATGGCGAAGATGAACATGGTGGCGATCGGTGTGACCCGTCCGATGCCATCGGTAAAAAATCCGGAAATTTCCACAGGCCCGAAACCGGCAAACAAGGCTCCCAGCAACGGCACGACAATCAACGGCAGGATGGGCGACATGCGCCCGATGAGTAGCAGCACGACCAGGCTCAGGATCGTGATCAGACCTATTAGAGTCAACAAACCGGGTTCTCCTCTTGTTCTTATAACGTTGCGATGTGCAAACACGCACAGGTCGACCGTAAGGGCCGAACCTTTCAGTAACCTTTAAGCCAGGAGGAGATAAATCGATGATTTGTTTGAGGATGTGTACGTGAAAGTACGCAGAGGGTGAGTACCTTGTGGCAAGAGCGTCATGCCGATTGCCACAAGATGAGTTTCTGGCCGCTCGATATCACACGTCGGTTTGCACCTTCGCGCCGGCCACGCTTTTCTTCGGTGCGCGCATCAGCAGCGGGCCGAACGTCGCCAGCAAACCGAGCATCACCAACGGGAAAAACATCAGCTTGCTCAGGCCGAAGTTGCTGACGATCACCGTGATGACGGCGGGGCCCACCAGCATCCCGGAAAAGCCGATGCAGTTGACGATCCCGATGTTGCGCCCGGCATGTGCCGGATCCCGGCGCCCGGCGGCAGAGATCATCAACGGTGCAATGCATGAAAGGCCGAGGCCAAACATCGCGAAGCCGATAATGCCGGTGACGGCCGTGCCACCCAAAATCGTGATGATCATGCCGAGGACACACAGGGTGCCGCATCCAAATACCACCTGCGCGTTACCGAACGCGGCGGCCAGGCGGTCGCCAAAAAGACGCCCCACGAATGACGCACCGACGAACAGCGAGACCCCCATGCCTGCGGTCGAGGTGGTGGTCTCGAACTCCCGGCGAATGTATTCCTGGCCCCAGTCGGCAATTGCGTTTTCACCCATCATGCTGCCCAGCAGCAGCGTGCCGAGGGCGATCATCACCAGCAGCGTCCTGGCCGAGGGGCCCTTGCCGGTTTCGTCCCGGGACTGGCTGCCGGCTTGCCAATCGTCGAGCTGGGCGTCTGGCACATCGTGCTTGCCCAGCAACCACCGGCTGAACACACAGCCCAGGACGAACATCGCGAGG
The DNA here is from genome assembly GCF_024807515.1 of Pseudomonas sp. BIGb0558. NCBI lineage: Bacteria > Pseudomonadati > Pseudomonadota > Gammaproteobacteria > Pseudomonadales > Pseudomonadaceae > Pseudomonas > Pseudomonas sp. BIGb0558. The sequence goes on from NZ_JANUEW010000040.1 coordinate 38,019, forward strand.
CCCAGAATGGTGTAGGGCACCAGCACGCTGTCGGTGTAGAACCGGGTCAGCCAACTGCACGCCATGCCCAACAGGAACCCGCCCAGGGAATAGCAGGCATGGAAGCCGGACATGATCGAGCGTCGATAAAACCGCTCCACCTGCACGCCATGAGCATTCAAGGCGGTATCCAGGGCGCCGCGCAACAGCCCCAGCACCGAGCCGAAACACAGCGCAAACCAGAAGCCGTTGACGAAGCCCAGCGGGATAATCGAGAGCGGATAGGCGAGGGCGCCAAGGGTGATCACCGGCTTCGCGCCAAAGGTGTCCAGCAGCCGCCCGACCAGCAACGCACCGGCCGCGGAGCCGACGCCGACCCCGAGGGCGATCAGGCCGAAACTCGAGTCCCCGAGTTCTCCCGTCAAGCCCAACTGGGTCCTGAACACGCTCACGCCGGTAGACCAGATGTACATCATGGCGCCGATCATCATGAAGCCGAGAAAGGTGGCGATACGTGCCTTGCGAATACGCGGGGGAATCGGTGTTTTCTGAAGAGTGTTTATCACGCGGCATGGTCCCTATTGTTTTTGTGGGGGTGATTATGCACTGAGGGGTTATACGAATAACCTTGTGAAAGTAAAACCCGCACCCTGTGGACTGTCAATGCTTTAAGAATCCATAAAATGTAACGGCAACAAGGCAGTGGCCGAGCGCTTAATTTTGAGTTATACGTATAACTCTCATTGTCCGGATATTGGGGTTTCCGTGTCGTCTCAAGAGTTGTTGTTACCGTGCTCCACACCGCACATGTCGGCCTATCGCCTGACGTTTTTGCTGTCTGGCCTGTGCATGGGTGCCTGGGCGCCGCTGGTTCCGTATGCGCGCAGCCGCGCCGGGGTGGATGACGGCGCCTTGGGCATCCTGTTGCTGTGCCTGGGCCTGGGGTCGCTGGTGATGATGCCGCTGGCGGGCATCCTCAACGCCCGTAAAGGCTGCCGCTTTACCATGCACATCGGGATCGCCCTGGTATTCCTGACGCTGCCGCTCCTGGCGACCACCCATTCATTCGTCGGCTTGATGCTGGCCCTGACCGTCTTCGGTGCCGGATGCGGGGCGGTCGACGTGACGATGAATGTGCAGGGCGTGATGGTTGAGCGAGCCACCGGCCGGTCGATGATGTCGGGCTTTCATGGCTTGTTCAGCCTGGGCACCATCGTCAGCGCCGCGGGAATCACCGCGCTGCTCTGGCTGGGCGCCACGCCGTTGCTGGCCAGCAGTGCCGTGATGGCGGCGCTGGCGGCGTTTGTCCTGAGCTACGGGCGCCAGATGCTCGGGCGCAGTGGCGATGAAGGTAGCCCGATTTTTGTACGGCCCACGCGTAAGGTCCTGGTGCTGGGAGTGTTGTGCCTGTTCGCCTTCCTGGCGGAAGGGGCGATTCTCGACTGGAGCGCGGTGTTCCTGACCCAGGTGCGTGACGTTCAACCTTCCATCGCGGGCCTGGGCTACGCGTGCTTTGCGGTGATGATGGCGTTGGGGCGCTTGAGTGGCGACCGGATTCTGCTCAAGCTCGGCGCCCGGGTGGTACTGGTGGGCGGCGGCTTGATTGTAATCTTGGGGTTCCTCACGGTGGTGTTGGCGACGAACTGGCTGGTGAACCTGGTGGGGTTTGCGGTGATCGGTATTGGCTTGGCCAACATCGCGCCGGTGTACCTGTCGTTGGCGGGCGCGCAAAAGACCATGCCGGGGGAGTTGGCGATCGCCGCGGCCACCAGCCTCGGTTATCTGGGTATCCTGATGGGCCCGGCGGTGATCGGCTTCTTCGCCCACGCGACGAATTTATCCTGGGCGCTGCTGGCGGTTGCCTCGCTGATGATTGCCATTATGTTCAGTGCCACACGACTGGTTCCGAAGGTTTCCCCGCAACGGGTACACTGAGCGCCTGTTTTTTCATGACCTCGCATGAGGTTTCAAAAGGATTGGGAAGCAAGCGATGGCCGTTTCAATGAAAGACGTAGCACTGGCGGCAGGGGTGTCCCAGCCTGCGGTGTCTTACGCCTACAACCGACCCTCCAAACTGTCCCCGGCCCAGCGCGAGCATATCCTCGAGGTGGCCGCTTCATTGGGCTACCCAGGCCCCAATGTGCTGGGGCGCAGCCTGCGCTCGGGCAAGATCGGCGCCATCGGGTTGATGATGATGGACAAGTTGTCCCTGGCCTTTGCCGACCCCTGCACCATTGCCATGCTGCGTGGCATCAGTGAAGTCGGCGAGTTGGAAAATGTCGCGCTGACATTGTTCCCGCTCAACAACAACCGCCTGGTGGGCCGGGGCCAAGCCGCGAGCCACGGCAGCCTGGCCCTGCGCGGGCTGGTGGATGGCCTGATCATCTCGACCCTGCCCGATGACCACCCGGCGGTGCTGGCGGTGGTCAAGCACAGCATTCCGTTCGTGGTGATCGACTCGCCGCTGGTGGACAATTCATTTTTTGTCGGCATCGACGATCGCGGCGCCGCCCGCACGCAGATGCAGCACCTGCTGGACCTGGGTCACCGCAAGATCGGCGTCATCATCGATCGCCTCAACCCCGACGGTTACCGCGGCCCAATTGACCAGCAACGCTTCAAGAGCGCCAGTGAGCGGATTGTTCGCGAGCGCCTCACCGGTTACGTGGAGGCCGCCACCGCTGCCGGCCTGGCGTTTGAAGACCTGAGCGTGATTGAAGCCGGCGGGCTCGATTCCACCTCGGGGCAGGCCGCAGCGTTCACGTTGCTGACTTCCAACGAGGTCACCGCAGTGGTGGCGTGTTCGGATGTGATGGCGATTGCCTGCATGAAAACCGCCCATGCTCTTAATCGCCAGGTGCCGGAGACGCTTTCGGTGATCGGCTTTGACGATATTCCCGAGGCGGTGCAGCTCGGCTTGACCACCATTGCGCAACCCATGGTGGAGAAGGGCGTGTACGCGGCACGCATGCTCACCGAGCAACTGAACGCCCCGGCCGATGCGCCGCTTGCCCCTGAGCAGAAGATATTCGCCACCAAGCTGGTGGTGCGCACCTCGACCCGCAGTCTCCAGCCGGCAGAGGCCTGACCCCCCTGTAGGAGCTGGCTTGCCTGCGATGCAGTCGACTCGGTGTGTCAGTGATATTGAGTCGATGCCATCGCAGGCAAGCCAGCTCCTACCTTTACCCGGGCTGTGCCTTGAAATGCGCTGCTACCCTGAGGGCATTCGCCGCAATGGTCAGTGCCGGGTTAACCGCCGCCGACGACGGGAAGAATGAGCTGTCCACCACCCACACGTTCTCCAGGTCATGCAGCTTGCAGTTCAGGTCCAGCACGCTGGTCGCCGGATCGGTGCCCATCACGGCCGTGCCGCATTGGTGGGAGTTCGTCGCAATCCCCATGCGCGCCTTGAGGATCAGTGGATACCCCGCATCACGCATCGTCCGGGTCGCCTTGCTCACCAGGCCTTCATGGGCCTTGAGGTTGTTCGGTGTCCAGTGGACCTTGATCGCCCCGCGTTGCGTGTCGTAGGTCACGCGGTTATCCGGCGTCGGCAGATCCTCCGAGGTCAGGTACAGGTCCACGCTGTGATCGGTGATGTAGCGTGAAGCGAATTTGGGCAACCAGGGCCGCATCGCGCTGATCATCGGTTCACGGATTTTCCCCAGCATCTGCACGTTACCCAACGGGAACGCATTGTGCGGACTGGCGCTGTACCAGTCGTTGAGGGCCAGGGTTTTCTGGAAGGTCACGTCGTTCCTGCGCCGTGGGTCCACCGCCAGCATGAAGGTGCTGTTGTGCACCATGTAATTACGCCCCAACTGCCTGGAGCTGTTGCCCAGGCCATGCGGGTGTTGCGGGTTGGCCGACTTGAACAGCAACGCGGCACTGTTGACCGCGCCGCACGCCAGCACGAAGCGCCGGGCACGTAACGTCACCTCGCGTCCGTCGAACAGGCCCCGGGCCTCGGTCACGGTTTTGCCATCGTTATCGGTGTTCAGTTGCCTGATCGTGGTACGGGTCATCAGCCGAATGCTGCCACTGCGCAGGGCCGGCCTCAGGGCGCTCACTTCGGCGTCGGCCTTGGCATCGACCAGGCACGGATAACCGTCGCAGGTTGAACACAGCACGCAATCGCCGCCATCGCCATAGTCCACCGCCGCCGGCATCACGAACGGCTTGAGCCCGGCGCGCTGCATGCTTTGTTCCAGGGCAACCAGCGCCGGGTCATGCTTGAGTGCCGGTTGCGGATAGGGCCCCGAACGCCAGGGTTCGCTGGGGTCGATGCCGGCGTGGCCATGCACGCGGTAGAGCTTCTCGGCTTCGGCGTACCAGGGTTCAAACTCGGCATAGCTGACGGGCCACGCAGGCGACACGCCCTCGGCATGCTGGATCTCGCCGAAATCCGCCTCGCGAAAGCGCGGCAGCATGGCGCCGTAGAATTTGGTGTTGCCGCCGACGTAATAAAACACCCCCGGCGAAAACGCTTGGTTGGCTTGGTCCAGCCACGGTTCGGCATTGCGATAACGGCCCTGGCCGAACACCGCTTCGGCGCTCCAGTTCTGGATCTCACGGGGCAGGAAATCACCCCGCTCGACGATCACAATATCCAGCCCGCTGTCACGCAGGGCGTGGGCGAAGGTCGAACCGCCCATGCCCGAGCCGATAATCACCACATCACAGTCGATCCTGCCATCTGCATCAGGTGTCACCACGTCGAGGGCGCGCGGTTCGCGCGGCGCCCCCGGTTGTGGATTCAGCTCTGCATGATGCGAAATCAATGCATCACTCATTTGAGCCGCTCCGGTGTTTACAGGTGTTGTTCGGAATTACGGATCTGCCAGTACTCATCCTGGCGTTCGTCGGTGATGTATTCCGGAATCGGGAAGTCCCACCAGCCCGGCACCCATGGGCCTGCCGCATCGCGGTCGGTGGGCACTTCGATCAGCACCGGCACGTTCAAATCCAGGGCTTCCTGCAGGATCGGCTCGAGGTCTTCCGGGCGTTCCACACGGTAGGACTTAAGGCCGAAGGCCTCGCCCACCGCCTTGAAGTCCGGGCTGTAGGGCGTGCCGTCCGGGTGGTTGAACTCGGTGCCGATATGGCGGCTGGTCTGCTTGCGTTGGCCACCGCGAATCGACATGTAGCCGGCGTTGTTCTGGATCAGAAACACCACCGGAATATTATTGGTCACGCAGATCGCAATTTCCTGGGAGGTCATCAGGAAATCGCCATCCCCGAGGATGCACACCACCGGCTGGTTGGGCGCGGCCAGCTTGGCACCGATGGCCGCCGGCACGGCCCAGCCCATGGACGAGAAACCGCCGGAGGTCAGGTGCGTACGCGGGGTATAGACGGGGAAGGTCTGCTTGACCGCGCCCTGGGTGTTGCCCGAGCCGACCACCACGATGGTGTCCCGCGGGAACACTTTACGCAGCGCGCCGAGGGGGCGTTGGGACGTAAACGGGAAGCGATCGGAGTCACGCCGGCCCGCCAGTTTGGTTTCCCATTCTTCCTGGTAGCCCCGCAGGTCGCTCAGGTACGCTTCGCGCTCAACCGTCTGGCCTTTCAGGCCTTCCACGATGGCGGCGAGGGCGTATTTGGCATCGGCGCAAATGCCCACGGTTACCGGGTAATTCTTGCCGATCTCGTGGGGGTCGATGTCGATGTGGATCAGCTTCGACGGCGGGATGGCAAAGGTCACGCCCTTGGCATAGCTGGACGACGACCAGTCGGTAAAGCGGCAGCCCACGGCGATGATCACATCGGCGGTGGACGCGACTTTATTGCCGCACAGGGTGCCGGTCTGGCCGACGCTGCCGGCGAACAGCGGGTGATCTTCCGGGAAGCCGCTCTTGCCGTTCCAGGTGGTCACCACCGGGATTTTCCAGGCTTCGGCGAGGGCGAACAGTTCCGCGCTGGCTTCGCCGGTAATCACACCGCCGCCGATCACCAGCACCGGGCGCTGGCTCAGTTTCAGTTCCTCCACCGCACGCGCGGTGGCGGCCGGGTCCGGGAAGCATTTGCCGATCGGGGTACGTTCTTCGAGGGCATGCAGGGTCACTTCAGCGGCCTCGGCCTGCACGTCCATCGGGATTTCCAGGTGCACCGGCCCCGGGCGCCCGGTGACCATCGCACTCCAGGCGCGGTGCATCATGAACGGCAACTCTTCAACGCGGGTCGCGACCCAATGACGCTTGGTCACGGCCTCGGCGATTTTCGGGAAGTCGTTGTCGGTGTAGCGTTCCAGTTCCTGCAACAAACCGTGGCCACGCATGTGAGTGGGTGGCCCGCCGGTGATCAGCATCAGGCTGGTGGAGTCGGTAAACGCGGTGGCCATGCCGATCACCGTGTTGGCGGCACCGGCACCGATGGAGGTCACCGCTGCCATCGGCTTGCCGCTCACCCGGTAGTAACCATCGGCAAGGTGTACCGCGCTTTGCTCATGGAACACCTGGATGAACTTGAGCTTGGAGTCTTCTTCGAGGAAGGCGTCGGTCAGGGTCCAGATACCGTGGCCGGGGATACCGGCGACGTATTCGACGCCATAGTTTTTCAGGGTTTGAGCCACGATCTGGCTGCCGGTCAATTTAGTCATGACAGGACTCCTTGGGTTGATGAAACGGAGGGGGTTGCGTCGGCGGTGCTGGCTGCACGCCCGCGCGTGGCCCAGTTCAGGCCTTGCTTGGTCAGGCGGCGGATGTTCGGGTCGGCCAGGTTGCTGGTGTCGTGCCCGATGGAGTGATAGAACACCCGGCCCTGGCCCCACTGGCGCACCCAGGCCACCGGGCTGCGATGGCCGTTGAGCCAGGGGAAGGGGTTGCCGTCGAAGGTGGTTTCAGCCAGCACCTGAATGTTCGGGTCGACCTGCATGTAGTACTGCTCGGACCGCACCTCGAAACCCTCGACGCCCTGGGTGACCTCGTGGCTGTGGTCGATGATGTTGACCTGGTACGGATGGGGAAAGCCTTCGCCCATCGGGTGTTCCAGGAACGAGCCGCCGAGTACCCAGTGGTACTTGAGGCTGGCGCGAAATGCCGCGCCGGCACCGTGCCAACCCACCAGGCCGGTGCCGCTTTCGATCGCCTGCAGCAGGCGGTTTTCCTGGGAGGCTGTCAGCGTCTCGGTGGTGACGGCGTTGTTCCAGCCGATCACGATCAGGTCATAACCGGTCAAGTCCCTGTCCAGCGTGAAGATGTCGGTGGACTCTTCGACCTCGAACTCCAGCTCCTGGAAAACGGTGCGCGCCCATGCCGCAATTTCGTAGGGGAAATGGCCGGGCCAGCCACCGAATAGATACAAGACTCGACTCACGGTTGATCACCTCTTTACGTTGGGTGTGATTATTAGGTTATACGTATAACCGCTTATTTAACCTATCACTCCGAATCCCTAAGTCAATGGGGCTTACACATTTTTCATCGCCGGTTATACGAATAACGTCCGGTGTCCGCCGCAGTGCTTCAACACTGCGTCGGTGCTGCGTCAGGTTGCGTCACCAATAGGGAGGCTGCGAAATTGTCCGGGGCAGGGGGGTAGGAAAAGATGGTTGCCAACGTCGGGGGCATGTCGCGTGCCCTCAAGAACCACCTGGAGCCACTGATGATTCGTTACCTGAAAAAACCTAAACCGGTCGAAGCCCAAGCCGAGATTGCTGCCCAAGTGCGCGATACCGTCGAGCGCATCATCGCCAACGTCGCGCGTAACGGCGACGCGGCCGTGCGTGAATACTCCAATCAGTTCGATCAGTGGTCGCCGGTGTCTTTCCGCCTGACCGACGAAGAAATTGCCGCCTGCGTGGCGAGCCTCTCCGAGCAGGAAATCGGCGACATCACCTTTGCCCAGGCCCAGGTCCGGCGCTTTGCCGAGGTACAAAAAGCCTCGATGCACGACGTGGAAGTCGAGACCTTGCCGGGTGTGATCCTCGGGCACCGCAATATTCCGGTGAACTCGGTCGCCTGCTACATTCCTGGCGGCAAGTACCCGTTGCTGGCGTCGGCGCACATGAGCGTGCTGACAGCCAAGGTAGCCGGGGTGAAACGAGTGGTCGCGGCCGCGCCGCCGTTCGATGGCAAGCCCCATCCGGCCATTGTGACCGCGATGTACCTGGCGGGCGCCGATGAGATCTATTGCGTCGGCGGGGTTCAGGCCATTGCCGCGTTTGCGTTGGGCACCGATACCTTCAAACCGGTGGACATGATCGTCGGCCCGGGCAATGCCTATGTGGCCGAGGCCAAGCGCCAACTGTTCGGCAAGATCGGCATCGACTTGATTGCCGGGCCGACCGAAACCCTGGTGATTGCAGACGACAGCAGCGATGTGGAAATCATCGCCGCCGACTTGCTGGGCCAGGCTGAGCACGGGGTCAATTCCCCTGCGGTGTTCCTGACCAACAGCGCCGAACTGGCGGAAACCCTGCCGGTGGAAATCGAACGCCAGCTGGCGATCCTGTCCACCGCGCCGGTGGCTTCGGTGGCCTGGCGGGACTATGGCGAAATCATCCTGTGCGACACCGTTGACGAACTGGTGCAGGAAGCGGACCGCATCGCCTCCGAGCACGTGCAGGTGATGACCCGCGACCCGCTGTACTTCCTGGAACACATGACCAACTACGGCGCGTTGTTCCTCGGTGAGCGCACCAACGTTTCCTATGGCGACAAGGTCATCGGCACCAACCACACGCTGCCCACCACCGGCACTGCGCGCTACACCGGCGGCCTGTGGGTCGGCAAGTTCATCAAGACTTGCACCTACCAGCGGGTACTGACGGATGAAGCGTCGGTGCTGGTGGGCGAATATTGCTCGCGCCTGTGCGGCATGGAAGGGTTTGCGGGGCACAAGGAACAGGCGGATATCCGGATCCGTCGTTACAAGAAGCACGATTGAGTCGTACTGGAACGATCAGGGCTCCCCAATCGGGGAGCTTTTTTTTGCCTGCGATGGGGGCCGAAAAATCTGATCAGCCTTTATGGTTTTCTCTCAGGCAAAAAAACGCCGGACCAGGCTCCCGTGAAAGAGCGGTTGATCCAGCGTAAAAATGAACCTCGGCTGTTTCAATACCTTCAGGCAGGAATCACCACAAAGCTTTCCGGCTTGCAGGTCAGTGCCACGTTCGTGCCTGGCGGCAGGGCGTGGCTGCCGGGTGTCGGCAGTTGCTGGCATTTGAGGTCAAGCGTGCCGCCGGCCACTTCCACGCGGTAGATCACCCGGTTGCCGATAAACGACGTGTCCTTGACCTTGCCGGCAAACGCGCCGTCAGCCAACGGGGCACCCAGGGCTGGCTCAAGGCCGATGGTTTCGGGGCGGATCGACACATTCACCGGCCCTGCACCTACGTCGTTCTTTGCCGTGTGGGCATAGCGCCCAAAGGGCAAGTCGACCACGCCACCCGACCCGTACGTACCGTTGACGATATTGGTGTCGCCGAAAAACCTGGCGGCAAACAGCGTGCGTGGCGACCAATACATCTCCTGCGGCCCGCCGATCTGCTCGATGCCGCCCTTGTTCAGCAGTACCACGCGGTCCGACAGGATCATCGCTTCGTCCTGGTCATGGGTCACATACACAAAGGTAGTGGAGGTCTCTTCGTGGATACGCTTGATCTCGTTGAGCATGTGGTGGCGAATCTTCAGGTCCAGGGCCGCCAGCGGTTCGTCCAGCAGCAATACCGCAGGGCGATTCACCAGCGCACGGGCCAGGGCCACGCGTTGCGCCTGCCCGCCGCTGAGCTCGGAGATCCAGCGGCTCTTGAAGCTTTCCAGCTGCACCAGCTCCAGGGCCTTGTTCACTTCACGCTTGATCTCATCCTTGGGCTTCTTCTTCAGGCGCAGCCCGAAGGCCACGTTGTCGAACACGTCCAGGTGCGGGAACAGCGCGTACTTCTGGAACACCATGTTCACCGGACGGTGTTCCGGCGCCAGGGCGGTGGAGTCCTTGCCGTCGATCACCACCTTGCCGGTGGTGGGCTCTTCGAAGCCGGCAATGATCCGCATCAGGGTGGTCTTGCCGCAGCCGCTGGGGCCGAGCAGGGTCAGGATCTCGTTGCGTTTTACCGTGAGGTCGACTTTGCCCAGGGCGGTGAGGTTGCCGTAGCTCTTGGAAATTCCGGTCAGTTCAATACTGTTGGTCATGGTGATTACTCTGCAGTTTCAGCACGTTCAAGTTCGAGGCGGCGACGACGCAAGGTCATGACCAGGCCGGCGATGGCGATGATGGCGATGGTCACCACCAGCATGAATACCGAGGCGGCATTGATGGTGGGGCTGACGGCGCGACGCATCATCGAAAGAATCATGAGGGGCAGCGTGGTGTCGCTGCCGGTGACGAACACGGTGATCAGGAACTCATCCATCGACAGTGCTACCGCGAGGATCGCGGCACCGGCGATGGTCGGGCCGATGATGGGCAGCGTCACCAGCCAGAACGCCTTGAGGGGTGAGGCGCCGAGGTCACGCGCGGCCTCCTCGAACGACAGGTCGAAATACTCCAGCCGTGAACGCACCGACTCCACGAAAAACGGAAAGGTGAACAGCGTATGGCCGATGATCACCGTCAGCAGCGAGCGCGGCAGGCCGATCAGCGAGAAGAAAATCACCAGCGCGATCCCCAGGAACAACCCGGGCAAGGCGATGGGGGCGAAGTTCATGAATGCGAACACCGCCTTTACCCGGCCTTTCATGCGCATCAGCGCCAGGGCCGAGAACGTGCCCAGCAGCGTGGTGAGCACGGCCGAGCCGGCGGCGACGATCGCGCTGTTGGTCAGGGCCGTAATGAAGTCCGAACTGCTGAACAGCGCCTCGTACCAGCGCGTGGAAAAACCCTCGAACGGGAATGACAGCGACGCGGACGAGTGAAAGCTGAACAGCGCGATAATCGCGATGGGCGCGTAGAGGAACAGCATGTAGACGTAAGTGAATAACCGGATCATGGCGAGTTACCTTTTTTAGGGTCGGCAATCAGTCGTGGTAACGCTTGCCGGGTGCCAGGTTCGCTGCGCGCAACACCCCCAGCAGCAGCGCGTACACCAGCATGAACACGACCAACAGCAGATAGGCCATCGCCGCTCCCAGTGGCCAGTTACCCACCGAGCGGAACTGGTTGGCGATCACCAGTCCGGTGGTCATCGCGTCCCGGCCACCCAGCAGTTGCGGGGTCACGTAGTCGCTGGCGGCCAGCACGAAGGTGAACATGAATGAACTGACGATGCTCTTGTGGGCCATCGGCATGATCACCCGCCACAGAATGGTGATGCCGCCGGCACCCAGGTCGGCGGCGGCCTCCAGGTAGTCCTTCTTGATGTCCCGCAGGCCCGACACCAGCAGCAACAGGGTGAAGGGCAGCATGATGTGCACCAGGGTCAGCACCACCGCGAACTTGCTGAACACCAGCCATTCCAGCGGCTGGTCGATCAGGCCGAAGTGCAGCAGGGTCGAGTTGATCACGCCGTTGGTGCCCAGGATCGAGCGCCACGCATAGACCCGTACCAGGTAGCTGGAAAACCACGACACCAGCGCCAGGTACAGCACGGCGTTGGAGCGGGTGCGGTACACGATGTAATAGGCCACCGGCGCACTGATCACGGTGGAGAGCAGGGCGGTCCAGAAACCGTTTTGCAGGGCGATCCACAGCGAGTCATAAAACCCGCTGGCGCCCAGGGCCTTGGCATAGTTGGCCAGGGTGGCGGCGGGCTCCATGCTGAAGGTCTTGGCGGTCCAGAAACTGGCGATCAGCAGCAGTGCCGACGGAACCAGGAAGAACACCACCAGAAACAGCAACGGCGGCGACGCCAGCCAATACCCGCTGAGGGTTTTCTTGTCGATCTTCAGGTGTTTGCCGACCCTTGGATCCCGGTCGTCCAGGGGCATGGACTCGGTGTTGTTGACTACGGTCATGATGAGGTGCCTTTACGGTTTTTCTTCGATAGTCAGGGCGCTTTGAACGGTGGGGTGGGCGTTTGCGAACCCAGCCCCACGGTTGCCTGCACCGGGGTACCAAGTGCTCTAGAACGAGCCTTTGAAGTTCGCCCACTGATCGATCCATTCAGCATAGGTCACATACTTTTCCGAGCTCAGGGGCGGCTGGCCGTAGAGTTTGGATTTCTCGAAGAAGCTGTCCAGGTTCCCGTAGTCGAAGGTGTTTCTCAGGTCCTCTGGCAGCAGGGGTATTGCCTTGGGATTGACCACGCCGGAGAACATTGTGGTCGCCATCCTGGCCTGGGTTTCGGCCTCAAGGGTCTTGTTGATGAACTCCAGGGCCAGGGGGATATCCTTGGCGGTTTTCGGGATGAACAGTGCATCGCACCAGACGGCCGCGCCTTCGACGGGCACCGACAGTGCGGTGGTCACGCCGCGCTTGGTGGTTTCGCTTGGCGTGTTGGCCGAGGCCGAGAACACTGCGTCCACCTCACCGGACACCAGCAGCGACACCGCGTCGCCTGAGGAGGCGGCAAACACTCGGCACTGGTCACGGTACGGCTTGAGTTTTTCGAAGGCGTCGTTGAATTCGGCGTGGGTCAGATTGGGGTACTTGTCGCCGTAGCCGGCAATGGTTGCGATCAGTGACCAGTTGGAGGTGCCGTCATCGACGAACGTCAGCCGACCCTTGAGTTTCGGGTCCAGCAGGTCGGTGTATTGGGTAGGCTTTTTGACGCTCTTGGGGTTGTAGACAATCGTGTTCATGCCCCACAGCAACGGGATGCCCCATTGCTTGCCGTCCCAGTACCAGCGGCTGCCCTTGTAGAACAACGGCAGGGTATTGTCGGCGGAATAGTTGGGGATCTTCGAGGTGTCGATTGCCTTGAGCAGGCCCATTTCCTGATAGATCTTTTCGTAGCCCAGGGCGTACATGGTCAGGTCGAGCTGCACCGGGTCGGAGCCTGCCAGCCGTGCGGTGATGTCGTCCTGGTTGCTGGCGTAGCTTGAGCGTACGGTGACGCCACGTTGCTTGCGCCATTCGGCGAGTTCGGCGTCGCCGGTTTCACCTTCCCAACCGAGGATTTCCAGGTGCCCGGTGGTGGCGGCGAATGCGCTGGGCACAAACGAGCCGAGGTACAAGCCTGCGGCAGAGGCGGCAGCGCCCAGCAGGAACGAACGCCGTTTCAAGCTGAGGGAATTGAAGTCAATGCCGGTCAAACCATAACCCGTCTCTGTATCTTTTTTCATTTCGAGTTCCTGCCTGGGGTGGTGGGTGCAAACGTTGAGCGACTTGCAAGGCCTGGGCCCGGCGGGGTTGCCGGGTGCGTCCTTTTGTATGCAGTCAGTTGGATCGGCAGTGTTATGGCCAGCATTGGTTCCATGCTGCTGGGGAGGGTGGTAGGGCCTCCACTGTTCCGATTGACTCTTCCTTGGCTGGGCGACGCACGGTTGTTCCGGGCTTTAGGGTGTTGCGGCCTGAAGCGGTGCGCCCAGCGCTTGATAGGCTCGGCTTGTTGTTTTCATGGGTTGAGTATTGAGCCGGGAGGCGAGGGGGCTCAATTTCGCAGGGGGGTTAAAAGCGACGCACTCTGACGCATTGGAGTGACCTAAGCGGCGCAGGGGTTGGGGGCTTTGGGGATTGGGTACATATCCGTTATTTAGGTAACGGCCACTTATGGTTTCGCTCTTACAGCGAGTCACTTTGCAAAAGCGTGTACGGACCGGACACATGGTGGACACATGTGCGGGGACATGGTTGACACATTA
>NZ_JANUEW010000041.1:0-47687 GCF_024807515.1 Pseudomonas sp. BIGb0558
CGGCCTGTAGGCCGCTGTGCTGTTGATCTGCTTTTGATCTTGATCTTAGGCGCCCCGTTAAACCACGCTGGCCGAACGCAGGTAGTACGGAGCGGCGGCCCGCGTAGTAATACCGGAGCTGAGGGCACACCGAGCCTTAGCGAGGTGCCGAGTGGTGGGGCAAGAGCGTTTTGCTTACTTTTGCGCTTTTCAAAAGTGAGCCGCTGTAAGAGCGGAACCAATCGTGGCCGTTACAAAAATAACGGATATGTACACCTCAGCCCCCCCAACCCCCCGCATTGCACCCACGCCCCAGAGCCGATAGTCTTGCAAACTGTTACCAACAACCCAATGCCCCAGCACTCCCGGGACCATTGGGTAAAAGGAGAGGTTTGTGAACATCGGACAGTTCGCCTTTCAACGCCAGGTTGAAAATCTATACGTCGACCACAACAGCTGGCTACGCACCCTGTTGCGCAATAAGCTGGGCAACGCGTTAGACGCCGCCGACCTCGCCCACGACGTCTACCTGCAACTCATGCGCAAGGGCCAACTCCCGCCCACCGGCGAGTCCCGGCGCCACCTCACCCAGATCGCCAACGGCCTGGTCATCGACCTCTACCGCCGCCGCCAGATCGAATCCGCCTACCTGCAAGCCCTGACCCTGTTACCCGAAACCCGCGCCGCCGATGAAGAAACCCGCGCCCTGGCCATCGAAGCCCTGATCGAAATCGACGCCGCCCTGCACAGCCTCCCACCCAAGGCCCGCCAGGCCCTGCTGCTGTGCAAGCTCGACGGCCTGAGCTACCGCGAGATCGCCGCCCAACTGCAAGTCTCCGTCTCCTCGGTAGAAAAATACATCGCCGCCGGCCTGTTGGCCTGCTACCAGACCCTGCACGGCTGACCCGTCGCGATGTCGATCGAGCAGCCCATTTCCCCCGCTATCATTGAGCGCGCCACCGCCTGGATGGCCCGCCTGTGGGCCGATGACGCCAGCGAGGATGACCACGCCAACTGCCTGCGCTGGCGCGCCGAACACCCCCACCACGAACTGGCATGGACCCGCCTGCTGGGCTTCGAGCAAAAACTCCACAGCGTACCGGCGCCAGTAGCCAAACACACCCTGGCCGAACCCGCTGCCCCCGACTCCCTCAACCGGCGCAGTACCCTGCGACTGCTGGGCCTGTTGGTCGCAGCCGGCAGCCTCGCCTACGGCGTGCGCCGCACCGACACCTGGCAACTGGCGAGTGCCGGGCACAGCACCCGCACCGGAGAAGTTCGCGAGGTCGCATTGCCCGACGGCACCCGCGTGGTGCTGGCGTCTGCCTCGGCGATTGACGTGCAGTTCGACGACCACCAGCGCCTGGTACTGCTGCGGGCCGGCGAGGTGTTCATCACCACCGCGCCTTCACCCCGGCCGTTTCGGGTGCAGACGCGCCAAGGCCTGCTTCAGGCCCTGGGCACACGTTTCAGCGTGCGCCAATGCGACGACAGTTGCCGGTTGGCGGTGCTGGAAGGCGCCGTGCAGGTGCAGCCCGCACACGGCGCGGGCGTGCGGGTGGATGCCGGCCACGGCGCGAGCATTTCCAGGGATCAGGTGAAACCCATCGCGCAGGTGACAGACCGCAGCGTCGCCTGGGTCAAGGGCCTGTTGGTGGCCGACGGTACGCGGCTCGATGAACTGGTCGCCGAGCTGGCGCGCTACCGTCCGGGTGTGCTGCGTTGTGCGCCGGAGGTGGCCATGCTGCGGGTCAGCGGCGTGTTGCACCTGGCCGATACCGACCTGGCCCTGGACAACCTGGCGGCTGCGTTGCCAATACAGGTGATCCGGCGCACGCGCTACTGGGTGACCGTCAGCGGCCCTGCCTGAAAATTATTTCCGGTTCCGGTTGAGGGTTTTGGCTGGTCGTTCGGAAGATAAGGTAAGGGCGAGCAAAAGCTCATTCAGTCAGGGAGACTTCATGAGTAACAGGGATACGGCTGCGGCCAAACCCAGGGGCCGGGGCGCGGTCTCGCAGGTATTGCGGCCGGTACGCGCGCGACTGATCGCCGCCGCACTGCTGGCCGGTGTGGGCAGCATGCTGACGCTGGTGCCGCTGGGCTGCATCGTGCATATCGCCAGGATCGCCCTCGGCGAGCCGTCGATTGCCCAGGCATCGGGCGAGGTGTGGTTGACCATCATCGTCAGCCTGGCGAGCCTGTTCGCGGGCATGTTGTTGATGACCGTTGCCGAGGCCGTGGCGCATCTGGCCGACAACCACATCACTCGCCATTTGCGCCTGGCCATCGCCGAGCGCCTGAGCCAGGTGCCGCTGGGCTGGTTCACCGAGCGGGCGTCCGGTGAGGTCAAGCAGGCGCTGCAGGACGACATCGGCACCTTGCATAGCCTGACGGCGCATTTCTATACCACCGTGGGCCGCTGTGCCGGGGCGGTCTTGCTGGCGGTGGGCTATCTGTTCACGGTCGACTGGCGCATGGCGCTGGTCTCGCTGCTGCCGTTTCCGGGGTTTTTCCTGTTCTTTGCCAAGGCGATGAAAGCCAGCGGCAGCAACATGGGCTCCTTTGTCGAGCGCATGACCCGGGTCAATAACGCGGTGGTTGAGTTCGTCAACGGTATTCCGGTGGTCAAGGCCTTCGGTGCCACCGGCAAGGCCCACGCGAGTTACCGTAAGGCAGTGGATGATTTCAGCGAGGCGTTCGTTGAGTTCACCCGGCCGCTGGTGGGGACGATGGCCAATGCCAACGCGATGATCGCCCCGGTGACCGTGCTCGCAATGGTGCTGACGTTCGGCCTGGTGTTTGTGAGTCTTGGCTGGATTGAGGCCGTCGATGTGCTGCCATTTGCCATTGTCGCGCCGGGTATTTGCGCGCCGCTGATGCTGCTGAGTTACATCACCCACGATCTGAACAACGCCGTGGGTGCCGCCGAACGTGTGCAGGCACTCCTGGCGACACCGGTGCTGGCGCAGGTGGCCCCGGGGTCCGAGCGGCTGCCCAAGGACGCCGAAGTGCGCGTCGAACACCTCGGCTACGCCTACCACCCGCAGAGCCCCGTGCTGTCGGATATCAGCTTCACCCTCAAGCCCGGCACCGTGACCGCCATCGTCGGCGCCTCGGGCTCGGGCAAGTCGACCCTGGCGCGCCTGCTGCTGCGTTTTTTCGATCCGACCGAGGGGCGTATCACCCTGGGCGGCGTCGACCTGCGGCAGATCGAGACCGCGCAGCTCTACAGCCTGATCGGTTTTGTGCTGCAGGAGGTGCGCTTGATTCATGCCAGCGTTGCCGAAAACATCGCCCTCGGCCGGCCCAGCGCCAGCCAGAAGGAGATCGAGGCGGCCGCACGCGCCGCGAATATCCATGAGTGCATCATCGGCTTGCCCCGGGGCTACGCCTCGGTGATCGGTGAGGACGCGCAGCTGTCCGGTGGCGAGCAGCAGCGCATCAGCATCGCCCGTGCGGTATTGCTGGCACCCCCGGTGCTGGTGCTGGACGAGCCCACGGCCGCCGCCGATGCCGGGAACGAGGTGGCGATCCAGGAGGCGCTCTCGCGTTTTGCCCAGCGCCGCACGCTGCTGGTGATCGCCCACCGCCTCGATACGGTGATGCACGCCGACCACATCATCGTGCTGGAAAACGGTCGCATCGTTGAGCAGGGCAACCATCCTCGACTGATCGCACAGGAAGGCCGCTACGCACGCCTGTGGGCGTCGGGCGGTTACAAACAGACCCGTGAACAGGCGCTGCCGACATGCTGAAAACCTTTATCGAACTGTTGGGCGACGACGCCCCGGTGTTGCATCGCTATGTCGGCAAGGTGGTGTTCTACGGCGCGTTGTGCGGGCTGACCATCGCCGCGCTGGTGCCGGTGCTGACCGACATGCTCAACGGTGATCTTGCTGAAGCCGCGCTGTGGCTGGTGGTGTTTCTGGCAGCGGTGGCAACGTGTTGGGCCACCCGGCGGGAAGTCGAAAAGGCCGGTGTCGCAGTGGGTGTGGCGGTGCTGCAAGGCGGTCGTCAGCGCATCGGCGATCATGTGGCCGGATTGCCTGTGGGCTGGTTCACGCCCGATAACACCGCGCGACTCAACCATGTGGTGACCCAAGGCATGATGGCCGTGGCCCAGTTGCCCGCCCATGTGTTTACCCCGGTACTCAGCGGCGTGGTGACGCCATTGGTGCTGGTGCTCGCGCTGTTTGTGCTGAACTGGAAAATGGGGCTCATTGCGTTAGTCGCGCTGCCGATGCTCGGCGCTGCATTTTGGTTCAGTGCGCGGCTGGGGCGGCGTGCCGACCGGGCGTTCCAGCGTAGTTCGGCCGAGACCAGCCAGCGCATGCTGGAGTTCGCTCAGTCGCAGTCGGTGTTGCGCGCGTTCAGTGGTGGCGGCAGCACGGTGTTCCTGCAACGGGCGATTGAGCAGCAGCATGCGACCGGGGCACGCCTGATTCTTCTGTCGGCGACCTCGGTGCTGCTGAATATGTGGCTTGTGCAGATGGTATTCGCCGCGTTGTTGATTACCGCCGCACTGTGGCTTGACGCGTACCTGGGGAATGCCTTGCACGTGGGCTCGGTGATTGCGGTGATGGTGTCGCTGTTGCTGGTCAGCCGCTTCATTGACCCGCTGCTGGAGGTGGCCGGCTATGGCGAGACCTTGCGCGGTGCCGGCGGGCAACTTGAGGCGGTGCGCGAGATCCTCGCTGCTTCGCCGCTGAAGGAGCCGGGCGCGCCGCAATCTCCACGGGATGCCTCGGTGGAACTGTTTGACGTGAGTTTTCGACACCCGGCCGGTTCCAGGGACGTGCTGCGGGGGGTGAACCTGCGTATCGAGCCCGGCAGCATGACCGCGCTGGTGGGGGCTTCCGGCTCGGGCAAGACCACGCTATTGCGCCTGGTCGCACGGTTTTTCGAGGTCAGCCAGGGCCAGGTGTGTGTCGGGGGCGTGGACGTGCGGCAGATGTCCGGCGAGCAACTCAACGCGCAGATCAGCCAGATCTTCCAGGATACCTACCTGTTCCAGGGTAGCGTCGCCGACAACATTCGCCTCGGCAAACCCGACGCCAGCGACGCGCAAGTACTGGAGGCCGCGCGGCAGGCTGGTGTGCAAGAGCTTATCGAGCGCCTGCCCATGGGCCTGTCGACCACGGTGGGTGAGGGCGGGGCACGCCTGTCCGGTGGCGAGCGTCAGCGTGTCGCCATCGCCCGTGCGTCGATCAAGGGTGCGCCGATCCTGCTGGTGGACGAAGCCACTGCGGCACTGGACGCGGAAAACCAGGCGATCATCGCCGACACCCTGGCGCGCCTGCGCGGCAAGTGCACGTTGATCGTGATTGCGCATCAGTTGTCGACGGTGGTGATGGCCGACCAGATCGTGGTGCTCGACGAGGGTCGAGTCGTGGAGCAGGGCACGCCTGAACAGTTGACGGCCCGCCAAGGGCGGTATGCGCGGTTCCTGGCGCAGCGGCGGGCGTCGAAGGGGTGGCGTATCGCTTGGTAGACCCGCCAGGGCGGCGGGCCTGAAAGGTTACTCAGAGCTTCGGCAGTTGCCCGATGCGGCCCATCATTTCAGTGACGATCTGCAGGTCCAGCAGGAACTGGTCGACGGTCTTGAACTCGTTGTCGGTATGGCCGGTGTACTTGACCTCTGGCCGCGCCAGGCCGAACTGCACGCCGTTGGGCAACTCATGCACGGAGGTGGCGCCGGCCGAGGTGCCGTACTTGTGCTCCATGCCCAGGTTCTCGCTGGCCACCGCCAGCAGCGCCTTGACCCACTCGCCTTCAGGGTTGCGGTACATCGGCTCGGCGATCGAGTAGTCAAAACTCACGGCCACGTGGTTTTTCTTGGTCCAGGCTGCCAGCTTGTCGGCGATTTCAGCCTTGAGCACTTGCGGCGACTTGCCCTTCGGTACCCGCAGGTTGACTGCCAGCTTGAAGGTGTTGTCGTCCTCGCCCACATAGGTCAGCGAGGTGGTCAGCGGCCCCATGAACGCATCGGAGAAGCCCACGCCCAGCTTGCCGCCAAGGTAGTCCAGGCCCCAGTTGTTGGCGGCGTAACGCGCGGCGTCGGTGAACTGGTTGTGCTTGAGCGCCACCTTGCCGTCGAGGCTGTTGAGGAAGTCGAGCACCCGGGCGACCGGGTTCACCCCGGATTGCGGTTCGGAGGAGTGGGCGGACACGCCGGTGACGGTCAACTGCACGTCCTTGCCGGCCACCTTGGCCGCCACTTCGAAGTCGCCGCCATTGCGCTTGGCGTACTCGCTGCCGGCCTTTTGCAGGCTGGCGGCCAGTTCGGCGGGCTTGTCGCTGAGCAATGTCACCACCGATGCTGACGGAATCTGGTTGGTGGCCTTGCCGCCGGTCATCGAGATGATTTCTGCGCCTTTGCCTTCAGCCTTGCGCTTGGGGAACTTGGCCATGACCGTGCCGTAGCCTTTCTCGGCGATCACCACCGGGTAGCCGCCGTCCAGCGCCAGGTTGTAGTTAGGCGTTGGGTTGTGTTCGAAATAGTACGGGATCGCGTCGCCGGAGGTTTCCTCGGTAGTGTCCACCAGCAGCTTGAAATTGCGCGCCAGGGGCAGCTTCTCTTCCTTGATCACCTTCATCGCGTACATCGCCACCACGATGCCGTTCTTGTCATCCTCGGTGCCGCGGCCATACATGCGGTCGCCGATCAGCGTGACCTTGAACGGGTCGAGCCTGGTGCCGTCTTTCAGCACCCAGTTCTCCGGGGTTACCGGCACCACATCGGCGTGGGCGTGGATACCGACCACTTCATCGCCGCTGCCTTCCAGGGAAATCTCGTAGACGCGGTTGTCGATATTGCGGAAATTCAGGTTGAACGACTCGGCGAGGCTCTTGATCTTGGCGGCGATCTTGATGAACTCGGGGTTGTCATGCTGAGCCACACCGGCCACCAGGAAGGTCGGGATCTGCACCAGCTCGCGCAGGGTTTCGGTGGCGGCTGCGCCGTACTTCACCCGCGCATACAGGCCCAGCAGGCGGTGAATTTCGTTCTGCTGGTCAGCGCTCAGATCCTTGTTGTCTAGGAAGGCACTGATGGCCGGGCCGAGGTTGTCGCTCTTGGCCACATCACTCTTGGCCAGGCTGGCGAGGAACTGCCGGAAATCCTTGACCGAGGCATCGCTGAAGGTCTTCAGGATGACGGCGTTCTGTTGTGGGGTGAGGTTGGCTTGAGCCTGGGTGGTGAACACCGAAAGGCTGGCCGCCATCAGGGTGGCTACGGCCAGTTGCTTGAGGGAAAAATCCATTGCTGAGGGCATTCCTTTGCAGGGAGTGAGTGAGAAATGTCTGATCGAAAGGTCAGAAACAATTTCACACACTACCATCGGGAGGTGGGAGGAGGGGAGTGCCTGAGTCGGAAATTTCCCAGAGAAATGCGCGGCGCCCCACAGAGCGGGAAGCTCCGGTATGGTTCTCTGCTTGGGGTGTTATTTGTGCAAAGGAGTGATGTTGATGAAGCTTTCAGACCGTTACCGCGGCAGCCTGCTTGGCCTGGCGTGTGGTGATGCGGTAGGGACCACGGTTGAGTTCATGCGCCGTGGTTCGTTTGCTCCGGTTACCGATATGGTCGGTGGTGGACCCTTCCAGCTTTTGCCGGGCCAGTGGACGGATGACACGTCCATGGCGCTGTGTCTGGCCGAAAGCCTGCTGCGCAAGAGTGGTTTTGACGCTGCCGATCAGATGGGGCGTTATCTGAACTGGTGGAAGTGGGGCTATCTGAGCTCGACGGGGGAGTGTTTCGATATTGGTACGACGGTTCGTGATGCATTGGCGCAGTATCAGCTCAGCGGTGACCCGTTCGCAGGCTCTACGGACCCATACTCGGCGGGTAACGGGTCGATGATGCGCCTGGCTCCGCTGGTGCTGTTCTATTTTCCTGATGCCGAGCGGCTGCGTGAGTTCACCGTCGACAGTTCTCGCACTACCCATGGCGCGTTGGAGGCGATTGAGTGCTGCCTGGTACTGGCGGAGTGTATTGCGAACGCGCTGCGCGGAGATCCGAAAGCGCAGGTAGTGAAGGTGGACTATCTGAAGTTAAGCCAACCCAAAGTTGCCGACATTGCCAGCGGCCACTACCTCGATAAGGCGCGCAGCGACATCGTTGGTTCGGGTTACGCAGTGGCTTCGCTTGAGGCGGCGTTGTGGTGTTTTCATCACACCGACAGCTTTGCCGAAGCCGTTTTGGTCGCGACAAACCTGGGCGATGACGCCGACACCACTGCGGCAATCGTGGGGCAGTTGGCCGGCGCGTATTACGGTGTGCAAGGCATTCCGGCCGAATGGCTGGGCAAGCTATGGCAGCGTGAAGATATTCAGGAAACTGCCGACGCGTTGTTTCAGGCTGCACAAATCCAGGCTGCCGCATTTTAGATATCCATCAGCCCTTCAACTCCGCCAACTGCTTCCATTCAA
The DNA here is from genome assembly GCF_024807515.1 of Pseudomonas sp. BIGb0558. Taxonomy (NCBI): domain Bacteria; kingdom Pseudomonadati; phylum Pseudomonadota; class Gammaproteobacteria; order Pseudomonadales; family Pseudomonadaceae; genus Pseudomonas; species Pseudomonas sp. BIGb0558. The sequence goes on from NZ_JANUEW010000041.1 coordinate 8,407, forward strand.
TCGAAAACCGCGCCAGGTATTTGCGCAAGCGGTCGGCATCGTTCGGTTGCGCCTTGGCTTGTCGGGAGACGCCGAACAGGCGCCTTCCCGCATCGGAAGTACTGTCGGACTGGCGGCAGATTTCGATCACGGCGTTGAGTTGCAACTGGTCGAACAGGTCCAGTTCGGTATCGACGCCCAGGCGTGACAGCCAATCGTTTTGCGGCGACTCCAGGCCCCAGGCATAGCGCAGTCGATCGATTTCTTCCTGGGTCTGGCTTTCGTCGATGCGCCCGCTGTCCGCCAGGGTGGCCATGCGCGTGATGGACGCCGACAGTTCGCGAAAGTTGCCCAGCCACGCCGCTTCGCTGGAGCAGGCAAAAGCGAGGTAACGCCGGCGTGCTTCCAGGTTGAAGCGCACCACCTGACCTTGTTCGCGCGCGTGGCGCTCCAATTCGAAGTCGATGTTGGGCTCGATGTCTTCGCGGCGCCCGGCCAGGCCCGGCAAGTCGAAGGTCCAGAGGTTGATCCGGGCGTATAGGTCTTCGCGGAACAGCCCTTCGGCGACGCGGCCGCGCAGGTCGCGGTGGGTGCCGGCGATGATCAGGAAGTCGCTGGTGACCTCCTGGTCGCCACCGAGGGGGAAGAAGCGCTTCTCTTCGACGGCCTTGAGCAGCATTGCCTGCTCGTCGAGCCCCAGTTCGCCGATCTCATCCAGAAACAACATGCCGCCGTCTGCCGCGCGCAACAAACCATCGCGGGCGTTCTGGGCGCCGGTGAAGGCGCCTTTGATATGACCGAACAGTGCCGACATCGCGCCATCGCCGCGCAAGGTGGCGCAGTTGACTTCGACGAAGCGCCCCTGGACTTGATGCCGGCTGCGCTTGAGTTCGTAGATGCGCCGCGCGAGGAATGACTTGCCGGCACCGGTGGGACCGATCAGCAGCATCGGCGCCTTGGAGCGTACGGCTACGCGTTCGATCTGTTCGATGGAGCGGTTGAAGGCCGGGTTGCGGGTGGCGATTCCGGATTTGAGGAAGGCCAGGCTTTCCAGACGCTTGTGGGCGAAGCGCGATGCGATGCGGTCGTAGCGTGACAGGTCGAGATCGATCAGGGCATGGGTGCCGGTGGCGCGCTCTTCTTCGTTGCGACGACGAGCCGGGGAGGTCTGGATTAACCGGGCGGGCAGGTAGCGTGCTTCCGTCAGCAGGAACCAGCAGATTTGCGCGACGTGGGTGCCGGTCGTGATGTGGACCAGGTAGTCCTCGTGGTCGGTATCGAAGCGGTAAGCGGCGGTGAAATCGTGCAACGCGCCGTACACCTCCTCGAAATCCCAGGGGTTCTTCAGGTGCATCGGGTGCAGCCGCACCTCGGTTTCCGGCGATACCTGCTGGATGTCGTCGCGGACTCGCTGAGCCAGGCTGACGTCGCGGGCATCGATGCCGTGAATCAGTTCGAGGCGATTAATCAGTACCTCTTGCTGCTGGCAGAGGCCCACGCTGGGGCGCCAATGGTTCCAGCGGTTGGCACCTTTGCCGACCCGGTCGAGGGTTGAGCCGATAAAGCCGATGGCAACGGTGCGTTTTTGACTCATGGTGATACCAAAATATATATGACGATATGTAAGGATAGGTAATTTGTGATGCGAATGTCACCGCTGCTGAGCGGTGAAATGACTAAAATTAAAAATAACTATATAAAACAAATAGATAAAAAATTTTCACGTTCAAAAAATAAAACTGGCATGGCGGCTGCAATAACTCTCGCAACGAAACACACAACAGAGCGAGACGCCACGATGGCCAACTCCCAAGTCTTCAACACCCAGCAGGCGAAACTGCCTGCATGCGACACCTTGAACGCTACACAGGTACCGGCTTATGCCTACAGCGCCAAGCACAAACTGGCCCAGCTGGCGGTCACCGGTTGCTTAAACCAGACCTTCCACGCCTCAGCTGAAAGCCAGCTGGACAGCGTGTTGCAACTGGCCGGCGAGCTGGACAGCCGTTATGTCGCCAAGGTCGCGTGTTATGCCCGCCGCCAGGGCCACATGAAAGACATGCCGGCGTTGCTGTTGGCCGCATTGGTGGCTCAGCGTTCGGTGATGGTGCCGCAGATGTTCGAGCAGGTCGTGGACAGCGGCAAAATGTTGCGCAACTTCGTGCAAATCCTGCGCAGCGGAGTGACCGGACGCAAATCCCTGGGTTCGCAGCCCAAGCGCCTGGTACAGAACTGGTTGAACACCGCGACGGAGCGTCAGTTGTTGCAAGCCTCGGTGGGGAATCAACCGTCGTTGGCGGATGTGGTGAAAATGGTTCACCCCAAGCCCACTGAACCATGGCGTGAAGCGTTCTTCGCCTGGTTGATCGGGCGGCCAGTGGATGTGCAGGCCTTGCCGGAGTTGACCCGGGCTTTGCTCGCCTTTCGTAGCGGTTCAAGCACCGAAGTACCAGCGGTACCGTTCCAGTTGCTTGGAAACGAGAAGCTCAGCAAGGAACAGTGGGCTGCCCAGGCCGATAACATGGGCTGGCAGGCGCTGCGCATGAACCTCAACACCTTTGCCCGCCAGGGCGCGTTCGAGGTGCCAGGGTTTGCATGGCAAGTGGCGGCGCGATTGGCTGATGCAGAAGCGATCGCCAAGGCGCGGGTGTACCCGTACCAGTTGCTGGCCGCGTATCGGATGGTGGGAGATGACGTACCGGCGTGTGTCCGGGAGGCCTTGCAGGATGCTCTTGAGTTGTCCCTGGCCAACGTGCCGGTGTTGCAGGGTTCGGTAGTGGTTTGCCCTGATGTGTCGGGCTCGATGCACAGCCCGGTGACCGGTTACCGCGAGGGCGCCACGAGCGCTGTACGCTGCATCGATGTGGCGGCCTTGATTGGCGCCGCGATCTTGCGCAAGCAGCCGGACGCACGCTTGATGCCGTTTGAAAATCATGTGGTGGATATCCGGCTCAACCCGCGTGACAGTGTGATGAGCAATGCGCAGAAACTGGCAGCTATCGGCGGAGGCGGGACCAACTGTTCGGCGCCGCTGGCCAAGATAGCCGGCGCCAAAATGAAAGTGGACACGGTGATACTGGTGTCCGACAACGAGTCGTGGATTGATGCAAGGCGCCAGCGCGGTACCGAAACCATGCGCCAATGGGAGCTGATCAAACAGATCAACCCGCAAGCGCGGTTGGTGTGTATCGATATGCAGCCGGGCGCGACGACGCAGGCGGCGGACCGCCAGGACATTTTGAATGTGGGAGGCTTCAGTGATGCGGTATTTGATGTGATCGCACAGTTCGCCGAAGGGCGCTACGGTGCGCAACATTGGGTACAGGCGATTGAAGCAATGGAAGTTTGATTTCACTGGTGCTGAATGCTGACGGGACTACATCAAAAGACGTCTCGTCAACCCTTGTCAGCGTCAGTGACGGCACGAATGCCTGTGGCTGTACATCTCTGGTAAGCCGGTATGTTCCGGCGCTCAGTCACACTTTTTGTCGTGCCACCTTTTTACGATTTTGGCAGTGAATGCCACGGGTACTCCTTCGTGTCGCAGGTTCGATTCCTGCCCCGGCAACGGGTAGCTCAGTTGGTAGAGCAGCGTATCTGTGATCCCTTATCACTGCCTACGGGCCTGACCCATTTATTCAAGGACTACGCCGCCTGAGTGTGGCGAATGGAAAAGAGTCGAGAACATGCAAGCACCTACTTTTCAACTGCTGGAAGTTGCCAACGGCAAGCCCATCAAACTCTGGACCCAAGGAGTGCCGGTGGAGCCGGAAGCTCGCCAGCAATTGATGAACACGGCGAAGATGCCATTCATTTTCAAGCACCTTGCGGTGATGCCGGATGTGCATCTGGGCAAGGGCTCCACCATTGGCAGCGTGATACCCACCGTGGGCGCGATTATCCCGGCCGCCGTTGGCGTGGATATCGGCTGTGGCATGATCGCCGCGCGCACCTCGCTGACTGCCGCTGACCTGCCGGATAACCTCCATGGTCTGCGTTGCGCGATTGAAGCGGCGGTGCCCCATGGTCGAACCAGCGGCCGCAACGGGCGTGACAAGGGTGCCTGGGACAGTATTCCGCAGCAGGCCGATGTTGCGTGGGCGGCATTGCACCCGCGTTTCAAAAAGATCACCGACAAGTACCCGAAGCTGCTGAAAACCAACAACCGCCAACACCTCGGGACGTTGGGCTCGGGTAACCACTTTGTCGAAGTCTGCCTGGATGAAGCCAACCGCGTCTGGTTCATGTTGCACAGCGGTTCCCGTGGCGTTGGCAATGCCATTGGCAACCTGTTTATCCAGTTGGCTCAAGAGGACATGCGTCAGCACATCGCCAACTTGCCGGATCGGGACCTGGCCTATTTCGAAGAGGGCAGTGAGCACTTCGATGATTATGTTGAAGCAGTCGGCTGGGCCCAGGACTTCGCCCGGCAGAACCGTGAGCTGATGATGCAGGCGGTGGTTCAGGCGACGCGTAAGGTGATCCACAAACCGTTTGAGGTGGCGCTGGAGGCGGTGAACTGCCACCACAACTACGTGCAAAAAGAACGGCATTTTGGTGAAGACATCCTGGTTACTCGCAAGGGTGCGGTGTCGGCAAAGAAAGGTGAGTTGGGGATTATCCCGGGCTCGATGGGCGCGAAAAGTTTCATCGTGCGCGGGTTAGGTAACGAAGAGTCGTTCTGTTCCTGCAGCCACGGCGCTGGTCGGACCATGAGCCGCACCAAGGCCAAAAACACCTTCACGGTTGCTGACCAGGTGCGCGCGACGGCCCACGTGGAATGCCGCAAGGACGCCGCGGTAATCGATGAGATTCCGATGGCCTACAAGGACATCGACCAAGTCATGCACGCCCAGCGCGAGTTGGTGGAAGTGCTGCATACCTTGCGCCAGGTGGTGTGTGTAAAAGGATAGGGCAATGAACAGCATGCAAGCGTTGGAGCGTTATCGGGCATTGGATCTCAAGCGTGCTGATGACGCTCAGAGGTATGTACGGGAAGTACTGGCCATCCAGGGCGCAAATGAATCCTGGCTCACCCTTAGCAGGTTCGGTAATGGGTATGTCCGGGAAATAGCGGTTCGCGCGCTGGCTGGGCACACCTCGCACCAAGCCCTGGAGGCACTGCTGGAACGCCTGAATGATTGGGTGCCGCAGGTTCGCGAGCAAGCGGTGCTGGGGGTTGAACGCTTCCTTGTAGAGGAGCGTGCCGAGTTGTGGTTGCAGGTATTGGGCGCGGTGCTGGCGTTGGCGGGAAAGGGCCGTGCTGACCACGACCTGACGTTGGCCAAGGTACGCCGTTTGCTGGTAGCGCATCAGGTGCGGCCGGCCGCGCAAGCCGCTTTTGTTGGCAGCCGTGGCAAGACGGCACGGTTTCTCTTTGAGCTGCTGCAGGATGGCTCGCAGGAGTTGGTGGCGTTGGCGCTGGAGCATGCCGATGTGTCGGTTCGCCAGCGAGGCGTTGATGCCAGTGCTGGTCTGCCGGCGGCTCAGGCCTTGCCTTTGCTCGAAAAGGCGATGAGCGACTCTGCCGCCAGCGTACGGGTCATGGTGCTGCGCAGGTTGCTGACGTTGGTCCAGGACCCGCGCGGATACCTGCGTAATGCACTGCTGGAGGCATCGCCGGCTATGCGCTCGCTGGCAAGATGGGCAGCCCCTCGCTGGCGGCTGGATTGTCGTGAAGTGCTGTTGGCGCGGCTGAGTGCAGAACCTGCGCAGACTCGCCGCGAATGGCTGGGATTGATCGGGCTGGTCAAGGACCTGAACGAGGTCTCGGTTGACGAGATGATAGTGCCGGCTTTCATGTCGCCATCGCCGCATGTCCGGCAGTTGGTGCTTGAAGCGCTGGGTGATCGCGGCCTGGCGTTGCAACTCCGGGCCCTAGACGACTCCTCGGCGAAGGTCTTCAGATGTGCAGTGGCGCTCCTGAACCAGCAGTCGTGGGCGGTCATCGATGGCGCGGTGGAGGCGCTCCTGGATAGTCAGTGGCATGCGTTGCCGGACGATCGTCGGCGAGCACTGCTAGGGCTCAAGCCGCTATGGAGGCAGCTTGAGTACTTGCTGGAGCGTTTTGCGCGGTCGTCGAGTGATTCGGCCTACTGGCTGGAGAGGGTGAGCGCCTGGTGTGATGAGCAATACACTCTGGTCGATCCGCAAACGCCCAAGGCAGTACGCGATGCCTTGTTGATGCAGGTCCAGCAATTAGAGGGCGGTGAGTTGCTGCCTCCCGGGACTTCAAGACGGCTGCACTGAAACAAACGTTGGAGCACTACGCATAAGGAATGGATATGAACCAGGATGTGATCGAACTGGACGGCGCGATGGGCGGCGGCCAAGTGTTGCGCAGCGGCCTGAGCCTGTCGATGGTGACCGGGCGTACGCTGCGGATTAAAAATATTCGCGCCAGGCGCAGTCGGCCAGGGCTGTTGCGTCAGCACTTGACGGCAGTGCTGGCCGCCGCCGAGGTGTGTGGCGCGCGGGTTGAAGGTGCTGAACTGGGTTCCCAGGCGTTGCTGTTCGAGCCGGGGCGGATCCAGGGTGGGGACTATACGTTCTCTATCGGCACGGCCGGCAGTTGCACCCTGGTATTGCAAACGTTGCTGCCGGCATTGCTGCTGGCTCTGCAGCCCAGCCGTGTCAGCATTTGCGGCGGCACCCACAACCCGATGGCGCCTCCGGTGGATTTCCTTGAGCGTGCCTGGTTGCCGCAACTGCGGCGGATGGGCGCCCGGGTCGAGCTGACGCTGGCACGTCATGGCTTTGTACCGGCTGGCGGTGGCGAGCTTGTGGCATTTATACATCCAAGCACATTGATGCCATTGCACCTCACTGATCGGGGTGAATTGAAGGGCGCCTGTGCCACCACGTTGAGTGCCGGGCTGCCCGTTCACGTCGCCGAGCGCGAGCTGGAACGTGTTCGTCAGCGGTTGTCCATCAGCCCGGAGCAGTTGCGCGCGGTGAATCTTGATCCGGAGCACGGGCCGGGCAATGTCCTGTTGTTGGAATATGCTCATGCGCATGTCACCGAAGTGTTCAGTGCCTTTGGCCAGGCGCGATTGCGAGCAGAGGCGGTAGCCGACCAGGCTATCGAGCAGGCGCTCGAGTGGCTTGCCAGTGAAGCGGTCGTCGCCGAGCATCTGGCCGACCAGCTATTGCTGCCGATGGCACTTGCCGGCGGCGGCAGTTTCACCACGCTGCGGATGACCGAGCACTTGCAGAGCAATATGGCGGTGGTCCAGCGGTTTTTGCCGGTGATTATTGAATGCCACGAGCAAGGCCCTCAATTGCTGAGGATTGAATGCCGGGCGCTGTAGCCCGGCAAACGGGGCCGATCTCTAAGCGCTGAGCCGCGACCGTCCGTCTTCTGTCTGCTAATCTGCCGTCGTTGAAATCCCGACCGCCACCCGTGGACCTTCCAATGACAACCCCAACCGATCAGAACCTCGAACCCCAATCCGTCTGCAGCCCGATCACCAGCAGCGCCATTTTCATGGTTGCCACCCTGGCTCCCGGCAGCGATTCAGCCGAGGCAGTACGCAGTTGGTGCGCCGATATTGCAGGCCTGGTGCGCTCGGTCGGCAAACGTGTGCCGGCCGGCAACCTGACGTGTGTTGCAGGTTTTGGCTCAAAGGCGTGGGACGCACTGTTTGGCGGCCCACGTCCGGCAGCGTTGCATCCGTTCAAGGAAGTGGGCGTGGCAGGGCGCCTGGCGCCGGCCACGCCGGGGGATATCCTGCTGCACATTCGTGCCGAGCAGATGGACCTGTGTTTTGAGTTGGCCACCCAGTTGATGGCGGCGCTGGGGGACGCGGTGACGGTGGTGGATGAGGTCCAGGGTTTCCGTTACTTCGACATGCGCAGCATCATCGGTTTTGTCGACGGCACCGAGAACCCGGTAGGGCGCAAGGCGGTGGGTTTCACCATCGTCGGGGATGAGGACCCAAATTTCAGCGGCGGCAGCTATGTAATGGTGCAGAAGTACCTGCACAACATGAAGGCCTGGAATGAGTTGTCGGTGGAGGCGCAGGAACGGGTGATCGGGCGCACTAAATTGTCGGACATCGAGCTCGACGATGCGACCAAGCCGAGCAATTCCCACAGCGCGCTGACCACCATCACCAAGGACGGCGAGGAAGTGAAGATCCTGCGGGACAACATGCCCTTCGGCCGGCCGGGTGCGGGGGAGTTTGGTACTTATTTCATCGGCTACGCGCGGTCGCCGGAGCCTTTGGAATTGATGCTGGAGAATATGTTTGTCGGTCGACCGGCCGGCAACTATGACCGCCTGCTGGACTTCAGCACGGCGGTCACCGGCGGCCTGTTCTTCATACCGTCAGCGGATTTGCTCGAAGAACTGGCCGACCGCGCGCCTTAACTGTAGGAGCGAGCTTGCTCGCGAAAAACTTCCAGGCACCGCGTTTATTCAAGCTTGGCGCGTCATCGTTAACGACCATCGCGAGCAAGCTCGCTCCTACAGGAATCCGGTGCTCACCGCCACAATCAGGAATACCCCCAGCACTGCGCGGTAAATCACAAACGGCCAGGTGGAGAACCGCTCCAGGAACTTCATCAGGCCCCAGATTGCGAAGAACGCCGAGACGCTGGCAACCACCAGGCCAAAGATCAGATGCGGCCAGGCGTGGGCCGGCAGCTCGGCGTGGAACAACACCCACAGCTCCTTCAAGCCCGCCAGGGCGATCGCCGGCAAGCCCAGCAGGAACGAAAACCGCGCCGCTTCTTCACGCTTGAAGTTGAGGAACAGGGCGGCAGTCAGGGTCGAGCCCGAGCGGGAAACCCCTGGAATCAGCGCGCCGATCTGCGCAATGCCGACAATCAATGCATCCCGCAGGCGCATTTCCCCCACCGTGCGCTTATGCCTCGCGCTTAGCTCCGCTGCCGCCAGCAGCACCGCCATCACCAGGCAGGAAATCCCGATCACCATCAAGCCACGCAACGGCGAGTTGCAGGAGTTGAGCGTCGACGACAAGGCAATCCCGGCGATACCAATCGGAATCGTCGCCAGCACAATGGCCACCGCCAACTTGAACCATTGGTTGTTGTAGTCACCCTGGCGCACCGCGTTGATGCTGCCCACCGTGACCTGGCGTACATCCTTCCAGAAGTAACTGACCACTGCGGCCAATGCAGCCAATTGCATGGCGGCGGAAAACGCCGAGCCCGGATCCGGCCAGCCGAGCAGGGCGGGCACGATGCGCATGTGGGCGGTGGAAGACACAGGCAACAATTCTGTGATGCCTTGAATGATGCCCAGGATGCCGATTTGCAGGTAATCCAGGGACGCAAAGCCGACATCGAGGCCGCTGGTGCAGACGTTTGTCAAAGTACTTATCCTGAAAACAAGGGGGGAGGAAGTGCTGCGGAGTTTAGTCTAACTTTGTAATGATTTTGTCGTTGACAAGAGAAAAGCGCAATTGATTCAGCAACCAGAAAGCTTGGCGGATGGATTGGCATTGTCGGCGGCTTTTGTTGACAATGACGCCCTGTTTTTGTGCCGAGATGCCCATGCCTGCAATCCCCGATACCACCGTCGAATTGATCGAGACCGGCCCGGAACATGTCGCGTTGATCGCTAACCTTTACCAGTTCTACGCCTACGAGTCCTCGGACTGGGAGCAGGAAGACGTCGAGGTGGACGGGCGCTTCTACATTCATGAGGAACACCTGGCCCGCTACTGGGAAGACCCACGGTGGAGCGCCAACCTGTTGTTGGTCGACGGTTTTATCGCCGGCTTCCTGCTGATCGAGGGCAGCGAACTGCCGGGGATCGACGCCCTGGAGCTGGCCGACCTGTTCATCTTGAAACGCTACCGCCGCAAAGGCATTGGCCGCGCCATCGCCACCCAGGTGTTGAGCAGCGGCGAGGCGAATTGGCTGGTGCGGTTCTATGACCAGGATGAAGTGAGCCAGGCGTTCTGGCGCTCGGTGCTGGATAACCTGCCGCGCCCGGTGCAGGCCATCGAGCTGGATGATGAGCCGAACCTGCTGAGTTTCCTGGTGACTCGCGCGGCCCTGCACTAACCCATCAGTTGAATGCCGCGCCAGCCCCGGCACTGAACAGCGCCGCCTGCATCACCTGCGGCGGCTGCCCGAACGCCCGCAGGAATGCCTGGCGCATGCGCTCGCGATCACCGAACCCGGTCTCGCGGGCGACCACTTCCACCGGATGGCGGCTGGTCTCCATCATCGCCCGGGCCGCTTCCACCCGCAGGGACTCGATGGCCTTGGCCGGAGTTTGCCCGGTTTCCTCGCGAAACACCCGGCTGAACTGGCGCGGGCTGAGCCGGGCGACCGCCGCCAGCGCTTCGACGGAAAGGTCGTGTGTCAGGTTCTCCCGGGCGTAGGCCAGGGCCAACTGCACACGGTCGGATTTGGGGTCCAGCTCCAGCAGCGCCGACAGTTGCGACTGCTCGCTGCCGCGCCGCTGGGCAATCACCAGCTTGCGCGCGATGCGCCGGGCGAGGTCGCTGCCCAGGTCGTTCTCTACCATGGCCAACGCCAGGTCCACCCCGGCGCTCATGCCGGCGCCGGTCCAGATCTGGCCGTCGACAACAAACAGTTTGTCTTCCTCCAGGCGAATCTGCGGGTAGCGCTTGGCAAAGGCCGGTGCGTGCAGCCAGTGAGTGGTGGCGCGCTTGCCCTCAAGCAACCCGGCCTCGGCCAGTACGAAGATGCCCATGCACAGCGACGCAATCCGCCGCGACTGCTTCGAGGCCGCCTGCACCAGCTTCAACAGGTTGGCGTCAGGCAGTTGGAACTCCAGGTAACCGCTGACGATCAATGTGTCATAGCCCTCAGGCCTTATCGGTGTGCTGTTCACCGAGAAACCCTGGGACGTCATGATCGGGCCGCCACTCTCCGATACCAGGTGGAACTCATACGCCTGCTCGCCACGCAGCAGATTCGCGCACTCGAACACCGAGCCCAGGCTAAGGCTCAAGGATTGGAAGTTCGGGTAAACCATCAGCGCAATGCTGTGCATCTCATCTCTCCAGGGGGCGCGGAGCAGTGATTGTCGGCGTGTGCCGGGTAAACGGCAACCGGCATGGTGCAATGTCCGGAATCCTTGCGGACATGACATTGTGCGGTTCTGGCCCGGCTCCTAAGCTTGCTTCCATTCCAACCCACATCACCCCGAGGCACTGGCACATGAAAGTATTGATGGTTTTGACTTCTCACGACCAGCTTGGCAACACCGGCCGCAAGACCGGGTTCTGGCTCGAAGAATTTGCTGCTCCCTACTACGCGTTCAAGGACGCCGGGGCCGACGTGACCCTGGCTTCGCCGGCCGGTGGTCAGCCGCCGCTCGACCCGGTCAGCGACCTGCCGGACTCGCAGACCGACCAGACCCGCCGCTTTGCCACCGACCCGGCGGCACAGCAGGCCCTGGCTACCACGCTGAAGCTGGACTCGGTCAACGCCGGTGACTTCGACACCGTGTTCTACCCAGGCGGCCACGGCCCGCTGTGGGACCTGGCTGAGTCGAAAACCTCCATCGCCCTGATCGAAGCCTTTGAGCGTGCCGGCAAGCCGATTGGCTTTGTGTGCCACGCCCCGGGTGCCTTGCGTCACGTCAAGGCGGTCAACGGTGAGCCGCTGGTCAAAGGCCGTCGTGTCACCGGCTTCTCCAACTCTGAAGAAGCGGCGGTTGGCCTGACTGACGTGGTGCCGTTCCTGATCGAAGATGATTTCAAGGCACTGGGCGGCAAGTATGAGAAAGGCGCCGACTGGCAGTCGTTTGTGATTGAAGATGGCCTGCTGGTCACCGGGCAGAATCCTGCCAGTTCCAGCGACGTTGCCAAGGCGCTGTTGAAGCTCACCGCGTAACCCGCAGACACCCCCGAAAAAAAGCAAGTGGTTGGCGGCTCCCTGACGGGGAGCCGGCAGCTTCTGCACGCCCGAAATTCGACTCTGGAACCCACTCATGAGCAACTGCGCTTTAGGCACCCCGATCAAACTGGGGCACCACACCCTGAAAAACCGCATCGTCCTGCCGCCGCTCACGCGCCAGCGAAGCGCTCAGCCCGGCGACATCGCCACGGACTTGATGGCCGTTTATTACCGCCAGCGTGCCACGGCCGGCTTCATGGTCAGCGAGGGTACGCAGATCGAGCCCCGCGGCCAGGGCTATGCCTGGACGCCGGGCATCTACACCCCGGCGCAGATCGACGGCTGGCGCACGGTGACCGATGCGGTGCATGCCGACGGCGGCGTGATCTTCGCCCAGCTTTGGCATGTGGGCCGCGTGTCCCATTACGACCTGCAACCCGACGGTGCAGCACCCGTCGCGCCGTCGGCAATCCAGCCGCAGCAGGCGAAGGCATTCGTGGCAACCGGGCCGGGCACGGGGGAGCTGGTGCAGCCGCCAGAGCCTCGCGCCTTGACTACCGCAGAGGTCAAGGACCTGGTCGGGCTTTACGCCCAGGCTGCAAAAAACGCACTGGCCGCCGGGTTTGACGGTGTAGAGATTCACTCGGCCAACGGCTACCTGGTCAACCAGTTCATCTCGGCGCATTCCAACCAGCGCGAGGACGAGTACGGTGGCTCGCTGCACAATCGCCTGCGCTTCCTGCGGGAAATCGTCGAGGCGGTGGCCGACGTGGTCGGCCCGGAACGCCTGGGTGTGCGCTTTGCGCCGTTGTTCAGCGGCACCGATCAGGACCGGGTTTACATCGGCCTGGTGGAAGAAGACCCGCATCACACCTATATCGAGGCGATCAAGGTACTCGAAGCGGCCGGCATTGCTTATGTGTCGATTGCCGAGGCCGACTGGGACAACGCCCCCGAGCTGCCCGAGTCGTTCCGCCGGGCGGTGCGCGACACCTTCAGCGGTCGCATCATCTACGCCGGCCGCTACACCGCAGAGCGCGGCGTGCGACTGGTAGAGGCGGGGCTGGCAGACCTGATTGCATTTGGTCGACCGTACATTGCCAACCCCGACTTGCCCCAGCGCATCCTCAACGGTTGGCCGCTGAACCCGTTGAACGCTGCCGGCCTGTATGGCGGCACCGAGGTGGGCTTCACTGATTACCCGGTGTACGCCGGGTAAGCCCGACTACTCGACCGGGAACTTGCTGAAGGCCGGATGCTGTTCTGCGCGTGCCGCGTGGCGTTGCAAGTGGGGGAAGGCATCCGCCTTGATCACGTCGGCAATCTTGAGCTGGGTGAAGGACCAGGCGACCGCCGCTGTCAGGCTCGCCTGGGTCAGCGGCGCTTCGCTGTCGCGCTCGGCCAGCAACGCCTCCAATAACGAATACGCCGCCAGCAGCTGCCCGGTCACGCGGTCGATCCATGGCTGATGAAGTTTTTCGGCGGGCCGCAGGTGATGTTCGTAGACGATCTGCACGGTCTTTTCGCACGCGGCCAGCGCCAGGCCGATCACTTGCAAGTCCTTGGCAAGTGCCGCTGCTTGCCGGGGCATCAGCTTGTCGCCGCCCGGCGCCAGCGCTTCCAGATACTCGAGGATCAGGCCGGAGTCCATCAACACCGTGCCGTCGTCGAGCACCAGGGTCGGGGCCTTGACCACCGGGTTGATCCTGGAGAATTCATCGAAGGTGCTGAACACCGAAAGTGCCTGGTGTTCAAACGCGACACCGTACAGTTCCAGGGAAATGGCCACGCGGCGTACGTAGGGCGAGTCCAGCATGCCGACCAGTTTCATGAAGCCTCCATTTACCGCAGTGTTAAATTCAGATTACTTTATCGGGGGATCAACCCCTGTAATATCGATCTTTTTTATCATGAAAGGTTAGCCAGGCTTACATGAATGCTTTCCCGCCCTTGACCGCATTGCGCAGTTTCGAAGCCACCTCCCGGCTGGGCAGCGTGACCCTGGCGGCCAAGGAATTGCACGTCACCCATTCGGCGATCAGCCAGCAGATCAAGGCGCTGGAGGAACTGGTCGGCCTCACCCTGTTTGTGCGTGAAGGTCGCGGGCTGCGTGTCAGCGAAGATGGTCGCCTGTATGCACTGCAGATTCGCCAGGCACTCGCGGACATCGAGCACGCCACCCGGACGATCCAGGCCCAGCCGAAAATGGGCGAGTTGGTGGTCGCGGTCATCCCCTCGTTTGCCCGCGCCTGGTTGATCCCCAGGCTGCCGGCGTTTCAGCAGCGCTGCCCCGACATCAACATCCGCCTGCAAGCCAGCCTGACGGTTTCCAACCTGCATCAGGAGTCAGTGGATATCGGCATTCGCATGGGCAAGGGCGACTGGGACGGCGTGGAGCAGAAGTTGCTGTTTCATGACGAGTTGGTTGTGGTCGCGGCGCCACACTTCAATGGCGGGAAACTGCCGCGCACGCCAGAGCAGATCATCCAGAGCCGGATTATTCACAGCACCGAATCCTGGTTGCCCTGGTGCCAGGCGGCCGGTGTGGACGTGGAGGTTGAGCGTTCGGGCCTGTGCAGCAACGATTCAAACCTGGTGCTGGAGGCGGTGCGGCTGGGGCAGGGCATCGCGCTGGATCGGCGCAGCCTGGTGCAAGACGCCATCGGGCGGGGAGAGTTGGTGCAGTTGAGTGAGATCACTGCGCCGTACCCTTACCCGTATTGGCTGGTGTGGCCACCACGGGAGCGTTCGGCGAACAAGCAGCGGGAGTTCTGCGAGTGGTTGTTCGCCGAGGCGCAAACCTATCAGGCCCTGGTGAAAAACCAGGCCTGATCCGCAGCGTTTTTTCATTCCACCCGCAACACAATCTTGCCGATGTGGTCGCCACCCTCCATGCGGGCATGGGCTTGCGCGGCGTCGGTGTAGGCGTACACCTTGTCGATCATCGGCAGGCAGCGCCCCGCCGACAGCACCGGCCACACATGCTTGCGCAGTTGCGCGGCAATCGCGGCTTTTTCTTCCCGGGTACGGGAGCGCAGCAACGAGCCGGTGACGATTGCGCGTTTGCCGAGGATCGCCAGCAGGTCGATGTCCTTGGCACGGGCACCGCCCAGGAAGCCCAGCATCACCAGCCGACCTTCCATGGCCAGGGCGCTGATGTTGTTGTTCAAGTAGGAGCCACCCATGATGTCGAGGATCACGTTAACGCCCTGGCCCGCGGTTTTTTCAGCGATAACCTCGGCGAAATCCTGTTCCCGGTAGTTGATCGGTTCGGCCCCCAGTTCGCGGATGACCGCACATTTTTCTGCGCTGCCGGCGGTGGCGAACGCTTCGATACCCAGCTCGCGGCAGAGCATCAGCGCGGTGGTGCCGATGCCGCTGGTGCCGCCATGGATCAGTACCCTCTGGCCTTTCTGCGCGCCACCGATGCCAAACAGATTGGCCCACACGGTGAAGAAGGTTTCCGGAATCGCCGCCGCCTGAATCCACTCCATGCCGTCGGGAACCGGCAAGGCCTGGCTGGCGGGCACCACGCAGTACTGCGCATAACCGCCGCCATTGGTCAGGGCGCACACCTTGTCGCCCAGCGCGTACTCGCTGACGCCTTCCCCAAGCGCGACCACCACGCCGGCCACTTCCAGCCCGGGGAACGGGCTCATGCCGGGCTTCATCGGGTAGGTGCCGGCGCGTTGCAGGGCGTCAGGGCGATTGACCCCGGCGGCGTGCACGCGGATCAGCACTTCGCCGGGGCCGGCTACCGGCATGGGCTCCTGGCGGGGTTTCAGGACCTCGGGGCCGCCGGGGCTGGTGATTTCGATCAGGGTCATTTCGTGGGGCAGATTCATTTGAGCGCACCTGTAGCAATGAACGTATGGGTTGGGACCGCGCCCAATGTCGGGCAGTTCAGCAGGCTGGCGGTCCTGAAGATTTTCTCTGGTGCCCAGCATAGCCGTGATAAGTGATGCAATAATGCTGCGATTACACGTCACGATGATGCAAAAATGCATCGCAAGGGGAAGCCATGAACTGGGACGATGCGCGGGTGTTCCTCGCGGTGTGCCGCGAATCCACATTGCGCGGTGCCGCGCGGGTGCTGGGGGTGGACCAGGCCACTGTGGGCCGCCGGGTCAATGCCTTGGAAAAGTCCCTGAACGCGACGTTGTTCCTGCGCACCTCCGAAGGCTATGCACTCACAGCGGTGGGTGAAGCCGCCTTGCAATCGGTGGAGAGAATGGAGCGCTCGGCCCTCGACCTGGAGCGTCAGGTCCAGGGCCTGGACGACCGCCTGACCGGCACGGTGCGGGTGACCACCACCGACTCCCTGGCCATCGACTTCCTGATCCCGGCCATCGCCCGGCTGCACGACGCGCACCCCGACGTGCGCGTGCAGATGGACGCTTCGACCCAGTTCCTTAACCTGGCCAAACGCGAAGCCGACATCGCCGTGCGCAACACCCGCCCGGACAACCCCGACCTGATCGCCCGGCGCATCGCCCGCTGGCCGGTGGGGCTCTTTGCCTCGCAGGCGTATATCGACCGCTACGGCGCACCGGAGCCGGGCAGCCTGTTCGAAGGGCACGACCTGGTGGTGTACCAACCGCACCTGCAAAGCCAGAAAGACCTGACCCTGGTGTCTGAGCCGCTGGGGCGCGGGCGGATTGTCGCGGCCTTGAGTTCCAGCCTGCTGGTGCGCCGGTCCATCGCTGCGGGCCTGGGCATCGGTGAAATTCCGCTGATTTCCGGTGAGAGGGACGGGCTCGTACGCCTGTGGCCGGAGCGTACGCGGCCATTGCCCTACGATGTGTGGCTGGTGACCCATGCCGACCTGCGGCATACCGCGCGGGTGCGGGTGGTCATCGACGAGATCGTCGCGGGGTTTGCCGGCACGGGCGAGTGAGTTGCCAGGTCAGCACATCGCTGCAATTTCCGAGGCGTGCGTAGCCGCACAATCGGCTCTGGTTCCGGCGTAAAAAAGGCCGGTGGACGTCACGGGGACAGGTTGCATATGAACGCATCACAACGGGATGAACGGGCACGGGATTTCGGGCTGCTGTTTTTGCGGGTCAGCGGGGGATTGTTCCTGCTGTGGGTCCATGGCCTGCCCAAGCTGCTGGACTATGGCGAACAGTTGAAGGTGATCGAAGATCCCTTCCACCTGGGGGCGAGCGTGACACTGCTGCTGGCGATTTTCGCCGAGGTGCTGTGCCCGCTGTTGATCATCGCCGGGGTGCTGGTGCGCCTGGCCTGCTTGCCTATCTTGAGCGTGCTGCTGATCGCGATGCTGGTGGTGCATCCGCAGTGGACACTGTTCGAAGGGCAGTTTGGCTGGCTGCTGCTGATCATTTTCACCAGCATCCTGATTGCCGGGCCCGGGAAATGGGCGCTCAACCAGCAGTGGGACGGAGTGCTGCGCCAGGCCTGAATAAAAAAGGCCGGGCAAGCCCGGCCAAAAGGAGGTGATGCAATCGGTTCAGCGCTTCAGGAACGCCAGCAGGTCTGCGTTCAAGGCTTCGGCGTGGGTGACCGCGAAGCCGTGTGGTGCATCCTTGTACACCTTCAATTCAGCGTTCTTGATCATCTCGGCAGCCACCTTGCCGGTGGTTTCGAACGGCACGATCTGGTCGCCGTCACCGTGGATGACCAGGGTCGGTACGTCGATTTTGGCCATGTCCGGGCGGAAGTCGGTTTCCGAGAACGCAGTAACGCAATCCACGGTGGACTTGAGCGAGGCGAGCAGGGCGATCTGCAAGGTCTGGGTCAGTACGCCGTCGGAGACTTTCTGGCCCTTGTTGATGCCGAAGAACGGCGTGTTGAAGTCGGAAATGAATTGCGCGCGGTCCTTCAGCAGGCCGGCCTTGATGCCGTCAAACACCTCGGTGGGAACGCCTTGCGGGTAGTCGGCTTTCTGGCCGAACAGCGGCGTCACCGCCCCCAGCAACACCAGGCCGGCCACGCGCGCGCTGCCATGGCGTGCGATGTAGCGGGCGACGTCACCACCGCCCATGGAAAAGCCCACCAGGGTCACGTCCTGCAGGTCCAGGTGGTTGATCAGTTCGGCGATATCGTCGGCGAAGGTGTCGTAGTCGTTGCCGGTCCAGGGCTGATCCGAGCGGCCAAAACCACGTCGGTCAAAGGCGATGGTGCGGTAGCCGCGGCTGCTCAGGTATTCCATCTGGTATTCCCACATGTCGGCGTCCAGCGGCCAGCCGTGGCTGAACAGCACGGGCTTACCGCTGCCCCAGTCCTTGAAGTAGATTTCGGTACCGTCTTTGGTGAGGAATGTGCTCATGGAAACTCCTTGGGTGAGTACGAAGGCAAAGGCTGACTATTGTCGAACAGGCGCCTGCAGCGCTTGTACGGGTGTGCTTGGTTGGGTTTACCAGCTGAACTTGAGTTCGACCCCCAGGTAATTGCTGTCATGGCCGCCTGCATCCCGCAGCGTCTGGCCGACCGCGTAGTGCACGGCCTCGACGGCGCCGGTGAGGTTGGGGGTAAACACGTAATCGGTGCGAACTTGAGCGTAGGCGCCGGTCCAGCGTTCACCCTGGCCTGCGGTGCCGGCAACCGGGAGGTTCGGCTGAGTGTAGACCGCGTCGGCGGTGGTTTGCCGCCAGAGCAGGCCGACGGCGGTCTGCACGCTCAGCCTGGCGATAGGCTTGACGGTGATCGACGGCTTGACGTGAATCAGGTTGCTGTAGCCCGTATATCCCGCCAGGGAAAAGTAGTAGCCATTGGGGAACAGCGGGTTGAACGTACCCACCGTGCCGTCACCGGCGTGGCGGTCGCCCGAGGCAATATCCATCTGCAGGCCCAGGCGCGGTGTCCAGGCCAGGCTGTCGAAGGTGTAGCCCACGCGGCTGCCGCCACCCCAGGCGCGAATATCCTTGTGGCCCACCGAGCCACCTTGCAGCATGGCTTCAATGTCCCAATCGAAGCCCAGGGCCGCGCCCCCCAGCCGGGCGTCGAACAACTGACGAGTCTCATCGCCGTCGCCGTCCAGATAGTGGGCATCGCTGCGTTCATACACCCCGTAATAAGCCGACAGCTCATTTTTGCCACCCACCAGCCGCTCCACCCGCAGCATGTGAAACTGCATGTCAGCGTTGGATTTATCGTCGAAGTGCCGCTCGTCCTGGTACTGCACCGGGTGGCTGGCGATCCCGATAAAACGCCAGTCACGGGTTTCCCAGTCGGCCCACAGGGCATCAAAGGACTGGCGCACATTCGGCCCGTCCCGCGACGAGATGAAACGCTGCAAGTCGAAGGCGAAGTCCTGCCGGCCCACACGGCCCTTGAACGTGCCGGCACTGAAGGTGTTGATGTATTCGGCAAAGGCCAGGCGCAGGTCGACGCGGTTCTGGTCGGCGCCACCGATTGAGGTTTTGTCATAGGCCCGGGCATCTTCCAACTGGGTGAACACGCGCCAGTTTTCATTCAGGTGCAGGTCGGCATGCACCTGGAACCGCTGGATCAGGTACCGGTCGCGGGCTACGTTTTTCACACCGAAGCCGCTGGCGTCGTTCATCTCGAAGCGCTCACGCAAGGTCGCGCCCAGGGACAGGTAGGTGAACGGGTTGGCAGCGGACAGCGGGATGTACTTGAGGTTGTCCAGCGGCTGCGTACGCAGCGCCGGGTCCTTGAGCATCGACCAGTCTTCCTGCCAGCGGTTGGCCTTGATCGCCGGGCGCGTCGGTTGGTCGTCAGCGTGGACGCCGCCAGCCAGCAGCGGCCACAGCACTGCGAGGCCCCAGCCTGTGCGGCGGATCATCTTGCCCCGCTGAGCTGGTGAATCTCCGCGACGTAACCGCCCGGGAACTCCACCAGCGCGCTGCGCCGGCCCTTGGTGTCAAACGCCGGGACCAGCACCCGGGCACCGGAGCCAGTGGCTTTACCCAGGGTGTCGGTCAGGTCGGCCACTTGATAGCCGGTGGTTTCATGGCCGAAGGGGTAGGGCAGTTGGCCGTTGGTGACCAAAACGGCCATGCGCCCGAACGGCGACTCGATGTCCACGCGGCGGTAGCTGCCACTGGCCTGGCCGATATCGACCCCTGGCGCATGCTTGTCATCGGCCAGGACCTTGCCGTGGGAAAACCCGACGAAGGACTTGATGAAGGTGTCGGCGCGATCGCTGGAGACATACACCCGGTTTTCCGGCACGGTCTGGAACGCCGCGTAACCCGGGGTCTTGGTGTGCCAGTAGAGCTGCATGTTGACACCGCCCGGCCACTGGATCACGGCATCACGGCCGATGGGGTCAGGAAAATCACTCACGATCACCGCCGCTCCGTTGGCGCGGGCCGCCTTGAGCGCCGCGTCCATGTCCTTGACCAGGTAGCCGTTGCGCTCCTGGCCGAACGGGTGCGGGACGGGTGTGGTGAAGCCGAACAGCGACACCGTGCCCGCCGGCGTCTGCAGCAGTTGCGAGGTGGTGCTGCTGGGCACCGGCAGTACATTCACCACCACCTGGGGCGTGCTTTTTCCGCCGAAGGTGGCGAGAAAACTCTGGGCAAAGCGGTCCACGTCGGCCGGGGCGACGTAGACGTGACTGGTGTCGTACTGCGGCGCCACGGCCACATTCGGTGTTGCCGCCCACGCGCTGCCCATCATCTGCGCGCCCAGCAGCGTCAAGGCCAGGGATATCGTCGTGACTTTCTTGCACATGCCCATTCTCCAGCACTTTTCAGCGTGATCGAAAAGTCGCCAGCTTAGGGGCCGGGCTGCCCTGCAGATTGTATGGACGTGCTCGGTTGAACGGTTCAGCGTCTATGCGGGTCAACTGACTTCAACCGTCTGAACGCACAGGTGAACGAAATGGCCAAGAGTTACCTACGAGCGCATGCTCGAGGGCGATGTTAAGTATCGGTTTGTGATCGACATCGACAGCCTGAAGAAAGAAAAACACGCAGCCTGAGTTACGCTCGATAAGTTGCAGTAGATCCAGTGTGGGAGCTGGCTTGCCTGCGATAACGGAGTGTCAGTCAACAATGATGTCGACTGATACATCGCCATCGCAGGCAAGCCAGCTCCCACATTTTGGTATGGGTTGATCAGGCCGACAGGTGCTCATACAAAATCGTCGCACCCACCAGCATCAACACCACGCCGCCGACCATCTCGGCGCGCTTGCCCACCACCGTGCCCAGCACCCGGCCGAGCATCATGCCGATAGTCACCATGGTCATCGTCGCGAGACCGATAGCCGCCGCGGCCACCAGGATATTCACATCGACAAATGCCAGGCCCACACCCACGGCCAGGGCATCAATGCTGGTGGCAAACGCGGTGACTGCAAGGATCATGAACGAGTGCTGGGTCGGTTTCTCTTCCTCAGGATCATCCGCCTTCAGGCCGTTGTAGATCATGTGCAGGCCCAGGGCGACCAGCAGGGTGAAGGCGATCCAGTGGTCCCACTGTTCCACCCAGCGGGTGGCAGCCTGGCCGATGGCCCAGCCGATAATCGGCGTGATGGCTTCAATCACACCAAAGATCAGGCCGGCCCGCAGGGCTTCGGTCAAGCGTGGTTTGTGCAGGCTGGAGCCTTTGCCGATGGCTGCCGCAAAGGCGTCCGTGGACATGGCCAGGGCGAGAAGAATCAGGGAAATGGGGTTCACGGTAAGGCTTCCAGTCGGGCTATATGAGTCAACGACACAACCACACGCCCGACTTCAGGCATGGATGTGTCGCTGGTCTCACCAACCAAAATGGTGTTCGCACCACGGCATGTTGCCGAGAATGTTGATACGAACGCTTCGAGAATCCGAAGCAGGCTACTCCCCAACGAGGTGGCAGATCATAGCCTTGCGGATATGAAAATCTTGTTAAATACGCGACCCCATCTCTCTGATAATCCTGCAAACCGTTTCAATTCAGGTACCAGCCCCACGGCTCCCCACTGATGTACTCCGTCACCTGCTTGACCTCCAGGTAATTGTGCAAGCCCCATTCCCCCAGTTCACGCCCTATCCCGCTGTGCTTCATCCCGCCCCACGGCGCCTCGACGAAGGTCGGTTGCGAGCAGTTGACCCACACGATCCCCGCCCGCAGTTGATTGGCAACCCGCGCCGTGCGTGCGAGGTCGGCGCTCATCACCGCGGCTGCCAAACCGAAGCGGCTGGCATTCGCCATCTGCAGGGCCTGCTCTTCAGTCTTGAACCGCTTGACGCACAGCACCGGCCCAAACACTTCTTCGCGCCAGAGGATGCTGTTGAGCGCCGGCTCGTCAAAGATTGCAGGCTCGATGAAATACCCACGCTCCAGATGCGCCGGGCGCCGGCCTCCGGTCAGCAGGCGGGCGCCGCTGGCCAGGCCCTGGTCGATAAAACCCAGGACCTTTTCATGCTGCCCCTGGCTGACCAGCGGCCCCAGCAATACGCCCGGCTCCATGCCCGAACCGATGGTGATCTTGCGGGTTTCTTCCACCAGCCGTTCGATCAGGCGCGAGGCGATGGTTTCCTGCACCAGCAAGCGTGAAGTGGCGCTGCACACCTGGCCCTGGTTCCAGAAAATCCCGAACAGAATCCATTCCACGGCGGCTTCAACATCGGCATCGTCGAACACAATGAACGCCGATTTACCGCCCAGTTCCAGGCTGATGTTCTTGATGTCGCGGGCCGCCGCCGCCATGATTTTTGCCCCGGTGGGCACGCTGCCGGTGAAGGCCAGTTTGTCGACGCCGGGGTGTTCGGTCAGTGGGCTGCCGGCGTCCTGGCCCAGGCCGGTGACTACGTTCAACACCCCGGCGGGCAGGCCGATACGGTCGGCGGCTGCGGCCAGTTCCAGGGCGGTCAGGGGCGTCAGCTCAGAAGGTTTCAACACGACGGTGGCACCGGCCGCCAGGGCCGGCGCGACCTTCCACGCGGCCATCAGCAGTGGGTAGTTCCAGGGAATGATTTGCCCGGCCACGCCAATCGCCTCGTGGCGAATACGGCAACGAAAGCGCGCGTCAGGCAGCGCCAGTGGCTGGTCCTGGCGCTGGTCCAGCTCCCGGGCCAGGCCGGCGTAATAGCGAAAGCAGCCAATCGCATCGCCCACGTCCCATTGGGCTTCGGGCAAGGGCTTGCCGTTGTCGCGCACTTCCAGTTCCGCCAACGCCGGCTGCGCGTGTTCCAGCTCATCCGCCAGGGCGTCGAGCCACTGGCCGCGCTCGGCGCCGCTGGTCTGGCTCCAGCCATTGTCGAAGGCGCGGCGGGCGGCGCGCACGGCGTGGTCGATGTCTTCTTCGGTGCTGGCGGCCACGCGTGCGAAGGCCTGCTCGGTGGCCGGGTCGATCACGTCGAGGTAGCCGCCCAGGTCCGGGCTGACCCACTCGCCATTGATATAAAGTTGATCACGCATGGTGAGGCTCCTGGATACGGCGGTTTTGCAGGTGGCGAGACGTAAACAGCAAGGCCAGCGACAGGCAGATGATCACCGTCGAGACTGCATTGATCTCCGGTGTGACCCCACGCCGGATCGAGGAAAAGATGTAGATCGGCAAGGTGGTCTCCGAGCCTGCGACGAAGAACGCGATGATGAAATCGTCGAAGCTGAAGGTGAACGCCAGCAGGAAGCCGGCCATGATTGCCGGGCTGATCTGGGGCAGGGTCACCCGCCAGAAGGTCTGCATCGGCGGTGCATACAGGTCGGCAGACGCCTCCAGCAGCGCCTTGTCCAGAGTGTCGACGCGGCTGCGCACGATCACCATCACCAGCGCCATGGTGAACAGCGAGTGGGCGGCGATCACCGTGAAGAAGCCCATGTTCAAACGCGGCAGGCTGGGCATCCAGCTCGCCAGCAGCGGGTTGATCACATCGAAGAGGCTGATGAAGGCGATCAACGTCGAGATACCGATGACGATGCCGGGCACGATGATCGCGCAGTAGGTCAGGGCGTCAAACAGCAGGCGCACCCTGGCCCCGGCACGCTGCAAGCCGAACACCGCCAGGGTGCCGAACAGCGTGGCGATCAACGCCGAGCACGTGGCGATAAATGCACTGTGCCCGAGGGCTTCCATGATGAACGGGTTGCCAAAGGCCCGGCCGAACCACTGCACCGAGCAGCACTCGAACGCCAGGCCACTGCGCCCGGCATTGAAGCTGAACAGCACGATCAAGGCGATCGGCGCATACAGAAACAGGTACAGCGAAGTCGAATAGCTGCGCAGCCACATGTCACAAGCCTCCGTCGGCAGGGCGGCCGCCGTAGCGTGCCACCAGCTTCAAATACACGCCGATGATCAGCAGCATCATCGCCACCAGGGTCATCGCCAGCGCACTGCCGAACGGCCAGTTACGCGATTGCAGGAACAGGTCCACCAGGGCATTGCCGACAAAAAACACCTTGCCGCCGCCGAGGATGGCCGGGATCAGGAACTCGCCCATCAACAGGATGAACACCAGCATTACCCCGGTGATGATTCCCGGCGCGGACAGCGGCAGGGTGATCCGGCGAAAGCTTTCAAAGGCGCTGGCGCCCAGGTCTGCCGAGGCTTCCAGCAGGCGTTTGTCGAGTTTTTCCAGGCTGACGTAGATCGGGAACACCATCAGCGGCAGGTAGCCGTAGACGATCCCGATCAGCACCGCCCAGGGCGTGTTGATCAACCGCACATCTTCCAGGCCCAGGCTCGCCAGCAGGGCCGGGATGCCCTTGCCGCTGAGGAGGAAGATCCAGGCGTAGGTGCGGATCAGGAAGCTGGTCCAGAACGGCACGATCACCAGGGTCAGCAGCAGCGAGCGGTTCTTGCTGACCTTGACCGCCAGGAAGTACGCCAGCGGATAGGCCGCCACCAGGCACACCAGCGTACCCAGTGGCGCCAGCATCAGCGTGTTGCCGAAGGCCGCGGCCCGTGAACCGAGGTTCAGGTAGTTGGCCAGGGTGAAGCCACCCGCGTAGCCGCCTACGGCACTGCGGTCGCCGAAGCTGAAGACCAGGATGATCACCAGCGGCATCAACAACAGCAGCAGGAACCACAGGGTCGACGGCAACAGCATCAGCAGGGTGATACGCCGGCCCAGGTTGCGCCGCTGGCGGGCGGCAAGGGGCAGGGCGGTCACCGTGGAAGGGTGAGTGGCGGCGTTCATGGGTGACTCCTCAGTGGCCATGGCTGGGTGATCAGGCGGACTTGAATCGCGCCATCAACTCGGCCCGGGCCGGGCTGGTCAGCGTCGCCGCCGCGCCAAATTCCAGCGGGCTCAACGCCTCGGCGGCCGGGTACATGATCGGATCGTCGAGCATCGCCACCGGCAACAACGCGTCCACCCGCTTGTCACCGCTCGGGTAGCCATGGCTCAACACTTCCAGCTTGTTGTGCTGCGGGTCCAGCAGGTAGTTGATGAAGGCATAGGCTGCGTCCTTGTGCTCCGAGCTCTTGGGAATCGCGAAGAAGTCGCTCCACAATTCGCCGCCTTCCTTGCCCAACTCAAAGTGCATCTGCGGCAGGTCGCGGTGCAACTGCGAGGCGTCGCCGGTCCAGGACATCGCCAGCCAGGCATCACCGCTGCGCATCGAGGGCTGGATGTCGGAGTTGATCGCGAACAAATGCGGCTTGACCTGGATCAGCAGTTTTTCAGCATCGGCCAGCTCTTTGGGGTCCAGCGAGTTGAAGCTGTAGCCGAAGCTCTTCAGGGCGTTGCCGATGGCGGTCAACTGGTAGTCGTGGACCATCGTGCGCCCACTGGCCGGGCCCTGGGCCATGTCCCAGAATTGCTTCCAGCTGGTGGGGCCGTTCTTGAGCTTTTCGGTGTCGTAGCACATGCCGGTGGTGCCCCAGTTTTTCGGCACCGCATACACCTTGCCGTCCACCGTGCCCTGGGCGATGAATTTCTGCTGGAAGTCCGAGGCATCGAAATTGGGGATGCGCGACAGGTCCAGCGGTTCGATCAAACCCAGGCCCACATAGGTGCTGATGGTGTAGTTGGTGGGCACCAGCACGTCCCAGCCGCTGCCGCCGGCCTGCAGTTTGGCGAGCATTTCTTCGTTGGAGCCGAACACACTCATGGACACCCGTGCGCCGGTGGCCTTGGCGAAATTGTCGAGGTTTTCCTGGCTGTGGTAATTGGGCCAGGTGGCCAGGGACAGGCGATCACCGAGCTTGGCCTGTTCGGCGGCCTCGGCGGTGGAGGTCAGCAGCCCCGGCATGTTCGTGGCGACCACCGCGGCGGCCAGCCCCAGCCCGGTACGGCCAAGGAACTCACGACGGCTGATGGAACCGTTCTGCCAGCTGCGCAGGGTTTTGAGAAAGGTCTTCTGGTCCATGACACGCTCCACATTCGTTGGATAAAAGGTGATTTACAACGCCATGGCCAACCCATTGGCGTGATCCCAGCCGACGCTGACCGCTGCGCCGTGTTCGAACGCCTGCGGGCCTTGATCCTGCTGGCGTGGCACTCGCACGCAGACCACGCCAAAGGCTTGGGTGCGCACGCGGTATTCGGTGGAGTTGCCCAGGTAGATGCGGTCTTCGACGCAACCCGGCAGTGTGACTTCCCGGGCCAGGTCGGCGCTGGCGCCGGCAATGCTGATCAGCTCCGGGCGCACCGCGATGCAGCCTTCGGCATCCGCATTCAGGCTTTTGCCGGTGGGGGTGAGCGGGCTGGTCAGCTCCAGGCCCTGGGCGGTGCGCAACACCACCGAGTTGCCCTGCAGGCGGCGCACGGTGCCGTTGAACAGGTTGGACTCGCCGATAAAGTCGGCGACGTAACGGCTGGCCGGCGTCTCGTAGAGTTGTTCCGGGGTGGCGGTCTGGATGATCGAACCGTTGTGCATCACGCTGATGCTGTCGCTCATCGACAGCGCTTCTTCCTGGTCATGGGTCACCAGCACGAAGGTGATGCCGACTTCACGCTGCAAGCGCAGCAGTTCCGATTGCATCTCCTTGCGCAGCTTGCGGTCCAGGGCGGCCAGGGGCTCATCCAGCAGTAACACCGTAGGCTTGTTCACCAGCGCCCGGGCCAGGGCCACACGCTGCTGCTGGCCGCCGGACAGTTCGCTGGGCTTGCGTTGGCCGAAGCCGCTCAGGCGCACCATCTCCAGGGCTTCATCGGCCATGCGTGCCTGGGTTTTCTTGTCGGGGCGCGGGGTGCGATAGCGCAGGCCATAGGCAATGTTCTGCGCCACGCTGAGGTGCGGGAACAGCGCGTAATGCTGGAACACCATGTTCACCGGGCGCTCGAAGGCGGGCACCCCGGCGACGTTTTTGCCGGCCAGGCGCACCTCGCCGCTGGTGGGCTGCTCGAAGCCGGCGATCATGCGCAGGGTGGTGGTCTTGCCGCAGCCCGAGCCGCCGAGGAAGGAGTGGAACGAGCCACGCCGCACCGAGAAATCCAGGCCATTGACGGCCTGCACCTCGCCGTAGCGTTTGACCACGTTGCAGAATTCGATGTCGCTTGGCGAAGTGTCGTTCACGGTCCGGCTTCCTCGATGTGCAGTGATGACTCATTGCGTCGAGGGCCAAACTAGCAATCGGGGTTTTACGCTGTATATATCCCTTGGGGGATAGAGTCGCTTTCAGGCATCAGGCCACGGCCACCAGTTCCTGGCCGGTGAGGTCGCGGATAAACAGGCCAAGCAGTTCCGACTGGCTGCCGATGCCGAGCTTGGCGTAGATGTTCTTGCGGTGAATCTTCACCGTGCCCGGGCTGATGCTCAGCTGCTCCGCCACCGAAGCGCTGGAGTGCCCGCGCAACAACAGCTGCACGATCTCCTGTTCGCGCCCGGTGAGGATGTGGGCACCGAACTGATCGAAGGCTTCGCGGATCTTGAAGTCCAGGTCCTGGGCCGGTCGCGGCTGCTGTGCCTGGCGCAGGCGCCAGGCCTCGTTGATCACTTGTTCCACCACCGCCTGGGCGCATTCGATCAACTGCATCTCGTCGCGACTGAACGCGCAACTGGCGGTGGAGCGCATCAGCGACAACACCGCCGTGGCGCCGCCGCCGAGGTCGACAAAAAACGCTACTTCTTCCGCCAGCCCGGTTTGCTGGTAATAGGTCAGGTAATACTCGCCGAGGTAAAAGTGGTCCGGTGCAAACTGCCGCAACCGCCACAGCCCCGGCGCCTGCCCGCGGGTGCAGGCGAGGTAGAACGGGTCCAGCAGGTACGGGCCGCACTGGTAGTCATCGACATACACCCCGCGCTTGTCGGCGCAGAAGGTATCGAACATCGCCAGTGGCCGGTGATTGCCTTCGTAGACAAACAGAACGAAATGATCCACCGGGCAGATCTGCCGCAACCAGTGGCTCAAGCCCGAGAGCCGAGGGTGGCCGGCGGGCAGGTCCAGCAGGTGGGCGACACCGGAGGTCCAGAGTTTCAGTTCCTTGGGGCGCATGGGGAATTCAGGTGGTAGGGGAGTGGCGACAGATGCACGAATTGCGCCATGGGGTGCGGGGGCCGCAGGGGCGGGAGGAAGCGGGACCCCGTTGCGGTGAAGGTGCACTGCAATGGGGCCGGGTGTTACCGAGTGCTACATTTTTGTTTCTGATTGGCCACGATCAAGGCTGGAACTGCGCCTGTTGCCAGCCACACATCATTGACACTCAGAAGCCCTGCAATCTCGGCGATACGTCGCTTGGGGATGCCGCGCATAAACCAATTATTCAGGCACTGGGGGCTGACGTTTAGAAACTCGGAAAACGCCATAGGGGAAATGCTGCATTCGTGGAGCAGCGTTCGCAGGCGCTCGCCTGATTGTCTGTCGACTGATTTAGGGTGGGTTTTCTGGTTCATGACGTCCTGTGTCATGCGTCCTCCTTTCGCCGTTCGTGTGGGGGGTTGCAGCGCACGGCGTAGCGATCTGCTGGTGTCGTGTATTGGTTCCGTACAGCGGCGTTATGGGCACCGTGTTGTAGGGAATAGCGCATTTTTTTGGTGCTGGCTCGTTAATAGATGGGGGAGTGGCGGTTTTAAGGAAGGTCTGTCGGAAATTGCGTTTTTTCTTGTAGGACGGATTGCCCTCAGCGAGAGGTCATGGGGGGATACGCGCTTGAGCAGTGTGCTGAGTGTCGACGGGCAGATGATCCCCTACAGCCACGGGCCGCTCCAACGCACCGGCCTGGTCTGGCCCAACACGTTGGGCAGCGTCAGTGGCAGCCAATTGACGTTGGTCCACACCACCGGAAACACCGCCACTCTTGGCCAGCGGGGGCCTTGGTCATTGTTCCGGTTGCTGAGTCGTGGCCAGCTCAACGGTCGCACGCCCACCAGTGTTGACCTGACATTCATGGTGGCGGACGGGGTCATGCGGTATCGGGTCAGCGCGGAAAAGGCCAACAACCCGATCACTCAGCGCAGCTTTGAAGGGTTTGTATTGCCAAGGACCTTACTGGTCGAGCGCTGAAGCATTGCCGATGGAGGAAACCTCTGCCGCCCAGGCAGAGGCCACGTTCGACTCAAGGCCTCACGGATGCTCCAGATGACACCGCACCTGCTGACTCATCCCCCCCGTCAACCGCTGCGGCCGCTCACACCCTTTGGTGCGCCTAGGGCAGCGGTCGAGAAAGAAACACCCGGCCGGCAACACCCGGTTCCCCGGCAGCTCCGTCGGCGCACTGACGTAGGCATCATCCAGCGCCACCCCAAGCTTGGGCACCGCTTCCAATAGCAGCTGGGTATACGGATGCTTCGGCTGTTCCAGCACCTGCTCGGCACACCCCAGCTCCACAATCTGCCCCAGGTACATCACCGCCACCCGGTCGGCCATGTGCCGCACCACGGAAACGTTGTGGGAGATCAGGATATAGGTCAGCCCCAGCCGCCGTTGCAGCTCCGCCAGCAGGTTGAGGATCTGCGCCTGCACCGAGATGTCCAGCGCCGAGGTGGGTTCGTCCAGCACCAGGATGCTCGGGTTGGACGCCAGGGCGCGGGCGATGGCGATGCGTTGCCGTTGGCCCCCGGAGAACTGGTGCGGGTAGCGGTCCAGGTATTCGGCGCGGATGCCCACTTGGGCGGCGACTTTGGCGGCGATGGTGCGCATTTCGCTCTTGGGCGTGTCGCCGAGGGCGTACAGCGGTTCGGTAATGATTTTCCAGATGGGCAGGCGCGGGTCGAGGGACGATTGCGGGTCCTGGAACACGATCTGTACGTGGCGGTGGCGTTCCCGGGCACTTTCGTAGACCCAGTCGACTTCGCCATCGCTGGGCTTGACCAGGCCCATCAGCAGTTGGGCGAGGGTGCTTTTGCCACAGCCGGACTCGCCGACAATGCCCAGGGTTTCCCCTCGGCGCACTTGCAGGTCGATGCCGTTGAGGGCGTGGGCGTAACCACGCGGGCGGCCCAGCCAGTCGGTTTTTACCGGGAATTTGACCCGTACATCTCGCAGGGCCAGCAGTGAATCCTGGGACACTGTCATTACACCGACTCCCCGGCAGTCAGCCAGCACGCACTTTTGCGGGTGCCGGCAGGGTTGATCAGATCCAGGCGCGGGCGCGTGGTGCATTGGCTCATGGCCTGAGGGCAGCGTTCGCGAAAGGTGCAGCCTGAGGGCAGGGCGGCCAGGTTGGGCACCTGGCCGGGGATGGTCAGCAGGTCGTCGCCGGGTTTCACCTGTTCCGGCAAACCGCTGAGCAGGCCCTGGGTGTAGGGGTGGCGCGGGTCGCTCATGACTTGGGCAGTGGGGCCTTCTTCCACCACGGCGCCGGTGTACATCACGTAGACCCGGTCGCAGAACTGCGAGACCACGGCCATGTCATGGGTGATCAGCAAAATCGCGGTGCCGCGTTCCCGGGCTTTTTCCCGCAGCAGCAACAGCACCTGGCGTTGCACGGTGACGTCGAGGGCGGTGGTGGGTTCGTCGGCGATCAGCAGCTGCGGGTCGCAGGAGAACGCCAGGGCGATCATCACCCGCTGGCGCATGCCGCCGGAGAGTTCGAAGGGGTAGCTGTCGAGCACCTGTTCGGGGTCGGCGATGTGCATGTCCCGCAGCAGGGCGATGGCCTTGGCGCGGGCGTCGGCCTTGCTCAGGCGCTGGTGATGGATGATCACGTCGAGCATCTGCCGGCCGATGCGCCGGGTCGGGTTCAACGCGGTCATTGGCTCCTGGAAGATCATCGCCGCGTCACGCCCGCGAATCTGCAACAGCTCTTTCTCGCTCGCAGCCAGCATGTCGCGGCCGAGCATCTGCAGGCTGCCGGCGGTGATCCGGTAACTGCGCTCCGGCAGCAGGCGCAGGCTGAGCATCGCGGTGACGGATTTGCCGGAACCGGACTCACCCACCACGCCGACGACTTCGCCGGGGTTGACGTGCAAGGACACGCCGTTGAGGGCCTGGACGTTATTGCGGTAAGCCGGGAACTCCAGGCTCAGGTTGTCGATGGCAAGCACTGCCGGGCTGGACATGGTCATTTCCCCTGTTGCCGTGGGTCGAGCAGGTCACGAACACCGTCACCCAGCAGGTTGAAACCGGTGGCGGTGACCAGGATCGCCAGCCCCGGGAAGGTGGAATACCACCAGTTATCGAGGATGAAATTGCGCCCGGTGGCGACCATCGCGCCCCATTCGGCGGTGGGCTGTTGCGCACCGAGGCCGATGAAACCCAGGGCCGAGGCCATCAGGATCGCGCTGCCGATGTCCAGGCTCAGTTGCACCAGCAATGGCGGCATGGCGTTGCGGCCCACGTGCCATGACACGATGTGCCAGCGCCCGGCGCCGAAGGTCTGGGACGCCTTGACGTAGCCCATCTGCCGAATGCTCAGGGCCTGGCCGCGAGCCAGGCGCACATAGAACGGAATGCGCACCACGGTGATCGCCAGCATCGCGTTGAACAGGCTCGGGCCAAGGGCTGCGGCCAGGGCCATGATCAGCACCAGGGACGGCACCGACAGCATGATGTCCATCAGGCGCATGATCAGGCTGTCGAACCGCCCGCCGATAATCCCCGACAGACAGCCCAGCAACCCGCCCACCAGGCAGGATGAAAACGCCACGAACAGGCCGACGCCCACCGACTGGCGGCTGCCGTACAGCACCCGGCTGAACAGGTCGCGGCCGACTTCATCGGTGCCAAACCAGTGTTCGGCCGAAGGCTCGGCCAGGCGTTGGGCCAGGTTGAGGGCATTGGGATCATGGCTGGCCAGCCACGGCGCGAAAGCCATGCAGATCAGCACGATCAGGGTGATGGTCAGGCCGGCAATGGTCAGCGGGCTGCGGCGTATTTGATAGCCCAGGTATTCCATTCGCGCGCGCCAGGTGGGGCGCTGCTCCAGGGGCACCGGTACGGGCATTGTCACGGGTGCGGTCATCTCAATTCACCTCGCCGATGCGCGGGTCGACCACGCGGTAGAGCAGGTCGATCAGCATGTTCAGCAGTACATAAATAAACGACACCATGATCGCGAAGCCCATCACCGCCGGGAAATCCAGGGACTGGATCGACTTCACCACATAGGCGCCCATGCCCGGCCAGGCGAACACGGTTTCTGTCAGCACGGCGCCGTAGAGCAGGTCGCCGAGGGTCAGGCCGAGCACGGTGATCGACGGAATCAGCGCGTTGGGCAGGGCGTGACGCAGGATCACCGCCCAGCGCGACAAACCGTAGGCGCGGGCGGTGCGGATGTAGTCCTCGCCCAACTGGTCAAGCATCGCCGAGCGGATCTGCCGGGCGACCACGCCGAGGTTGACGAACCCCAGGGTGACGGCGGGCAGGATCAGGTGCTGCAGGGCGTTGAGGAACAGCGGGATATCGCCGGCCAGCAGCGAGTCGATCAGGTAGAACCCGGTGATGGTGCGCGGCGGCTCGAGGCCCTCGTCCAGCCGACCGCTGCCGGGCAGCCAGCCGAGCTGGCCGTAGAACAACACGATCAAGCCCAGCCCTAGCCAGAAGGCCGGAGTGGAAATACCGGTGACCGCCAGCGTTCGGGCGATCTGGTCGATGGCGCGGTTGTGGTAGACCGCTGACAGCACGCCAAGGGGCACACCCACCAGCACCGAGAGCAGCAGGGCGGCCACCGCCAGTTCCAGGGTCGCGGGGAAGAAGGCTTTCAGGTCTTCAAGCACCGGGCGGCTGGTGCGGATCGAGGTGCCGAGGTCGCCGTGCAGCAGGTCGCTCATGTAGCGGCCATATTGCTGGTACAGCGGCAGGTCGAGGCCGAGTTGATGGCGGATGTTCTCGACGATGGCGTCGCTGGCCCGGTCGCCGGCAATCAGGCGCGCCGGGTCACCCGGGATCAGGTGGGAGATGCAAAAGGTAATCAGCGAAACGCCGACGACGACCAGAATCAGGCCGAACAGGCGTTTGCGCAACATATTCAGGAAGGCCATGAGGCACCTCGGGTGTTAAGCAGGCTTGTAGTGGCGAGGGAGCTTGCTCCCGCTGGGGCGCGAAGCGGCCTTGGCTTTTTTGGGGCCGCTTCGCAGCCCAGCGGGAGCAAGCTTCCTCGCCACATAGAAAGGGCCAGGCGCAACCACCGTTGCGCCTCAGCAGTTTCTATTTGCTGATCTCAGCCACGTTGAACACCTGTTCCAGCATCGGGTGGAACACGTACCCCTTCACCGAATCACGCATCGGCAGGGTGTAGTTCTTCTGGTACAGGTAGGCGTACACGCTGTCCTTGAGCACGATCTTCTGGGCTTCCTGGTACAGCTCGGTGCGCTTGGCCGTGTCGTTGTTGGCCGCTGCATCGCGGATCAGCTTGTCCACCACCGGGTTGCTGTAGAACGAACGGTTGCCCGGCAGCCCTTGCAGGGACGAATCGAACCAGAAGTTCATGTACATGTAGGGGTCGGAGAAGTCCGGCGCCCACGAGCCGATCGACACGTCGAAGTCACCCTTGCCCAGGCGCTCACGCATGGTGGCGTTGGCCAGTTTTTCCATCTTCAGGTTGATCCCCAGCGGCGCCAGGCTGGCTTGCAGGGTCAGGCCGATGGATTCCCAGTCCGGGTCCTTGTCGGAGTACATGTAGTTCAGGTTGGTGATTTTTTCCGGGAGTTTCTTCAGGTTGGCGCCGGCGCCGTCCAGGTCCTGTTTCATCATCGGCAGGCTCGGGTCGTTGGCCCACATGCCGGCAGGAATCGGCCCGTTCATCAGCTTGGCCTGGCCCTTGAGGATGCCGTCGACGATGCCTTTGTAGTCCACCGCATCAACGATTGCCTGGCGGGCGTTCTGGTTGTTCAGCGGGGCTTTCTGGTTGTTCAGGTACAGGTAGGTCACCCGCAGCGACGGGAACTCCTTGATCACCACGTCTTTCTTTTTGGCCAGGTTGGTGAGCTGGTCCTGGGGCATGTCTTCGGCGATGTCCAGGTCACCGCGTTCCAGTTGCAGGCGGCGTACAGAGGCTTCGCTGATGATCTTGATCACCACCTTGTTCAGCGCGGGCTTGGGGCCTGCGTAGTAGGTGTTGGGTTCCAGGGTCAGGCTCTGGCCCTTCTGCCAGTTGGTCAGGCGGAACGCGCCGGAGCCGGCGGTGTGGGTGGAGAGGTAGGCGTTGACGTCACCCTGTTTCACCACGTCCGGGTTGATGATGCCGGCGCCGTTGTGGGCGAGGGTGTAGAGGAAGGGCGCGTAAGGTTTGGTCAGGGTGAAACGCACGGTCAGCGGGTCGACCACGGTGACTTTCATGTCATCCGGGAACGCGCCGGACGGGCCTTGCTTGAGCTGCATCACACGGTCGAAGGAGAACTTCACCGCATTGGCGTCGACGTCGGCGCCGTCATCGAACTTGTTGCCGGGCTTGAGCTTGAAGTCCCACACCAGGCCGTCGGCCGAGGTGGTCCAGCTGTCGGCCAGGTCGCCCTTGACGTCGGTGCTGCCCTTGCCGTTTTCGACTTTGTAGGCCACCAGTTTCTGGTACGCCGGGTACGTCACCGCCCAATCGTTATTGTCGATGGTCACGGCCGGGTCGAGGGTTTGCGGGTCGGCCGCCTTGCCGATCATCAGGGTGTCTTTGGGCGCGGCGGCACTTGCCGATTGCCACGCGCCCAGGCTCAGGGCGGCGCACAACAGGGAGAGTGCGAGGGTCTTGCGGTTGCTTGGGGTCATGCCGGTTTCCTTGATTATTTAGAGGAAAAAGCGGGTTGGTTTTTTTTTATGAAATCTATAACCGGGCAGTTGGAGCTAAAGGGCGCTGCTAATTATTGTGATGGTACGTTCCTTGGTTCAGTGGGACTCCTCAATTAATGGGAAAAGTTCGGCATCCGGCAATTCGTAATGCCACCACTCGGTGGCAATCGCCTTGAATCCGGCGCCGAGCATGATGCCCAACAGCAGCAGGCGATTGCGCTGCACCTGTGGCGGCAGGTCGGGATAGAACTGGTGGGACTTGGGCTCCATGGCGTCGAAGGCCGTGCCCATGTCCAGGGGTGTGCCGTGTTCATCAATCAGGGTCAGGTCGACGGCCACGCCGCGGGTGTGGTGCGAGCCCAGGCGCGGGTCGCGCACGTAGTCCGGGTCGGGCAGCGCTTGCCACAACAGTTGCTGGGCGTAGGCGGGGCGATAGGCGTCGTAGATCAGCAAGGTCATGCCGGCCTGGCGCGCCAGAAGGCTGGCCTTGCGCAGGCAGGCGGCCGCTTCGGTGTGCAGCAGGCAGCGGGCGTTGCGGTAGATCACGGTGCCTGCCAGGTTGTCGGCACTGGCGTAGATCAGGTCGACCTGCACCGGGTATTCCGGTGGGGCGATTTCTACCAATGGGCTGGTATTCACTCAAACATTTCCTTTGTAGGGTCAGGATTCAAACTGGCCGAAGGCCTGTTGCAGGGCGCGGTTTTTCGCCAGGCGGGCGTCCAGGCGCTCGCCATACTGGTCGGCGACGGCAGACACCATCAGGTTGAACAGGCACGTCAGCGGCGCCATGGAGTCCCAGAACTGGCCGACATCGGTTTTCAGTTGCAGCAGGTCCAGGTCGTAGTCCCGGGCCCAGGGGCATTGCAAATCGGTGATCAGCGCCAGGGGCAGGCCATGGGCATTCGCGGTTTCGCAGAAAGTCGGGGTGATGCTGGAATAGGCGCGAAAGTCTGCCGTGATGGCGTAGGGTTTTTCAAAGCCGGAGTTCAACGTCTCGGCGTAGATCCCCGACAGGCCATCGACGTAATAGACCTTGGGGCGAATGTATTCCAGGTGACTGTGGAACGCATTGAGGATGCCCCGGGTGGACTGGATACCGAGGATGAACACCGCGTCGGCGTCGACGATGTGCTGCACGATGTCGGCGAAACCCTGGCTGCGGGCCAGGCCGTAGACGTGCTGGATCGCTTCGATCTCGCGGTTGAGGGAACGGTCGAGGGCGTCTTCCTGATCGTTCTCCTGGCGAAACGCGCCGAGGCGGTCGGTGATCAGCCAGGACGCTTGCGGGTCGCCACGCAGGCCTTGTTTCACGTCATCGAGGTTGCGATAGCCCAGGGTGCGCAAGAAGCGCCCCACCGAAATCCCGGTGGTGCCGGCCTGGTGGGCAATGCTGTCGGCGGTTTCGAACGGCAACTGTTGCAGGTTGGCCAGCAGGTAGGTGGCGATGCGCTTGCCGGTGGGAGTCAGCGTCGGGAACTGCTGCTCCAGCGTGCGCTGGAAGCTGTTTTTATCCATGACACTTTCGCGGCTACCGGTCATTGATGTTACTCGAATGTCGTATTTTTAATGTCTGTTAGAAACATAACATCGGCTGTCGCGATAACACAATGGCTTTTTTTCGAGTGGGTACGCAGGGGGGGACAAGCGGCGATCAAGGCCGCTGGGGTTTCACCGAAGTACCAAAGGTATTGCCCATGCGCACGCTGGTCGCCGCCGGCGTAGAAAGCCCGATCTGGTTTGGCTTGCGCTTGTCGATGGGCACTTGTTGCGCTTGCTGGTTCTTCTGCGTCGCCTTGGCGGCGTCGGGGTTGTTGCCCATCTGTTGGCTGAGGCAGCCATAGTCCGGCGCCTTGTAGCCATCCACATTGACCTCGGCGCAGCCGCCGGGGGGGCCTTCGGCGTGGGCCATCAGCGGCAGGGCTGCACACAGCAACAGGCTGGCGAGGGTTGGGAACAGGTTCATCGGTGCCTCCTGGCGGGCCCTGGGAAATGGGCCGGTATGGCGCAAAAGTGTAGTGCAGCGGGCTGCCCGTCACCGTGATGTTTTTTTTGCTGGCACCGTAACATCAGGTTCATAAACTGGCCTCAGGATGACGGTTTTGTAGGCTATGTCGGACGTGTTGCGATGCTGAGCAGGAGCGCTTGGAGGCACGCGGGCTGCTGCCTGGCTCTGCTGGTGGGGCTGGCGCAGGCCGTGCGCGCCGAGGTGATCCTGGACCTGCCCGCGCAGAACCTGGACAGCGCCCTGCAAGCGTTCAGCCATGCCACGGGCATGGCGGTGCTGGTGGATCGCGAGTTGACCCGGGGCCGGCGTTCCATCGGCGTACATGGCCGCTACAGTGCGCAGCAAGCCTTGGGGCTGCTGCTGACAGGGAGTGGCTTGATGGCGCGTTATGCCCGCAGCGATGCGTTCACCCTGCAAGTCCCCGAGGTCAGCCGATCGGCAGAGCCCCGAGGGCTGAAGGCAGGCAATGCAGCACGGATCAACAACAGCTATGCCACGGCCTTGCAGCAGGCGATCGAACGCAGTTTGTGCCGTTCGCCATTGACCCGCCCCGGCAGTTTCCGGGCGCTGGTGCAGGTGTGGGTCAACCGCAACGGCGTGATCGAACACAGCCGCCTGGTCAGCTCCACCGGAGACCTGCAGCGTGACGAAGCGCTGGTACTTGGCCTGAGTGCTGCGCGTGTCGAACGCCCGGCGCCCAGTTCACTGCGCTTGCCGGTGACCTTACTTTTGATGCCCGACTCAACAGGAACACGCATGGAATGCACAGCAGGGGAAGGAGTTTTTGGGGCATGAAAGACACCGGCCACAGCACGATGGTCAGCCTGTTCCTGGCGTCCTACGAGGACTTCAAGGTGCGCCTGCGCAAGCGCCTGGGCTCGGAGGACCTGGCCAACGACGTGCTGCACGAAACCTACCTGCGGGTCGACCGCATGGACATGCCGCCGAACCTGGCGCAACCGAATGCCTACCTCTACCGCATGGCCCTGAACATCGCCGCCGACCGGCGCCAGGCGGACGCCCGGTTGCTGACCGGCAGCGAGGTCGAAGAGCTGCTGCAGACGGTGGATGAAGCCCAGGACCCGTCGCGGGTGGTGGGTGGCCAGCGCGAAATCCAGTCCCTGCTCAAAGCCCTCTACGAACTGCCGGCGCGGCGGCGCCAGATCCTTATCGCCGCGCGCCTGGAAGAGGCGCCGCACCTGGAAATCTCCCGGCGTTTCGGGATTTCCACGCGCATGGTCGAAAAGGAAATCAAGGCCGGGCTGGGCCACTGCGCGCAGCGCCTTGAAAGAAAAGTGATCCAGCGGTTCGGTCCCGGGGCCGGAAAACCGTCTTAGTGATTGAGTCCCTGATAATCCGTTGAGTACCTGCGCGCTTGAACATTTTTAACTTCTCCGCTGCCCGGAATACGCCAGACAGCCCCCTGCACGATGAAGCGCGTGATTGGCTGGTGCTGCTGACGTCGGGCCGGGCCACCGTCGCGGATGCCAAGGCGTTGCGCCAGTGGTGCGCCCAGAGTCCGGACCATGCCCGGGCGTTCGAGCAGGCCAAGGTGTTGTGGCGGCAATTGGCTCCCGCTGCTGAGCAGTTTTCCCGTCCGCGGCATTTTGGGCGGCGGGCGTTTTTGGGTGGGGCGATTGCGGCGTCGGCGGCGGTGTTGATGGTGCGAGTGACCGTGCCGGGTGGGTTTGCCGGGTTGACGGCGGATTACCGCACGGAGGTCGGGGAGCAGCGGCGGGTTGAGTTGAGTGACGGTGTTCGGCTGGAGCTCAATACCCAGACGCGGATCAGCCGGCGTGATGATGGGATTGAGTTGTTGGAGGGGGAGGTTGAGGTGTTGGCCAATGTGGCGATGCCGCTTCGGGTTCAGGCGGGCGGTGGGTGGTTGAGTACGGCGCAGGCGCGGTTCAATGTGCGTAATACGGATCACAGTGTGTGTGTGACGTGTATCGACGGTGCGGTGGCGGTGGCGGTGGGTGGGCGTACGGTTCGGCTTGAAAGCGGGCGGCAGGTGACGTATGACGCCAGCGGTGTAGGTGAGCCGGTGGCGGTGGATACGCAGGCGGTGGTGGCTTGGCGGGAGCAGGTGTTGGTGTTTGATAACGCGACGTTGGCGACGGTGGTGGATGAGATTAATCGCTATCGGCCGGGGATGTTGCTGTTAATGAATGCGCAGTTGGGCAAGCGGCGGGTGCAGGCGCGGTTCAGTTTGAACCAGCTGGCGGGGGTGGCGCTTTTGATTCGCGATGCTTATGGGGCTAAGTGTACGGAGTTGCCTGGTGGGGTTGTTTTGTTGAGCTAGGGGGGGTGTGTATATCCGTTATT
This sequence comes from Pseudomonas sp. BIGb0558, assembly GCF_024807515.1. Classification (NCBI taxonomy): domain Bacteria; kingdom Pseudomonadati; phylum Pseudomonadota; class Gammaproteobacteria; order Pseudomonadales; family Pseudomonadaceae; genus Pseudomonas; species Pseudomonas sp. BIGb0558. The sequence continues at coordinate 47,523 of NZ_JANUEW010000041.1, forward strand.
TAGGTAACGGCCGCCTATGGTTTCGCTCTTACAGCGACTCACTTTGGAAAAGCCCCAAAGTAAGCAAAGGGCTCTGCCCCGCCTGTCGGCACCTCGCCTAGGCTCGGTGTTCCCTCACTCCGGGCTTGCTCCGCGGGCCGCCGCGACGGGGCGTCCCTGCCCCGT
>NZ_JANUEW010000042.1:0-47044 GCF_024807515.1 Pseudomonas sp. BIGb0558
ATCACCAGGCCGATCAGCGGCGTGGCGGCATCGCACAACGGGTTCCAGGCCACACCGCGCATAACGAATTCAGGGTCGGCGAGTAGCACGGGCGGTTTTGGCTTGACCTGTTCCACAGTGGGTTCTGCTGCTTTGCTGCGGGTGTCCTGTGGTGAGTAGTTGAAGAGTTGGTGGGTGTTTTCCGTTGTAGGCGCGTTTTTGTCAGGTATTGACTCGCTCATCTTTTTCACTCCTGTCGTTCGCAGGGTTCGATTACATTTTGAATTTGTCATCAGGGGCCTGGTTTAGAAAGTCATCAAACATCTGCCTGCTGGCGTTCAATTTTTCTTGTTCTGATGCAGATATGCGGCGGTACAGCGATAAAGGCTGGTGCTTCGGGGTATCTTCGGGGAGATCAAAGCGGCGCATCCATTGGTTGCTGGTGCGCTCGTTGAGGCGCACTTCACCGGCAATCGAGCCGTAGTGCAATGAGCCAATGTTGTCAACCCGCAATGGTTTGAGCACTTCATTGAGCATCACATATAACTCAGGGCGTGGATCTACATTGGCTTCGCCTAGGGCGGGCCACTCTCCAGCACGAAAAATCGTGCCCCATTCGTAAGGCAAGATGTTTATGCGTACGTCGTTGAGCTGTTCGAGCAAGTTTTCGGTTGTGCCTAGTTTGCTTACCCAATGGTGGGCCAGGTAGGTGTACCAGTTGAGGTTGCTGTAGCCGACGCGCCACTTTTTATTGCCGCTGGGAATACACAGGTCTGCACCACGGTATTCTTGTGCGAGCTCATATTCAATATGTTGGTAATTTTCCCATTCGTAACTGTGTTGAATGCCTAATCCTGCTGCGCCGTGCAGTGGGCGTAAAATAGTGCACATTTCGAATATAAGCTCATCAAATTTTTTTTTGCCCGCGCCTTTAAGTTCGTCGATTGGAAGGTACAGTCTTACGGTTGTTATTGAGCTATGAACTTTTTCGTACCACCCAGCAGGAGAATAGGCGTCGAACATGTAAGCGCCGACATTTTGAAAGCCCTTGTTGGATGACCACATAAGTGCAGCTGACTCTACAAAGCCATCCGATTGTATATATGAAATACAATTTTGCATGGCTTGGGGGCTGAAGTTTTGCTCAATCATATTCTCGCCTCCCGTATATCCCCATGCCAGCTTTTCACCAAAGTGTTTGCAGTAGAGTTCAAAGGCGTCAGAAATATGTTTTCTGCGAATGGGAAGGTAAGCATCCACCAGATAAAAAGTTGCTACCAATCCCACTTGCAGGACCGGCTGTTCCTCATCTTCCTCATCGACGATGGTGAAATTCCAGCGATGAGCATTGAAGTCTTTAAAAAACTGCTCTTCATTCATGGTTTATCTCCGGTACATCTTCCCAAAATACATAGTTCTGGAGGGTGGTTTGTTGGTGCTGCTGGCGTTGGTTCCATTCAGCCCAACGGGCCTGAGTGTCCTGATCGTCGGTGAATAAGGACGAATCTGAAGACGCTGTTTGGGATTGGGCAAAGGCGGGCATAGCGGCTCCAGTCCCTAAACTGCCACCCACCAAAATGCGCTTGGCAGCAGTGATAAAAGGCTTGAAACGGATCGAATGTCCACCCGCGTTGGCAACCAGAGCGGTCGCTTCTGCGGTAGCAGTAGCGGGGGCGGTCGCCATGGCTGCCATCGCAGCGCCAATAGCGACAAAGGGCGCCGCCAGAGTCATTTCAATGCCTGCAACGGCTCGCCGGTTTTGCGCCTGTATCGCTCGCTCATCCGGGGCCGACGTCATCACGGGCGTTCCAGGCGCCACGAACTGAGTTTCCAGTCTGAGCCGCGCCGCTGCATGTTCAGCATCTATACGACCCGCCAACAGCTTGTGTCTGGCCGCGGAGGCGCGGGACGCCAGACTAGTGACTTGCTCGACCGGTCTATACACTGGCTCGCTTACTGAGGCGCGAACCCACTCGCGCCATTTTTGCTTGTCGCTTGAATCGCAATTTTTGGTCTCAAGCAGCCTTAGCTTTTGATAATCCCCTGCGATGTCCTCGTATGCCATCTGTTGATCACGAGCTAGCCTATCCCCCGGAAACTTCATCTCAATCACCGATGCCAAATTACGTTGACTGTATTGCGGCTTACTTGGATTGCCGAACGCTCTGAGGCGCAGAACATCAGGTATACGCAGCAATCCACGCGGTCTTCTTTGTCCGTCAATCCACTGTGCGCCGTCACTCGTTGATGGCGTGGGTGACAGCATTTGTTCAAGGTCTGTTTTGCTCAATAGGTCGGTTTCAACGCGCATGTTTGCCAGTTGTTCAAAGTGGTGGTTGCGCAACTGTTGGTATTGTGAAAGCGGAAAACTGCTTGGGCGATGAGGTTCGCGTTTGCTCATGATGGGTTGTGGTGGGTTTTTACTCATATCAAACCCAACTTCACCGCAGTAGGGAAAGTGATACTTGAATGCCTCGTTATCACATCGTACTAATTGCGATACGGTGCGCTGATACATCGGGTAGCCGTCTTTCGCCCGCTTATAGGGGATAGCCTTGGCGTAGGAGGCTTTTTCACACAGGTACCATAAATCGAGCGGGTCGGTGACGGGCAATACCATACCGCTGCCAGTGGGTTTGGTAACGCTGCGGGTTTTGCCATCTGGGGCTCGGCTTGCTGTTCGCGGTTTTAACGGATCATTCATGACTTAGTTTTCCTCCGAAGTAGGGTTGGAAGAAAAGTCGATGTCCATCACGCCGAAGTCATCCCAGTATCCGGCACTGAGCTTCACGAGATTTTTCTCGTCAGCTAATACTTGGATTTCCAGGGGTTCTGCATCGCTTGAATCAACGATTTTGGTTTTGCCTTCGGCGTCTGTTTTTTCGCGTAAAGTGTGGCCGCTGCCGCGTAATATTTCATAAGGTCGATCAACTATCGGTTCGCCGGTAATGGCGTCGCGCAGGATAAAAAACTCTTTTAAGTTTCCCGTTGCAGGACGGCCTTCGCCTCTCCAGCCATCATGGCTTTTACCTTCGCCGGGCATAGCAACCTGACCTTTGATGGTGACCAATATGCCGTCGATAATGATGCCACTCTCGTCAAGAGTGATGGTCCCTCCAGGGGCCTTGAAGACAATCCGCTGTCCAGCTTTTACTTCGTAGTGCATCGTCTTTTGTTCAATAGCCTTGCCAGCCGAAAGCCGATAATGACTTTGTACTTGGTGTTCAACGTTTCCGCCGGTTTGGATGTGATGGTTAGTCCCGGTTTTGTCATGACGCTCATTGCCAACATATTCGATGCGGTTGTTTTCGGTAGTTATTTCGTGGTTGTGGCCGATGTGGTGAAATCGGTCCCTGGCGACGGTATGGCGTTGATCTTGGCCAATACTGACGGTTTCGTTGTTGCTGACTTGCTCTGCGCGGTCATGGCCAATTTCTATCCTCTCATCGTGATCAACCCGCTCCGTGCGGTCATTGCCGACGAAGATGGCGTTGTTGTGCTTGATATGAACGTTCTTGTCTTTCTCGGCATGGATAAACACCTCCTGGTGCCCCAGCTCATCCTCGAAGCGCAGCTCATTGAAACCGGCACCCTTATGGGTTTGGCTTTTGATAGTCATCCGCGTTTTGTGTTTGGGCAGCTCGTACGGCGGCAGATTGGTCTCGCGGTAAGTGCGGCCCGTTGCAATAGGCTGGTCCGGATCCCCATCCAAAAAGCTGATGATCAGTTCCTGATTGACCCGAGGTACGGCCATGGCGCCCCAGGTTGCCCCGGCCCAGACTTGAGCCACACGAATCCAGCAAGAACTCTGATCGTTGTTTTTGTCCGAGCGGTCCCACGGGAACTGCACCTTGACCCGGCCCCATTCATCGCAATAAATCTCTTCTCCCGGCGGGCCGACCACGGTGGCGATCTGCGGGCCGTCGATGCAGGGTTTGTCGCATAGCGGAGCCTTCCAGTCCGAGGTCCAGCGGATGGCGCTGGCCTTCAATGTGTAAGAGGTACCGAGGCCGCTACCAAACGATTCTTCCTGCAAGCTGGTGTGCTGCCTGCCTTCGTGCCTGATGGCGATGGTGCGCCAGCGATCATTGAAGTCCTCACGCGGATGATCGTTGAGGTCGAAGGCCAACCCCGGTTGCAGGCGTTCATCGTCGCCTTCCAGATGCGCCAGCTTGGCGTCGTTGCGCAGCGCCGCCAGCCGCGTCTTGGTAAAGGGTTTGCCGGCGATATCGCGTTTGTAGCGGCCGGGATAGTCGTAGCGTTCGTAGTCCTTGTGCTGGTTGTTCAAATCCTGGTCGCCGGTGGCGGTGTGCTGCTGGTTGTAGTACGGGTGGGTGAAGGTGTAGTCGCGCTGCACCTGGCGCGCCGTGCGCACTTGTTCGGTGTAGTGAAAGCGGTTCAATGCCGGTTCCAGGGAGTCGCCGCCACTCATGGGTTGGTAGATCACCGGGCAGTCGGTGTGGGTGCCGATGGTGCCGAGGCAGCCGACGCGGTCGGTGAGGACGAGGGTGTGGCCGTCGACGCGGTGTTCGAAGGTGTAGAGCAGGCCCTCTTCGGCGGCGAGACGGGCGATGAAGTCGAGGTCGGTTTCGCCAGCTTGCACGCAGTATTCGCGAGGCTGGTGTTCGAAGTAGAGATAGGTTTTGACATCGGTCAGCTTCTGCTCGGCGAGCATGCTGGTGATGATGTCGGGCACGGTCTGGGCCTGGAAGATGCGCCAGTTGGAGCGCAGGTCGAAACGGGACAGGGTCGGCTCGACCACGGCGGTGTAGCGGGTGCGGCGAAAGCCGGTGTCGCCTTGTTGGAACAGGCTGACCAGGCCGTGGACGTAGCGCACCGGGGTGTCGTCGCGCCAAATGGTGAACACCGCGGCCAGGTCGAGCATGCGGTAGAAGTCGATGGCGGGGTGATGACTGACCAGCTCCAGCTCAAGTTTGAACGGCTGGGAGAGGCCTTCTTCGAGGGTGAACGAGACCACTTCGAAGGGATCGCCCCGTAGCGGTTGGAAGGTGTAACGCAGGTCGCTTTGGCGGGGCATGGGGCCTCCTGATGGTTCTCACGGCGCGGGCACATTGTCGTGCCAGTCCAAACGGCACAGGCGAATCACCAGGCCGATCAGAGGCGTAGCCGCATCACACAGCGGGTTCCAGGCCACATCGCGTATGTCGAATTCAGGACCGGCAAGCAGGGGGCAGCATTGATGCCTGTGGCTCCCGGTTCATGAGGGGGCTCGGGCGAAGTAACGGGTTCTGTGTGGGAGGCTGTGTTCGATGGGGCGTCACTCATCGTGTCGTCTACACTCTTGCAGGTTAAGAGGTGCAACGTGAGTGCTGCTTGTTCGTTGCTGACGTCACTCTAGGCTGACAAGATTTGGCGACTCAATAGAGCGTGGGAGAACAAGAGCGGTCCTACAATTGAGAGCGTAAAGGGCTGTCAGTTTTGGCTGTTTTTTGTGGGTGAGGGCGCAAAGTCTCGACGTACGCTGCGCCCGGCTCTCTAGAAATTATCCATCGCGTGGCACATCGACAGCCTTCCCGACGGCGTTGGTTCAATCGGCGTCCAGCGTTCAGCACCCTTCGCCAGCTCAGCAAGCTCGAATGAGCAACTCCCGGACATTGACGCTCGCACCATGTAGTCCATGCCGGGCTTGGGGATAAAGGTCATGGTGTTGAAACATTGCCGGCCATACTGCGGCAACCCAAGGTAATGAAAGGCAATGGGTGTGTTCGCCGGAATCACCTGTTCGGACGACACCGCACCGTCCCAGGTGTAAATCGGCCCCGGCATCCCCAGGCTTGCGCCATTGCGGTCGGCGAAGCCGGATTTGGCTGACACCATTACGCCAGCGCCGGGAACGTTCCAGTCCAGGCAATCGCGCGCGGGCACTGCGCGCACCATGCCGTCGCTGATAATGCGCAAGCGCGCCGTCTCGGCAGACGGCGGTGCTGTATAGGCGGTGTTGAGGGAGCGGACGTTATATACCTGGCCACAACCGCTGAGAAAAACCAGGAACAGGGCGGGGATTACACGTAAGGTTCTCATGGCTGGCGGCAGTTCTGGCTGACCGACAGATGCGGCGCGGGCTCAAGCTTGACCATCTGCAAGCCATCAGCGCCCTGGAAGATAAAATATTTGTTGCGACAATCCTTGAACGTCTCCGAGTAACCTTCAGCCCGGAATGCTTCCCCGTCGATCTTCCTGGTCACTGTATTGTTGCGGCTGACCACGGCAAGCACCTGCTCATAGCTCTCGCCCATCTTCACCCCGGGCTCACCGGTGGTGGTCATCGAATTGGCGCAGCCGCCAAGCCCGATGGCCGCCCAAACCAGCGCGGCACCATACAGTCCATTGCGTGTGTTGTTCATCCCTGCTCTCCCTCCATGAGTTATGCAGGGTTGGTCAGCGCACAGGCGAAAAAGTGCAACCTGGATATCTGGCGATGTGACATTGCCCGCAAAGTCTTGCCATTTGCGGGCAACGGCTCAAGGTTTGCCCGGATGCGGCTGCGGGTACTCGCTCGTCACTTCCAGGGCCTTGGCGTACGGCCCGTCCCACAGCTGTTCGTGTAAATCTCCCACGCGCTTGGCCATCGCTTCGCTGCGCATCACCACTTCCAGGTTGCGCGAGTTATCGAAATAACCCCCCAGCCAGTTACTGGTGCCCACCCACGCCACTTGCCCATCGATCTCCATGGTCTTGCTGTGGATCACCCGCGCATAAGGAATGAATCCTTGCTTGGCCTCGGGCAGCGTGACGATCTTGACCTCGACATTCGGCAGCACTGCCAGGCTTTTCAGGTACGGCAATTCCAGCGCTTCGGTGTTCCAGTTGGACACCATCAACTTGATCGACACCCCTCTGGCCGCCGCTGCACGCACCGCGTTGTCGATCATCGCGTAGTAAGGCCGGGTTCTGTCAGGCCCGTAGGAGAGCGGCGCGTAATCCAGCAGTTGCACCCGCACTTCTTTTTTCGCCTCGCCCAGCAGGCGCGGCAGTTCCAGCTGTGAATCACCCACACCCGGCGGATTGTAGCGCTGTGGGCTGGCTACCAGGTAGTTGCCGGTGCGCGCAGGTAGAGCGCCCGCGGCGGGCAGGGGCACAGGCTTGTTGTCGGTCAGTGCCGCCTGGGCCTGCCAATCCTGGTCAAAGATGGCCTGGGTCTGGGCGACGACGTTGGTATCACTGATCAACAGCCCGGTTTCGTGGATATGCTCCAGGGAGCGCCAGTCGAAATTCTGGCTGCCGATAAACGCCTGCTTGCCGTCCACCACCATGTATTTGGCATGGATGATCCCGCCGCTCAGCTTGCCGAAGGGCAGGATGCGGAAGGTCAGGTTGGGAATCGCTTTTAGGCGCTCCAGGGTGGAGGCTTCCGACAGCCGCACGCCTTTTTCTTCCAGCAGGAAGCGAATTTTCACCCCGCGTTTGCCGGCGGCTTCCAGGTGTTCAATCACCTTGTCCATCACCGAACCGGGATGGTCCGCCGCGTAGAACTGGCCGATGTCGATCCGGCTTTTCGCGCCGTCGAACAGCCCGATCCACACCGGGCCTGGTTGGCGCAGGTCTGCGGTTCCCAGTTGGGTGTCCACCGGCACGGTGTGCACCAGCTCAAACCCCGGAATTGAAAAGTCCGCCTGGGCAAGCGGACTGAGGAGCAGGCCTGCGAGGCCGGCGATACGGAACTTCAGCGATATGGACATAGGCGTCTCATCGGGCAAAAAGAAGGGGCGGGCGCGTGCTGCGCCCGCCCCGGGAAGGTCACGCAGTGCGGGTGTGCAGCGGCGTCGGCACCAGGTGCGGCACCTCACCCTGTACGCGGGCACCGGTTGCGGCGCGGATCAGCAGGATTTTCAGCTGGTCGTTGATGCGTTCCAGGCTGTCCTGGAAGAAGTTGTGGAACACCACGCAGAACAGGGCGATGGCAATACCCAGGCCGGTGGCGAACAAGGCCGTACCGATGCCACCGGAAATCTGGCCCGGGTCGGACACGCCGGCACTGGCCAGCGCCTTGAAGGTGTCGATGATGCCGAGGATGGTGCCCAGCAGGCCCAGCAACGGCGCGGCGGTGGTGATGGTCTCGATGATCCACAGGCTGCGGGACAGCGGCGCGCGGGTCTTGAGGTACTGGGTTTCGATCTCGTCGTCCAGGTCCTTGCGCGAACCATGGGAAGACTTCTGCGCGAGGATCGGCAGCACCATGTTCAACGGCAGGCTGTCGCGGCGGGTCAGGTTTTGCGGCAGGTCACGTTCGCTGTGCACGTTGGCGCCCAGCACTTCAGTCAGCGCGCGGGCCTGGCGGCGCACGTAGGCGAAGTAGATGCCCCGTTCGATGGTGATGAAGATCGCAATCGCCAGCGCGGCGTACATCACATAAAAGGTGATTTGGTGAAGCAGGTTCATGTCCATGATTCTGAGCCTCGCAGTTAGAAATTGGCTTCAAGGGAAACGGTTACGGTGCGGTCCAGGCCAACGATGTAAGCCGGGTCGCCATCGCGGAAACCGCTGTAGCTCGCCGAGTTGGTCTTGGTGGTGTACACGCCGTCCAGGTACTTCTTGTCGAACAGGTTGTCGACGTTCAGGCGCAGGGTTGCGTCCTTGACCACTTTCTTGTCCACCGGCAGGTAGATACCGGCGCCGAGGTTGAAAATGGTGCGGGCGGAGATGGCTTCGTCGTTGGTCAGGTCGCCGTAGAGCTTGCTGGTGAACTTGCCGCCGAAGGCGCCGTAGAAGCGCCCGTCGTCATACCCGATGTTTGCCGCGAGCATGTTGGTCGGCACGTTGGCGAACTGCTTGCCACTGGTGGGCAAGACGATCGGCTTGCCGGCGCTGTACACCGTCAAATCGTCCTGCTGCTTGGAACTGGTGTAGGTGTAGGACGTGTAGTAGTTGAAGTTGTGCGGCAGCTTGCCGCTCCACTCCAGCTCCAGGCCTTTGTTGATGACGGTGCCAGCGTTGATGTCGGCCGAATCACCGTTGCTGTCCAGGGAGGTCAACTGGCGATTCTTGAACTGCATGTAGAACAGGGTGGCGGCGAGGGTGCTGTCTTCGCCGGTGTAGCGCCAGCCCAGTTCCTGGTTCCAGCTGAGTTCCGGCTTGGAGTCGAGCGAACCCACGCCCTTGTCGTACAGCACGTAGTTCTGCGGAATACGCATGTTGCGCGACAGGCTGTAGAACAACTGGTCACGCTCGTCGATCTGGTATTTCAGGCCGGCGTTGGGCAGCAATTTGTTGTAGGTCTGGTCGGCTTTGCCCGGTTGCTCGGTGAGGCTGCCGTGGTTGGTGCCTTCACGTTCGACATTCATGTAGGCAAGGCCGGCGATCAGGGTCCAGTCCGAATTGATATACCAGGTGTCCTGGGCCCAGACTTTCTGCGCCGGGGTCACGGTGTAGCGGTCGCGACCCTGTACGGTGTTGCCGTTGGCGTCGACCACGGAGTTGCCATCAGGCCAGGTGTCGCTCGGCTTGCCATTGTTCTTGAGGGCAATGAACGGCTGGGTCTGGCTTTGGCGGGCGCGTTCGTACCAGTAGCCGAATTGCAGGCTGTGGTCGCCCAGGTCCCAGTTCAGCTTGGTGGTGATGCCCGGGCGCCAGGTCTGGGTGCGCGAAGGGCGGTAGTAGACGCCGGTCGTCGCGGAGCCGTCGGCGTTGTATTGAGCCTGCGTCGGCAGGTTGCCGAGGTCGAACACGCCGCCCTTGTTCGAGCCGCTGTTCAGCGCGTACGCGGAGGAGCCCACGCCGCTGCCGTTGCCGTAGTAGTAATACGGGATCACCGAGAGGGACAGGTTGTCGCTCAGTTTGTACTGGGTGTTGAGCACGGCGGTGAAGGTCTGGAACGGGTTCTGCGCCAGGTCGTAGTAGCTGCTGATCTTGCCGTTGGCGCCCACCGCCGGTGTCGCCGGGTACGGGTCGTACTTGCGGCCATACTGCTGGAACTGCGACTTGGTCAACTGGCTGTAACTGTTGTTGTCCTGCTCGTGGTACTTGAGGATCAGGTTGGCGGTGTTGCCGTTGCCGGCGTCGAAGAAGCTGTTCCACTCCACCTTGTCCGCGCGCACGGCACCCGAGCCGCGCCACATCTGGCCTTCGGTGTGGGAGGCCGACAGCCAGTTGCTCAGGCCGTTGACTTCACCGGTGTTGAGGCGGGCAAAGGTCTTGCGGGTGGCGTTGCTGCCGACCACTTGCTTGACGAAGGCACCGGTTTCCTTGGTGGGGCGAATGGTCACGATGCCGATGTTGCCGCCGCTGGAACCGATGTGCGGGCCGTCGGCTTCCGACGAGCCTTGGGTGACGAAGATCTGGTCGATGTTTTCAGGGTCGCCCAACAGGTTGGAGTACAGCGCGTAGTTGCCGGAGTCGTTGATCGGCATGCCGTCCACCGACATGCCCACCTGGTCGGAGTTCATGCCGCGCATGGTGAAGCGGAAACCCGAGAGGCCGGTGTTGTCTTCGCTGGAGATGTTCAGGCCCGGGGTGTACTTGAGCTTGTCGATCGCGTTGCCGGTGGCGGTCTGTTTGTCCAACGCTTCCTTGGTGATGGTCGAGCGGCCCTTCGCGCTCTCTTCCTGGACCATGTAACCGCCCCCCGCGGTTGCCTTGCCCTGTACCCCAATAGTCCCGACGTCACTGTCGCTGGTGTCTGCCATGACCACTCCATGGGTCATGCTCGTCGCGGCAACGAGTGCCAGATGAATCCGGGTGAACTTCATCACTGTCGTCCTGGTGGTGTGTGCTTATTGCACGCTGTAGTTGAAGGTGGCGGTGAAGCGCTGCTCGTTACGTCCACCGAAGGCTTGTTCGGGGAACGGTTTCACCTGCTTGATACGGCGCAGGCTGTTGGTGGCGGCCCGGTTGAGCAGCATGCTCGGCGCCGGGGTCTGGATCCCGGAGTCGAGGACGCGGCCTTGGCGGTCCACCATTAACCAGACCACCACCTCGCCACTGGGGCGTTCAAGGGACGCCTGGCGCCCGGTGGGGTATTGCTTGTACGTGTCCAGCTCGTTGCGCAAACCCTTGAGGTAACCGCCTTCCAGCGCCTGGCCGTCGACTTTCGGCGGTGCCGGTGGCGCGGCGGGTGCCGGGGTAGGGGCGGGAGCGGCTTGCACGGGCTTGGCGGCGACCGGGGCCGGCGCAGGTGCTGGCGTTGGTTTGGCGGCCACCGGCTTGGGGACCGGTTTTGGTTTTGGCTCAGGTTTTGGCAGTGGTTTTGGCACTGGCTTGGGTGGTGGAGGCGGCGGGGCAGGCTCGGCCTCTTCGTCTTCGATCACCGGTGGCGGAGGTTCTTCAACCACGGGCTCGGGCACCACTTCCGGCTCGGGCTCGACCAGGGCGAGTTCAACCGCCGACTCGTCGTACTGCGGCTGGATTTTCAGGGGTTGGGACTGGATACCCAGTGCAATCAGCACCAGGGCGATCAGGGCCGGGACACTGCCCAGCAGCCGACGCGCACGAAACAAGGCATACATGATCAGGACTTTTTCGTGGCGATGGAGACGGAGGTAAAGCCACCCAGGCGCAGGGTGTCCATGACTTCAACCAGGCGCGACACTTCCACGCCTTTGTCGCTGTTGACGATGATGGTCGACTTGGTGTCTGGCTTCTCGCCGGCCTTGAGTGCAGGCACCAGCGCGTCGACCGTCATGTCCTTGCCATCGAGCTGCAGCTGGCCGTCCAGGCCCAGGGTCAAGATGAATTTATTTTGTGGCTTGAGCTGCTGTGAACTGCTGGCGCTCGGCAATTGTGTCTTCATGCCCAGGGCGGGAATCACGTTCAAACTCACCAGTACAAAAAACACCAAAAGAAACATCATCACGTCGATCATCGGGATCAGTTCGATGTGTGCCTTGCGCTTTTTGGGTTCATCCCAAGTTCTCATGCCGCTACCCCGTTGTTGATTAGGGGCGACACGCTAGCAACGAAAAATGACCGAATGGTTAACATTAATTTAAGCTTTTAAGGCTCTATTACGGCACTCGCAAGCAGGCAAGCGGATTATTTATGTACGTAATGAAACTGACACGGTGCGCGTACATTCTGGGAGAATTTATTTCCAGAGCCCTCTGTCATGAGCGTTGCCCTACCTTTTTTATCCACCCCGCGATTGGTGTTGAAAGCGTTACACAAGGACCAGGCCGAACTGCTTTGCGCCCTGGCCAACGGGCCGCTGATTGCCGAAAATACTGCGACTATCCCATCGCCCTATACCCTTGACGTGGCCCACGCGTTTATCGGTGAACTTGAAGAAAAGTATCGTTCGGGGACGGCGCTGGGCCTCGGCATTCACCTGCGGGAAACGCAAGAGTTCGTGGGGATGGCCAGCATTCGCCTGTCGGCCAATCATCACAGCGGGCTGCTGGGGGGATGGGTGGCGGCGCATTGCCGTGACCGTGGCTTCGCCGCCGAAGCCGCCTGTGGGCTGATGCACTTTGGCTTCAGCGAATTGGCGCTGCACCGTATCGCAGGGCAGTGTTTTACCCGTAATAAAGCGTCGGCCCGGGTGATGCAGAAAATCGGCTTGCGTTACGAGGGCTGCCAGCAGGGCGCCTTCCTCAAGGACGGGGTCTACGAAGACCTGTCGATGTTCGGCGTATTGCGCAAGGATTGGCAGAATCCGCTCGAACCCAGCGAGTACCCGCTATGAGCCATCTGCCAGACCCAGGTCGCCGCAGGGTCCTGGGCGGCCTGGCGGTTGCCACGGCGTTTTCGATCCTCAGCCCGTTCGCCCGCAGTGCGGGCATCGACTATCCCTTCACCCTGGGGGTGGCTTCAGGCGATCCATTGCCCGATGGTTTCGTGATCTGGACACGCCTCGCGCCGCTGTTCAATGCCGCAGATGGCCGCGGCGGATTGAGCCGGGCGGTGCCGGTACGCTGGAAAGTGGCCAGTGATGCGGCGATGACCCACATTGTGCGTCGGGGTGAGGTCATGGCCCGCAAGCGTTTCGCCCATTCGGTGCATGTGGAAGTGGCCGGGTTGGAAGCAGGCCGGCCTTACTGGTACCAGTTTGAAGGCCTTGGTGCGCAAAGCCCGGTAGGCCAGTCGCGCACGGCGCCAGCGTTGCATGCCATGGCGTCGGCCCGGTTGGGTTTTGTCTCCTGTTCCCATTGGGAGCGAGGCTACTTCAGCGCTTATCGCCATTTGGCCGCTGAGCAGCCGGACCTGGTGTTTTTCCTTGGTGACTACATCTACGACAGTTCCTATGCGGCCGACTCCGGCAAGATCATTCGTCCCCACGGCAGCGGCAATGCGCTGAATCTTGCGGATTACCGCAACCGCTACGCCCTGTACAAGACCGATCCGGATTTGCAGGCGCTGCATGCTGCGGCGCCCAGCGTGGCGACCTGGGACGATCACGAAGTGCAAAACGACTACGCCAGCCAGTGGTCCCAGGACCCGAACATTCCGGTGGCGGCGTTTCTCAAGCAGCGTGCAGCGGCTTACCAAGCGTTCTATGAACATATGCCGCTGCGGGCCAGCAGCCTGCCGCGCGGGCCGGACATGCGTGTCTATCGGCGTTTGGACTACGGGCGACTGGCACGTTTCCACGTGCTGGACGGCCGGCAGTATCGCTCCGAGCAACCGTGTATTTCAGCAAATGGCAGTCGCAAGGGGCATATCGCGGATGACAGCTGCATTGACCTGCGCAACCCCCGGCGCACCATGCTTGGCTGGGAGCAGGAAGCGTGGCTGGACCGGGGCTTTGCCGAGTCCCGGGCACAGTGGAACGTGATCGCCCAGGACCTGCTGGTGGCGCCGCTGATTCAGCGTGACCCCGAGAGCAAGGCGCTGGGCCATTGGACGGATGGCTGGGATGGCTATATCGCGACCCGCGAGCGGGTGCTGGCCTCTATCGAGCGCCGCCGGGTGAATAATCCGGTGTTCTGGGGCGGTGATATTCACTCGTTCTGGACCACCGACCTGCACGCCGATGCCAATAACCCGGACTCGCCGGTAATCGCCACTGAGTTCGTCGGCACGTCGGTGACCTCCGACGGGCCGCCATTCGAGGCCTTCAGTTCGATCCTGCCGCTTAACCCCCATGTGAAGTTTTTCGACAGCCGCCAGCGCGGCTATGTGTCGGTGGTACTTGAGGAGAAGACTATGCTGACGAACTTCCGGGTGATTTCCGATCCCCGAGACCCGCATGCCAGTGTCTCGACCCTCAAGTCATTTGTGGTGGAGCCGGGCAGGGCGGGGGCGATTGCGGTCTAGTCAGTCGAGGCTGTAGCGCACCGACAATGCACCTTTTTTCTCGGACAGGGCCAGGATCGTTACCTGGCCCACGTCCCCCAGGGCCTGCACATGGGTGCCGCCGCAGGCATAGGCCGGCAGTTCGCCAAAACCCACTTCCCGGGTGCCGTCATCCAGCGTCATATGGCGTGGCAGGTTGGCCGCAATCCATTGGTCGACTCGCTGCTGAATCGCTTGCGCGTCCATGGCCTGGGCCGAGGTGCCGCGAATAAAGGTGATCTTGCCTTCGCCCGGCCAGTGATGGGCTTTGATCGGCATCCAGCCCAGGGTTTCGCCGGCATTGCCGATCAGGTGCCCGGCCGAATGCAGGCGCGTGTGCAGGGTGCGGCGTTCTTCATCGACGCGTGCCTGTATCGTGCCCAGTGCCACGGGGCGGTCGACGTAATGCACGACATGATCGCCTTCCTGCACCACCTTCAGCACTTGGCTTTCCCCCAGCCAGCCAGTGTCGGAAGGCTGGCCGCCACCTTGGGGATGGAAGATCGTTGACTGCAGTAGCACGGCAAACTGGTTGTCAGAAGGTGTGCATCCCAGCACTTCGAGTTCGGCATTCAGGTGGTCATGGGTAAAAAACAGGCGCTGGGTCATCATTTACATCCGCATCAGGGTTTCTATTGGGCAGTATAAGAAGTGCGCCAATGGGTGATAATCCGTTCAAATCTCAATGGACTTGTGCGTCATGAGCATCAATCTTCCTTTGCCGCTGCTGGGTGAAATGGCGATTTTCGTCAAGGTGGTGGAAACCGGCAGCTTCTCCGAAGCCGCGCGGCAACTGGGTGCTTCGCCGTCATCCGTGAGCCGCAGTATCTCGCGCCTGGAAAAGGCCCTGGCGACGCGCCTGCTGCAACGCACCACCCGCAAGCTGCGCCTGAGCGAAGGCGGTGAAGAGGTGTTCAAGCGCTGCCAGGAAATGGTCAGCGCCGCGCGCTCGGTGATGGAAATCAGCGGGCAATACACCCATGAGGCAGAAGGCTTGGTGCGGGTCAGTGTGCCCAAGGCGGTGGGGCGGTTTGTGGTGCATCCCCATATGCCGGAGTTTTTGCGGCGTTACCCCAAGGTCGATGTGCAACTGATCCTGGAGGACCGGCACGTGGATTTGATTGATGACAATGTCGACCTGAGCATCCGCATCACCGACAGTCCGCCGCCGGGGTTGGTGGGGCGCCAACTGCTGCCCATCGAACACTTGGTCTGCGCCACGCCGCAGTACTTGGCTGAGAACGGTACGCCCCGGCATCCCCATGATTTGCTGGAGCACAGTTGCATCTACTTGGGCGAGACGCCGGGGGATGCGCGCTGGAAGTTTCGCCAGGGCAGCAAGGCGGTGGCGGTGGGCGTGCGCGGGCGGTACGCGGCCAATCACACCGGGGTACGGCTGGATGCGGTGTTGCAGCATGTGGGAATCGGCAGCTTGCCGTACTTCACGGCGCGGCATGCGCTGGAGGCGGGGGAGGTGGTGCAGGTATTGCCGGAGTGGGATTTTATTGCGTCGTACCACGGGGATGCGTGGTTGCTGCATTCACCGACGCGGTATCTGCCGCCGAAGTTGCGGGTGTTTATTGATTATCTGGTGGAGTGCATGGCTAAGGAGCCGACGCTGAATAAACGGTAGGAATGTGGCAGCGGATTTGTGTGGGAGCTGGCTTGTCTGCGATAGCAACGCCGTGGTGTGACTGACACACCGAGCCGCCTGCATCGCAGGCAAGCCAGCTCCCACATATTTTGATCTTCAGCGTTTTTTACATCAGTGCTTTGGCTGGTCATTGGACATGGCCAACAACTGCTTTTCCTGGTTCCAGTCGAACGGTTCGTCGTTCTGTTCAGCTTCAAAGCGACGTTCTTCCAGGGCCTGGTACAGGTCCAGTTCGTCATCGGGCATGAAGTGCAGGCAATCGCCACCGAAGAACCACAGCAGGTCGCGCGGCACCAGGTGGGCAATTTGCGGGTAGCGCAGGATGACCTGGCTCATCATGTCCTGACCCAGGTACTGGCTTTCGATCGGGTCGATCGGCAGCAGGGCGCGCAGTTCATCGAAGCGCTCCAGGAACAGGAGGTGGCTTTCCTCGGGAACCTGTTCGGCTTCGCCGACGGCAACCAGGATGCTGCGCAGGTGGTCGAGCAAGACGAGATGATCGGCAACGACGTTGGACACGAGATAAGTCCTCAAGAGCAAAACGGGCGCGAGAGTATATAGCTCAAGCGCCCGTTTTTATATGACCGCTGGGTTCAGCGGACTTTTCCCTCAGCCTGGCTCAGCTCTTCCTTGCTGAAATCATCCACGTCGATCACCTTGCGCCGCGCCGCTTCAGCGTCACGCAGGGTCTGCGCCTCAGCCGGTTGCAGCACGCCGGCATGCAGCGCGGCGTCGATGGCGTGTTCGCCAGCGGTAGGTTTGACCTGGCCGCTCTTGAGGCCTTCGTGGAGTTTTTTCTGCAACGGATGGCTGTCGGCCAACAGGTCGTAGGCATGTTGCAGGGCGCCCACCGGGTCCTCGGCGGATTGCGGGCGATAGCAGCCAGCCAGCACCGCTTCCAGGGCCGGATCGCCCTTGGCACGCCCAATCACGGCGGCTACTTCAGCATCCAGCGCATCGGACGGGCCCTTATGGCGACGGCCGAACGGGAACACGATCACCCGCAGCAGGCAGCCCAGTACCTTGCTCGGGAAGTTGGTCAGCAATTCATCCAATGCACGCTCGGAGTGGCCGAGGCTTTCTTCCATGGCCCAGGCGAACAGCGGGCGCAGGTGGTCCGGCGAGTCCAGGTCGTGGTAACGCTTGAGCGCTGCCGACGCCAGGTACATATGGCTCAGCACATCGCCCAGACGTGCCGACAGGCGTTCGCGACGTTTCAGTTCGCCGCCCAGCAGCATCATGCTCAGGTCTGCCAGCATCGCAAACGCTGCGGCTTGGCGGTTGAGTGCGCGGAAGTAGCCCTGGCTCAAACTGTTGCCCGGGGCTTTTTCGAAGTGACCAAAACCGAGGTTCAGCACCAGGGTGCTGGCGGCGTTGCTTACGGCAAAGCCGATGTGTTGCAGCAGCAGGCCGTCGAATTCCTTCAGCGCCTGGTCATGGTCTTCACGGCCGGCCAGGGCCATTTCCTTGAGTACGAACGGATGGCAGCGGATCGCGCCCTGGCCGAAGATCATCAGGTTGCGCGAGAGAATATTCGCGCCTTCCACGGTGATGAAGATCGGCGCGCCTTGCCAGCTGCGGCCCAGGTAGTTGTTGGGCCCCATGATGATGCCCTTGCCGCCGTGCACGTCCATTGCATGGATGATGCACTCGCGGCCGCGTTCGGTCAGGTGGTACTTGAGGATCGCCGACAGTACCGAGGGTTTTTCCCCCAGGTCGACGGCATTGGCGGTGAGCATCCGCGCGCTGTCCATCAACCACGCGTTGCCGCCGATGCGCGCCAGGGCTTCCTGGATGCCTTCAAAGGCGGCCAGCGGCACGTTGAACTGCTCGCGCACCTGGGCATATTGGCCGGTCACCAGGCTGGTGAACTTGGCGGCGCCAGTGCCGACGGCGGGCAGGGAAATCGAACGGCCTACCGAGAGGCAGTTCATCAGCATCATCCAGCCCTTGCCGAGCATTTCCTGGCCGCCGATCAGGAAGTCCAGGGGAATGAACACGTCCTTGCCGGAGTTGGGGCCGTTCATGAACGCGGCGCCCAGGGGCAGGTGGCGGCGGCCGATTTCAACGCCGGGGGTGTCGGTGGGGATCAGCGCGAGGCTGATGCCGAGGTCTTCTTCGTCGCCCAGCAGATGGTCCGGGTCATGGGCCTTGAACGCCAGGCCGAGCAAGGTCGCTACCGGGCCGAGGGTGATGTAGCGTTTTTCCCAGTTCAGGCGCAGGCCAAGGGTTTCCTTGCCTTCCCATTCGCCTTTGCAGATCACCCCGGTGTCGGGCATGGAGCCGGCGTCGGAACCCGCCAGCGGGCCGGTCAGGGCAAAGCACGGGATGTCGTCACCACGGGCCAGGCGGGGCAGGTAATGGTTGCGTTGTTCATCGGTGCCGTAGTGCAGCAGCAATTCGGCCGGGCCCAGGGAGTTGGGGACCATGACGGTGGAGGCGAGGTCGCCGCTGCGGGTCGCCAGTTTCATCGCGACCTGGGAGTGGGCGTAGGCGGAGAATCCCTTGCCGCCGAATTCCTTGGGGATGATCAGGGCAAAAAAGCCATGCTGCTTGATGTGTTCCCAGGCCGCCGGCGGCAGGTCCATGGCCTGGCCGATTTCCCAATCCGTGACCATGGCGCACAGTTCTTCAGTAGGGCCGTCGATGAAGGCTTGTTCTTCTTCGGTCAGTTGCGCCTTGGGATAGGCCAGCAACTTGTCCCAGTCAGGACGGCCGCTGAACAGCTCGCCGTCCCACCACACGGTGCCGGCGTCGATGGCGTCGCGCTCGGTCTCGGACATCGGCGGCAGGACTTTCTGGAACCAGTTGAACAGCGGCGCGGTGAAGTACTTGCGGCGCAGGTCCGGCAGCAGCAGCGGGGCGGCCACCACGGCGATCAGCACCCAGAAGATCAGCAGCAACCAGCCTGGTGCATGGCTGAAGGCGCCCATTGCCAACAGGTAGACGGCCACCACGCCTATGGCGGGCAGGGGCGCGGTGCGGCGGTGTGCCAGGTAGGCAACGCCGACCACCAGAACCAGTATCCACAACAACAGCATATTCAATCCTCCGTGAAACCAGGTGCGAAATCACCTCTGAGCTTAGTCGGCATCCGAAAAAGCAGGGTGACGAGGGTGTTACGTGGTGTGCCGGGGGAAGTTCGCCATCAGGCGCCGACATTTGGCCGAATCGTCGTTATCGCAGCTCGCAGGCGGTGGTTAGACTCCAGGCTTGCCTCGGAGATTAACCTCATGAATGCGTACTTGAATCCCGGCCGCTTCATCGATAGTGACCACCCTGCGGTGGTGGAGTTCGCCGAAAAACATCGCGGTTCGAGTGCCGCACCCCGTGACCAGGCAGTCAGTCTTTACTACGCCGTGCGCGAGGCGGTGCGCTACAACCCCTACACCTTCAGCCGCGACCCGCAAACCCTCACCGGCAGCTTCGCCCTGGCCGCCGGCGAGAGTTATTGCGTGCCCAAGGCGACGCTGCTGGCAGGGTGCGCAAGGCACTGCGGCATTCCAGCGCGTATCGGCCTGGCCGACGTGCGCAACCACTTGTCGACGCCGCGTTTGATCGAACTGCTCAGAAGTGACGTTTTTGCCATGCACGGCTACACCGAGCTGTATCTGGATGGCAGCTGGGTGAAAGCCACGCCCGCCTTCAACCAGCAACTGTGCGAACTGTTCGATGTGCCGCCGCTGGATTTCGACGGCCTCCACGACAGTGTTTTCCACGCCTTCAACCGCAAGGGTCAGCGCTCCATGGAGTACGTGGTGGACCATGGGCAATTTGCCGAGGTGCCCGAGGAATTCTTCTTCGCCCACCTGCAGAAATGTTACCCGCACCTGTTTGGCGAGCAGATGCCGATCCTGTTGGGGGACATGCAGAGTGATTTAAGCCGGACGTGATCCGGCGTATGCTGCCCCGGCATTCATCCAACCATCTTTTTCAAAATCGGGGCGGTCATGCTGAAAATCTGGGGTCGTAAAAATTCGTCAAATGTCAGGAAGGCACTGTGGTGCGCCGAGGAACTCGGCCTGGACTATGAGGCAATTGATGCGGGCGGGGCTTTTGGTGTGGTCGACACGCCGCAATACCGCGCGCTGAACCCCAACGGCCGGGTGCCGATGATTGAAGATGGCGACTTTGTGCTGTGGGAATCCAACACCATCGTGCGTTATCTGGCCGCCAAACATGCGCCGGATTCGAACTGGTACCCGGGCGACCTGCAAACCCGGGCCAACGCCGAAAAGTGGATGGACTGGACCACCTCGACCCTGGCCGAACCGTTCAAGACCGTGTTCTGGGGCGTGCTGCGAACCCCGGCTGAAAAGCAGAACTGGGACACCATCAACGCCGGGCGCCAAGCCTGCATCGACGTCTTGCAGACGGTGGATCAGGCCTTGGCCACTCAACCCTACCTCTCCGGCAGCGAGATCGGCATGGGCGATATCCCGTTGGGCAGCTTCATTTATGCCTGGTTCGAAATGCCCATCGAACGCCCGTCGATGCCTAACCTTGAGGCCTGGTACCAGCGCCTGCGCCAGCGCCCGGCCTACCAGAAATCGGTCATGACCGCGTTGACCTGATACCCACTATTAATACGGGTGACTGTACTTGTGCGGCGCGGACAAGCACCATGCTTGTCACGCGCAGCCGTTGTATTCCGTGCGGTCTGCCCTCATGTAACAATTCTATTCCTCTTCTTTGGTGCGTAATCCGATATGAGTTCCGCTCTGTCCATCCGGCAGCTAACCAAAACCTACGGCAACGGTTTCCAGGCCCTGAGTGGTATCGATCTGGACGTCGCCGAAGGTGATTTCTTCGCCTTGCTCGGCCCCAACGGCGCCGGCAAATCCACCACCATCGGGATTCTCTCGACCCTGGTCAACAAGACCACCGGTACGGTGAATATCTTTGGCCACGACCTGGACAAATCCCCGGCGGCGCTCAAGCGCAGCATTGGCGTGGTGCCCCAGGAGTTCAATTTCAACCAGTTTGAAAAGACCTTCGACATCGTCGTGACCCAGGCCGGTTACTACGGCATCCCGCCGAAGATCGCCAAGGAACGCGCCGAGCAATACCTCACCCAACTGGGGCTGTGGGACAAGCGCGACGTGCCTTCGCGTTCGCTGTCCGGTGGCATGAAGCGTCGCCTGATGATCGCCCGCGCCCTGGTGCACGAACCGCGCCTGCTGATCCTCGACGAACCGACGGCGGGCGTGGACATCGAGTTGCGTCGCTCGATGTGGACGTTCCTCACCGAGCTGAACCAGAAAGGCATCACCATCATCCTCACCACGCACTATCTGGAAGAGGCTGAGCAGCTGTGCCGCAACATCGGCATCATCGACCACGGCACCATCGTCGAAAACACCAGCATGCGTAACTTGCTGAGCCAGTTGCACGTCGAGACCTTCCTGCTCGACCTGAAAAACAACATGTCCGTGCCACCGCAGTTGATCGGCTACCCGAACCGCCTGGTGGACAGCCACACGCTGGAAGTCCAGGTAGACAAAGCCGTGGGCATCACCGCGTTGTTCGGCCAGTTGGCCACCCAGAACATCGAAGTGCTGAGCCTGCGTAACAAAACCAATCGCCTCGAGGAGTTGTTCGTGTCCCTGGTGGAGAAAAATCTGGCGAAGGTGGCGGTATGAGTTCGGAACTGCAACCCAACCTCGTCGCGCTACAGACCATCGTCTACCGCGAAGTGAAGCGCTTTACCCGGATCTGGCCGCAGACTCTGCTGCCGCCGGCGATCACCATGGTTTTGTACTTCGTGATCTTCGGTAACCTGATTGGCCGGCAGATTGGTGACATGGGTGGTTTCACCTATATGGAGTACATCGTGCCGGGGTTGATCATGATGTCGGTGATCACCAACTCCTACGGCAACGTGGTGTCGAGCTTTTTTGGCAGCAAGTTTCAGCGGTCCATCGAGGAATTGATGGTATCGCCGGTGTCACCTCATACGATTTTGATCGGCTACACCCTGGGCGGCGTGCTGCGCGGGTTGATGGTTGGGGTGATCGTGACGCTGCTGTCACTGTTCTTTACCCATTTGCAGGTGCATCACCTTGGGATCACGCTGCTGGTGGTGGTGCTGACGGCGACGATCTTTTCGTTGCTGGGGTTCATCAACGCGGTGTTTGCGCGCAACTTTGATGACATTTCGATTATTCCGACGTTTGTGCTGACGCCGCTGACGTATCTGGGTGGGGTGTTTTATTCGATCACCTTGTTGCCGCCGTTCTGGCAGACGGTGTCGTTGGCCAACCCTGTGTTGCACATGGTTAACGCCTTCCGTTACGGCATCTTGGGCGTGTCGGATATCAAGATCAGTGTGGCGATTACGTTTATGCTGGTGGCAACTGTGGTGCTGTATGTGGGCTGTGCGCGGTTGCTGGTGAGTGGGCGTGGGATGCGCACCTAAGCGTTGAGGTGTAATGAAAAACGGCCTTCAGATGAGGCCGTTTTTTTTGCGTTTGGCTGGGGGCATATCCGTTGTTTAGGTAACGGCAGCTTATGGTTTCGCTCTTACAGCGAGTCACTTTGCAAAAAAGCGGCAAAGTAACCAAAACGCTCTGCCCCGTCGCGGCTAAACCGGCGTCCTGCCGGTTTACCCGCTCTCAATCCCTGCGTTCGGCCTCGGGCTGAGTGGGGCAGTCAGATCAAGAGCAAGATCAAGATCACAAGCACGGCGGCCTGAAAGCCGACCTGAGTGTTAAAAGCCAGATCAAAAGCCGCTTTTCTGTAGGAGCTGGCTTGCCGGCGAAGAACCTGAGAACGCCGCGTTCATTCAGGACGCCAGCGTCATCGTTAACGACCATCGCCGGCAAGCCAGCTCCTACAGGGGATCGTGCCCGCTGTAGCTTTTGATCTTGATCTTAGGCGCCCCGTTAAACCACGCTGCCTGCGTTCGGGCACACCGAGCCTAGGCGAGGTGCCGAGTGGTGGGGCAAGAGCGTTTTGCTTACTTTTGACTGGGCCGGCATTCCGGCTGTTCAAAAGTGAGCCGCTGTAAGAGCGGAACCATAGGCGGCCATCACCCAAAAAGCGGATATACACCCAACCCACAACCCCCACTCACCGCCGCAAAGCCAACTCAATCAACTCATGCAGCTCTTCCACCTGCAGCGGCACGGTAGAAAACAGACTGCGAAACACGGTGGGCGCGACGATCAGGTTAATCAGCCGGTCCACACTGGGCGCAGTTTCAGCGTCGCCCGGATAGCGATCCAGAATCATCTCCAACTGCCCGGTGAGAATCCCCACGCAATACCCCGGCGCCTGGCTGCATTGCACATCACGCATCATCTCGCGACCCAGGTCCGAACTCATTTCATCGCGATATTGCTCACCCCAGGCCCGCAGGTCACCGCGCAGGCTGCCAGTGTTGGCCGGCTCACTGTCCGGACGCAGACGAGCCATGGCGACATCAGCCAGCAGCGCAGCCAGGTCACCCCAGCGGCGGTAGATGGTCGAAGGTGTGACGCCGGCGCGCGTGGCTATCTGCGGCACAGTCACGCTGGAGCGATCCTGCTCCTCGAGCAATTCACGCACAGCCGAATGAACGGATTCTTGTACCCGGGCACTACGGCCCCCCGGGCGGAGGCCTTCTTTTATCGCCATGCGTAAAACCTTAACACAAAGAATTTGCTTTAAGCGCCCTCCAGTAGCACACTCAGCAAAAGCAAAATATTAGCTTTAGCGGAGCGTGCCCATGTCCAGCGTTACTTCCCATCGTTCCAGCCTAGTGTTCCTGGCGATCACCTTGCTGACGTTCCTCGCCGCCTCCAGCGCGCCGACGCCGTTGTACCACCTCTATCAGGAAGGCCTGCACTTTTCGGCTGCGATGCTGACCCTGGTGTTCGGCATCTACGCCTTGAGCCTGCTGGCTGCGTTGCTGACGGTAGGTTCTTTGTCGGACCACCTGGGACGCAAGCCGGTGATTTTCGCCGCGCTGCTCCTGGATATGCTGGCGATGCTGCTGTTTATCAATGCCGACAGCGTCGGCTGGCTGATTGCAGCCCGCACGGTACAAGGCTTTGCCACCGGCATGGCCACTGCCGTATTGGGCGCCGCGCTGCTCGACACCGACCGCCAGCAAGGCCCGTTGGTCAACAGCGTGGCGCCTTTGCTGGGCATGGCCTGTGGCGCCATGGGCTGCAGCCTGCTGGTGGAGTTCGCGCCGATGCCGACCACGTTGATCTACTGGACCTTGCTCGGCTTGATGCTGGCCCAGGCGCTCTACGTCTGGCGCCTGCCGGAAACGGTCAGCCGGATTCCCGGCGCGCTGGCCTCGCTGTGGCCCACCTTGCATGTGCCGCCCCAGGCGCGGCGTGCGTTGTGGATCTCGTTGCCGGTGGACGTGGCGGTGTGGGCCATGGGCGGCTTTTACCTGTCCCTTGCGCCCTCGCTGGTGCGGGCGGCGACCGGCTCCACCTCGAACCTGATCGGTGGCGGGCTTGTCGCGGTATTGACGTTGAGTGGTGCGGTGATGATCTTCAGCCTGCGCAACCGCCCGGCGGACAAGGTCCTGCGCTTGGGCGCGGTACTGCTGGCGGTGGGGGTTGCGCTGATCCTCACAGCCGTCCACAGCGCCAGCCTGCCGCTGTTTTTTGTCGCCACGCTGATTGCCGGCGGCGGCTTTGGCTCGGGATTCCTCGGCGCACTGCGCAGCGTCTTGCCGTTGGCCTTGCCCCATGAACGGGCCGGTTTGATGTCGGCGTTCTATGTGCTGAGTTACCTGGCGTTCTGTGTGCCGTCGCTGCTGGCGGGCAACCTCACCCGCAGCTTCGGCTTGATCGCCACCACGGACGGTTATGGCGTAGTGCTGATCGTACTGGCGCTCGGCGCT
Organism: Pseudomonas sp. BIGb0558; assembly: GCF_024807515.1. Classification (NCBI taxonomy): domain Bacteria; kingdom Pseudomonadati; phylum Pseudomonadota; class Gammaproteobacteria; order Pseudomonadales; family Pseudomonadaceae; genus Pseudomonas; species Pseudomonas sp. BIGb0558. The sequence goes on from NZ_JANUEW010000042.1 coordinate 24,705, forward strand.
TTGGTGGCGCTGCTGTTGCAGGATCTGGCCAGGAGCAGGGCGACGGCGGGCAGTTGATTCGGTAATAATCCGCCACCTGTATGCCTTGGGATTCATCCATGAAGATCATCCGCAGCAAAGACTTCACCGGCACCCGCGCCTGGGAGGCGCTGGACATCGCCAACATGAACGGCATCACCACCCGTTTGCACTGGACCGACCAGCCCTATCGCTGGCACGTCAACGATGGGGAAGAGGTGTTCGTTGTGCTCGATGGCCAGGTGCAGATGCACTACCGCGAAAATGGCGCCGAACAGATGGCCTTGCTTCAGGTAGGCGACATCTTCTATGCCAGCGTCGGCACCGAGCATGTGGCTCATCCACAGGGCCCGGCGCGGATCCTGGTGATTGAATCTGAAGGCAGCGTTTAACTGTATATCTGCAAAACAGATAACAGTTAGAGATATTACCCGTTATATAGATATTCGATTCGGTTCTACCATGGTCTCAACCTCATGCGAGGAAGAGGAATTCACCATGACTTGCCCGAATACGCTTCACAGCCGCTTGAAACCTTTCAGTCACCTGACCCGTCCCCGGGAAGTGATTCGCCAGTTCACCCCCAACTGGTTCGCCGCCACCATGGGCACCGGGGTGCTGGCGTTGGCGCTGGCGCAATTGCCGGTCAACGTGCCGGGCTTGCATGCCGTGGCCGAAGGGCTGTGGCTGTTTACCATCGGCCTGTTTGTGTTGTTCAGCGTGCTGTATGCGGCGCGCTGGGTGATGTTCTTCCACGAGGCCCGGCGCATTTTCGGGCACTCCACGGTGTCGATGTTCTTCGGCACCATCCCTATGGGCCTGGCGACCATCATCAATGGCTTCCTGCTGTTCGGTCTCCCACGTTGGGGCGCTGGCGTGGTGCACCTGGCCGAAGTGCTGTGGTGGCTGGACGTGGCGATGGCACTGGCTTGCGGAGTGTTGATCCCGTTCATGATGTTCACCCGCCAGGAACACAGCATCGACCAGATGACTGCCGTGTGGCTGTTGCCGGTGGTGGCTGCCGAAGTTGCAGCCGCCAGCGGTGGCCTGCTGGCGCCGCACCTGGCCGACGCTCATTCGCAACTGGTGATGCTGGTGACCAGCTACGTGTTGTGGGCGTTTTCGCTGCCGGTGGCGTTCAGCATCCTGACCATCCTGATGCTGCGCATGGCCCTGCATAAACTGCCCCACGCCAATATGGCCGCGTCGAGCTGGCTGGCGCTCGGCCCTATCGGCACCGGCGCCCTGGGCATGCTGGTGCTGGGCGGTGATGCGCCGGCCATCTTTGCGGCGAACGGTTTGCCCGGCGTCGGTGAAATGGCCAATGGTATTGGTCTGATCGCCGGCATAACCCTGTGGGGCTTCGGCTTGTGGTGGATGTTGATCGCGGTGCTGATCACCGTGCGTTACCTGCGGGCCGGCATTCCGTTCAACCTCGGCTGGTGGGGATTTACCTTCCCGTTGGGCGTGTACTCGCTGGCCACGCTGAAGCTGGCGAGCACCCTGCACCTGAATTTTTTCAGCATCGCAGGCTGTGGGTTGGTGGCGGCGCTGGCGCTGATGTGGTTGATCGTGGCCAAGCGCACTGTGCAGGGCGCCTATAAAGGCGAGCTTTTTGTATCGCCCTGCATTGCAGGACTAGCGAATAAGTAATCGGGATTAGGTAAAGTCGTGGCCTGACTTTCTATAACAGCCTAAAGGCAATAACAGTCTCAGGCCACGCAGGAACACGGACGATGAGCCACCCCTCGCAATTCACTTTGCTGCGCAAACGGCGCTTCCTGCCGTTCTTCATTACCCAGTCCCTCGGGGCGTTCAACGACAATATCTTCAAGCAGTCGTTGATCCTGGCGATTCTCTACAAGTTGACCATCGAGGGCGACCGCTCGATCTGGGTCAACCTGTGCGCCTTGCTGTTTATCCTGCCGTTCTTCCTGTTCTCGGCCCTGGCCGGGCAATTTGGCGAGAAATTCAACAAGGACGCGCTCATCCGGGTGATCAAGATCGGCGAGATCGTGATCATGTCGGTGGGCGCGGTGGGCTTCATGTTCAACCACCTGGAACTGATGCTGCTGGCGCTGTTTGCCATGGGCACGCATTCGGCCCTGTTCGGGCCGGTGAAGTACTCGATCATGCCCCAGGCGCTCCATGAGGATGAGTTGGTGGGCGGCAACGGCCTGGTGGAAATGGGCACGTTCCTCGCGATCCTGGCCGGCACCATCGGCGCCGGGATCATGATGTCCTCCACCCATTACGCGCCGGTGGTCTCGACGGCCATCGTGGGGATTGCGGTGCTGGGCTACCTGGCCAGCCGCAGCATTCCGCGGGCGGCGGCTTCCAGCCCCGAGATGCGCCTGAACTGGAATATCTTCAGCCAGTCCTGGGCTACCTTGAAGCTGGGCCTGGGGCAGACGCCGGCAGTGTCGCGCTCGATTGTCGGCAACTCGTGGTTCTGGTTTGTCGGCGCGATCTACCTGACGCAAATCCCGGCCTACGCCAAGGAGTGGATGTACGGCGATGAGACCGTGGTGACGCTGATCCTCACGGTGTTTTCGGTGGGCATCGCCCTGGGCTCGATGCTGTGCGAGAAGTTGTCCGGGCGTAAGGTGGAAATCGGCCTGGTGCCGTTCGGCTCTTTTGGCCTGACCGTGTTCGGGCTGTTGCTGTGGTGGCATTCCGGCGGCTTCCCGCAGAACGTCCAGGCCAACGACTGGATCGCGGTGCTGAGCTACGGCCAGGCGTGGTGGGTGTTGTTCGATATCCTCGGCCTCGGCGTATTCGGCGGCTTCTATATCGTGCCGTTGTACGCGCTGATCCAATCGCGTACTGCCGAGAACGAGCGGGCGCGGGTGATCGCGGCCAACAATATTCTCAACGCGCTGTTCATGGTGGTCTCGGCGATTGTGTCGATCCTGCTGCTGAGCGTGGCCAAGCTGTCGATCCCAGAGCTGTTCCTGGTGGTGTCGCTGCTGAACATCGCGGTCAACGCCTACATCTTCAAGATCGTGCCCGAGTTCACCATGCGTTTCATGATCTGGCTGCTGGGCCACTCCATGTACCGCGTCGAGCATAAAAACCTTGAGCTGATTCCGGACGAGGGCGCGGCGCTGCTGGTGTGTAATCACGTGTCGTTTGTCGATGCGCTGCTGATTGCCGGTTCGGTGCGTCGGCCGATTCGCTTTGTCATGTACTACAAGATCTACCGCCTGCCGGTGTTGAACTTCATTTTCCGTACCGCCGGGGCGGTGCCGATTGCCGGGCGGCATGAGGATATCCAGATCTACGAAAAGGCCTTCCAGCGGATTGCCCAGTATTTGAAAGACGGCGAGTTGGTGTGCATCTTCCCGGAAGGCAAGTTGACCTCTGATGGCGAGATGAACGAGTTCCGGAGCGGGGTGACGCGGATTCTTGAAGAGACGCCGGTGCCGGTGATTCCGATGGCGTTGCAGGGGTTGTGGGGGAGTTTCTTCAGTCGTGACCCGAACAAGGGTTTCTTTCACCGCATCTGGTCACGGGTGACGCTGGTGGCCGGCGCGCCGGTGACGGTGGAGGCGGCGACGCCCGAGGCGTTGCATGGGGTGGTGGGGAAGTTGCGTGGGAGTGTCAGGTAGTTTTTTGTTGGATTCCCTGGCCCCATCGCAGGCAAGCCAGCTCCCACATTTTGATGTGTGAACACATTCCAACTGTGGGAGCGGGCTTGCCCGCGATAGCGCGAGTGGCCTAAGCGCTGATCTTCAGCCCAATCAGCCCGCAAATGATCAACGCCACACTGGCCAGCCGAAACAGTGCCATGGATTCCCCAAACAGGATAATCCCGGCAATCACCGTGCCCACTGCACCGACACCGGTCCAGATGGCATAGGCGGTGCCCAGCGGCAACTCCTTCATGGCCAGCCCCAGCAGGCCAAGGCTGATGGCCATGGCGGCAATGGTCAGGGCCGTGGGCAGTGGCTTGCTGAAACCGTCGGTGTATTTCAGTCCGACGGCCCAACCGACTTCAAACAGTCCGGCAAAAAACAGAATGATCCAGGACATGATGACCTCCCTTGCAAGGTGGGGTCGTCCCCTGATTAATCGCTTGATGGCGTCGCGAGGTCGTCCCCGCGAAGGTCGCTAGAGTGCCGAATATTGATCAGGTGATCAAGTTTCGGACTTGTGCGCCAACTGTTCGCGGTCTTCCTTTTCGCTCATCCGCCGGAAGTACGTCGACAGCAACGCCCCGGAAATATTGTGCCAGACGCTGAACAGCGCACTCGGCACTGCGGCCAGTGGCGAGAAGTGCGCGCTCGCCAAGGCAGCGCCCAGGCCGGAGTTCTGCATGCCCACTTCCAGCGAGAGGGATTTGCGTTGCGCCAGGGGCAGCCCGAACACGCGGCCGGTGAAGTAGCCCAGCAGGAAACCAAAGCTGTTGTGCAGGATCACCACCGCCATGATCAGCAGGCCCGACTCGGCAATCTTTGCCTGGCTGGCGGCCACTACCGCGGCAACGATCGCCACGATGCTGACCACCGACACCAACGGCAATACCTCCACCGCATGCCGCACTCGGGCGCCCAGCAGTCGCTGCGCCGCCACGCCAAGCACGATCGGCAGCAACACCACTTGCAGGATCGACCAGAACAACTCCATGAACGACACCGGCAACCAGGCCGAAGCCAGCAGCCAGATCAGCGCGGGCGTCAGCAGTGGGGCGAGGAGGGTGGTGACGGCGGCGATCGCCACCGACAGCGCCAGGTCGCCCCGGGCCAGCCAGGTCATGACGTTGGAGGACGTGCCGCTTGGGCAGCAGCCGACGAGGATCACGCCGACGGCAATTTCCGGCGGCAGGTGGAAGACCTGGCATAGCAGCCAGGCAACGCCAGGCATGATCACGAAATGCGCGACCACACCCAATGCCACGCGCCACGGGTGGCGCGCGACTTCAGCGAAATCTTCAAGTTTGAGGGTCAGCCCCATGCCGAACATCACCAGGCCCAACAGCGGCACGATGGCGCCCTTGAGGCCGATGAACCAGGCCGGTTGCAGGAACGCGAGCACGGCAAAAATCAGCACCCAGTAGGCGAAGGTATTGCCGACGAAACGGCTCAAGGCGGCGAGTGCGCGCATGGGGAGGGTCCTTGTTATTAGAATGCTGGAAGTGCTAACCCGATCAACTGTGGGAGCTGGCTTGCCTGCGATAGCATCACCTGGTTTCTCCTGATAAACCGAGGTGCCCGCATCGCAGGCAAGCCAGCTCCCACATTGACTGTGTCCACATTAGGCTGGTGTTTAGATGCCCTGTGGGGTCTCTTCACCGCCCAAGGCTTCCACCAACGCGGGCAGGAAGTCGCCGAACGTCAGCATCATCAGGGTAAAGCTGGCGTCTTGCTGGCCCAGGGCTTCGTCGCCGCCGTCCTGTTCAGCCTGATCCTGCAGCAGGTCTTCGAACTTCAGGCGCTTGACGGTCATTTTGTCGTCCAGCATGAAGGACAGCTTGTCCTGCCAGGCCAGGGACAATTGGGTCACGACTTTGCCGGTGGTCAGGTGCAGCTGGATCTCTTCGCCGGTCAGGTCCTGGCGCTTGCAGCGCACGATGCCGCCGTCTTCGTGGGTGTCACGCAGTTCGCACTCGTCGAGCACGAAGAAGTCATCGGCCGGCTTCTGGGTGGTGACCCAGTCGGTCATGATGGCGGTTGGCGCGGTTTTCACGGTCAGCGGACGTACCGGCAGGGTGCCGATCACTTCACGCAGGGTGGACAGCAGGTCTTCGGCACGTTTCGGGCTGGCCGAGTTCACCAGGATCAGGCCCTGTTTCGGCGCGATGGCGGCGAAGGTCGACGAGCGACGGATAAACGCGCGCGGCAGGAAAGCCTGGATGATTTCATCCTTGATCTGGTCGCGTTCCTTTTTGTAGACCTTGCGCATTTGCTCGGCTTCGATCTCTTCGACCTTTTCCTTCACCGCGTCACGCACCACGCTACCCGGCAGGATACGTTCTTCCTTGCGCGCCGCGATCAGCAGGAAATCACCGCTGACGTGCACCAGGGGCGCGTCTTCGCCTTTACCGAAAGGGGCGACGAAACCGTAAGTGGTCAACTCCTGGCTTGCACAAGGGCGCGCCAGTTTGGTGGCCAGTGCAGTTTCCAACGCCTCGGCATCAACAGGCAGATCTTGGGTCAGGCGATAGATAAGCAGGTTTTTGAACCACATGGGGTGAGTCTCTCCTTATATACAAAGGGGGGCATTATTCTCCTCATGGCGCCATAGGCCAACCCTCGCTAAGCCATTGGAAGGCCTGAAAAAAATTATTTAAGAAAGTGCTTGCCAGACCCTGGGTCGCTCCGTAGAATGCGCGCCACACCGAAAGTGAAGGGTGATTAGCTCAGCTGGGAGAGCATCTGCCTTACAAGCAGAGGGTCGGCGGTTCGATCCCGTCATCACCCACCATTCGCTTCTAGTGTTACGCGCAGCGGTAGTTCAGTCGGTTAGAATACCGGCCTGTCACGCCGGGGGTCGCGGGTTCGAGTCCCGTCCGCTGCGCCATATTCGGTCACCTGGAACGCTGAACGCCAGGTACCACGGAAAGCCCGCTCATCGAGCGGGCTTTTTGCTGTCTGGGGTTTGTAAAAAGCCTTGGCCATGAAACGCCCCCGATCACGTGCAGTGATCGGGGGCGTTTTTTATTGGGTTCAGAAATCCCAGCGGGTGGTAACCATCACATTGCGCGGGTCGCCGTAGTAGGCCGAGGTGTAGAAGCCGATATTGGTGTAGTACACCTTATCGAACAGGTTGTTGACGTTGAGGGTCGCTGAGAGGTTTTCAGTGACTTGGTAGCGTGCCATCAGATCCACCAGCCAGTACGGGTCTTGAGTGAATTTCTCGGACGCCTGTTTGCCGCTGTTGTAGAGAGTCTGCCAGCCAGCGCTTTGCCAGCGTGCGCCCCCGCCGAGGGTGAGTTTGTCCAGGCTGCCTTTGAGTTTGTAGCTGGTGTAGAAGCTGATCTGGTCTTGCGGCTCCCACGTGGAGACTTTCTCGCCTTCGGCATCACGTGCGATTTTGTGGGTATAGCCCGCCTGCAGCTGCCAGCCGGGTTTAAGTTCTCCGGAGATTTCCGCTTCGTAGCCTTTGGTCTTGGTCTCGGTGCCTACATAAGCTCGGTCGTTTCCCGGAATCGAGTTGAAGAGTGTGTCGGCCAGCGGGCGATTTTTTTCATGCACCTCGAAATAGGCGAGGCTGGTGTTCAGGCGCCCGCCGAAGAACTCGCCTTTGATACCCAGTTCATAGTTCTTGCCCTCATTGGGGTCAAGCATCTTGCCTGTACGGTCGGTGTACTCGGTATGGGGCTGGAAGATCTCGGTGTAGCTGGCGTAGGTGGAGAAGTTGTCGTTGAGGTCATACACCAGGCCGGCATAGGGCACAACCTTGCCGCTCTCCTGGCTCTCTCGGGTGCCTGTGACTTGGTAGTTGGCGACCCTGCCTCCCAGCAACAGGTGCAGTTCGTCCATCAGGCTGAAGCGTCCCGTGATGTACGACCCCGTCTGGCGGGTGGTCAGATCATTGATCTTGGTGGGTTGGTTCCACAGCGGCTCAATCGCTTCACCATGCCACTGGTAAAAGTCATAGGAGTTATCAAAATAGGTCGCTCTGCCATAGTCCTTGCCTTTCCATTTGGAGATGGACAGTGACTGGCCCACCACCAGTTGGTGTTCGCGGCCTAACAATTCGAATGGCCCCGAAGCGTAGACATCCAGGCTATCGGCGGTGGTTTCGCCGGTGTACTTTTGCGCCCAGATCGAACTCTCGGTTGCGCTGTCCTGGGAAATGTAGCCCAAGGGCGAGTCATAGCCGTTGACCTGATGGTGGTACTGGCCTTTGGTCACCCAGCCATTGTCGAAGGTGTGTTCGAGGGTGGCGAACGCCGTGCGGCTGTACTGTGCCCAGGAGCTCCATTTCGGGCCGTTATTGAATGAGCGCGGCAGGTTAAGGCGGTTACCCATGGGGTCGAAGACGGTACGCGAGCCCGTCCAGCTGGAGCCTTTTGGATCACTGTCCTGATAGTCTGCGCCCAGCGTCAGGAGGGTATCTTCGTCCAGGTCTACTTCAAGAATGCCGTAGTAAACGCCGGTCTTGCGTGAATAGTGGTCGAGGAAAGATTTTTTGTCCTGGTAGGCCGCTACTGCCCGGCCGCGCACGTTTCCGGTTTCGGTCAGCGGACCACTGACGTCAACCTGTGTGCGGTAGTTGTCCCAGGTCCCGGCGCCGAGTTCGATGTTGCCCTGGAAGTCGGCGGTAGGCTTCTTGCGAATCAGGTTGATGGTGCCGCCGGCGCCGCCCGCACCGGTGAGCAGGCCGGTAGCTCCCTTGAGCACTTCGACGCGGTCATAAATGGCCATGTCGGTCAGGGTCTGGCCTGCCGAGTACTGGGTGTCACGTAGGGTCGGGATGCCATCGTATTGAAAGTTGACGATGGAGAAACCGCGGGAATAGTAGTTGGTCCGCTCGGAGTCATAGGTCGATACGGTAATGCCGGGTGTGTGGCGCATCACATCGTCGATGGCCGTCAGGCCGAAATCGTCCATCACCTGGCGGGTCACTACCGAGATCGATTGCGGTGTTTCCCGTGGCGTCAGCACCAGGCGGGTGGCGGTGGCGATGGTACCTGGGGTGTAGGAACCGGTGCCCTCCGTAACCGTGCCGAGTTGGTTGGCGCTGACTTGAGTGGTGCCCAGTTCCATGGCGCCAGTGGCCGCAGGAATGGCTTCCACTGCATACACCTGGTCGCCTTTGATCGCCCGGTAGCCGCTGCCCTGAAGCAACCTGTCGAACCCTGCGTCCACGCTGTAAGTGCCTTTCAGCCCAGGCCCGTTCAGCCCTTCCAGGTTGTGGGACTGGAACACAATCGCCACGCCTGCCTGCTGGGCAAACCGATTGAGGGTGGCGCCGAGCGGCCCGGCGGGGATGTCGTAGGCGTGTGCCGCAACGTTTACCGTGTCGGCCTGGGCCAGGTGGATATCCAGCAACGTCGTCGCGAGCAATGTAAGGGTCAGCGGTGCGCAACTCAGCAGGCGTCTGCGAGGGTGGGAAGGGGCGGGCATGGTGAAGGCAGTCCTTTAGTTGTCGATATACCTTCCTTGACGGGCAACCCGAAAAAAAGCGGAAGCAATGCGAATAATTATTTTTTGCTCTCGGCACTCGGGCTGACGATCATCAGCCACGGCGTAAAGGTTTTGAGTGTGATCGGCAGGGTTTGGGCCAGCATCTGCAAGGTGCGGTCGGTGTCGTCCAGAGGCAGTACGGCGGAGACCTTGAGGTTCGCCAGTGCGGCCCGATCAAACTGCAAGCGCCCCGAACGGTGACGGGCGATCTCATCCAGCACTTCCGGCAGCGGCCGGTTATCCACCACCAGTTGGTGGCGATGCCAGGCGTCATTGACGCTCGCCGTATCGACGCTGCCCGAGAGGCGCACTGCATCCTTGCTGACCCGCGCCTGTGAGCCCGCGTCCACTTCCAGGGTCTGCTGGCCATTCGCACTTTGGGCGGCAACGCGGGATTCGAGCATGCTCAATACGGTGACATCACCCTCGCGCTTCACCACAAACCGTGTGCCCAGCGCGCGCAAGGTGCCTTGGGCGGTCTGCACCACAAATGGCCGCTCGCGATCATGAGCCACCTCCACCAGGATCTCGCCTTGCAGCAACTCGATGCGCCGCTGCCGGCTGTCGAAGTGCAGGTTTGCCGCACTGATGCCGTTCAACTTCAGCGTGGAACCGTCTGCCAGGCGCAGGGTTTTCCATTCGCCGGGGCCGTTGTGCACATCGGCCATCCACTGTTGTGGGTAAGGGCTATAGAGCAGCGCCGCGGCGGGAAGGGCCAGGCTGCAAGCCAATACCAGTGCGCGGCCGTAGTGCTTGCGGGTTTTGCCGTGCCGTGGAAACGCCGCATTCAAGGCCGCCCGCGCCGGGGCTTTTTGCCCGCGCAGGGCCTGCATCCGCGCAACCACGTCTTCCATGCGTGCCGCTGAGGCCGCGTGTTGCGGGCCTTGCTGCTTCCAGCGTTCGAACGCCTGGCGCTGGGCCTCGGTCAATTCGCCTTCGTGCAGGCGAATCATCCATTCGGCGGCCTGTTCGTCGATCTGTTGGCGGGAATCAGTCATGCGCGGCTCAGATGTCCACGCTGTGGCTGCAATGCAGCAGGGCCTGGATCAGGTATTTGCGCACCGTACGCTCCGACAGTTTCAGTTGGCGGGCGATTTGTTGCTGGGTCAGGTCTTCGAGGTAATACAGCACAAACGCCTGACGCATGTTGTCGTGCATGCCTTCAAGAATGAAGGCGATGTGCTCAAGGGCTTCCAGGGTGGCGTGGAGCCGTTCAGGCGACTGAAACCCTTCCAGGGTCTCCACCGTCAGCATCAGTTCCTGAAGGTAGGCGTTCTCAATCTGCTTGCGCCGGGCCTGGTCGATGATCAGCCGCCGGGCAGTGGTGCTCAAATAGGCCCGGGGCTCGCGAATGCCGGTCACCGATTCGCGCGTGTGCAGAATCCGCGCGAAGGTATCCTGCGCTACGTCGGCGGCGTTGTGGGTACAGCCCAGTTTTCGGCGCAACCAAGTGAACAGCCAGCTGTGATGCTCGCTGTACAACTCGGTAATCTCCCGTTGGAACGGCGGTTCACCCACAGACATAAGGCGCGACCCAGGTGTTATTGAGAATAATTGTTAATTGTGGGGCCAAGGCTTGGGCAAACGCAATAGACTCGCGTTTGCACCCAAAGCACCGGTTTTGCGGGGTGCGCGCAGTCACAGGCAAAATATTTTAAATAAATTGCATTTAAATCATGACATTACGAAAAATTGCTATAGAATGCGCCCCACACCGAAAGTGAAGGGTGATTAGCTCAGCTGGGAGAGCATCTGCCTTACAAGCAGAGGGTCGGCGGTTCGATCCCGTCATCACCCACCATTCGCTTCTTAGTGTTACGCGCAGCGGTAGTTCAGTCGGTTAGAATACCGGCCTGTCACGCCGGGGGTCGCGGGTTCGAGTCCCGTCCGCTGCGCCATATTCAGGTCACCTGGAATGCTGAACGCCAGGTACCACGCAAAGCCCGCTCATCGAGCGGGCTTTTTTGTGCCCGGGATTCAGCTCAACGACTGAACCCCCGGCTCGGTTTGCACTGTCGCCATGCTGTTTCGCCCCATGAAGACCAGAACCACCATCGCCGTCAGCACGGTGAGTCCCGCGAGCAGTTGCAGCAAGGTGTTGAACCCCGCGATGTAGGCGCTGCGCAGTGCTTCCAGCGGGATGACCGCCGAGGCCAGTTGCACGTTACCCATGACCAAGCCTTGGGCAATCACTGAAACGTCGACCCCCGCGCGACCCTTCAGGTGATGCGCCACCAATGCCCCCAACACCGCCATCGTAATCGCCAGCGCCACGCCTTCACTGGCAACGCGCGTCGTATTGAAAATCCCCGCCGCCATTCCCGCGCGCTCTTTCGGCACCACGCTGATCGCCAGGCCATCCATCAAGCCCCACGGCAGCCCGGTGCCGATCCCGATCACCAGCATCGCAGCGACGGTTTGCCCGGGCTGCTCAGCCAGGCTCAACCCCCACAGGCCCGCCGCCGCGATCAGCAGGCCAATGGCACACAACACACCGGCCGACAGCCAGCGTGTCAGCGAAGCCGCAATCATCGGCACCACCAGCATCGGTGCCGACAGCGCCAGCATCATCAGGCCCGCCTCCAGCGCGCTGGTGCCTTCCACACCAATAAACCGCAGGGGCAGCAACACGATCAGCACGATGTAGCAGTAGCAGGTGCCGATTGGCAGGAGTTGCACGCCAAGAAAACGCGGGAAGCGAAATAGCCGCAGGTCCAGCATCGGCTGGCTTGAGCGGTTTTCGACGACGATAAACACCAGCAAAAACACTGCCGCCGCCACCAGCAGCGAATCAACCAGCGGCGACGCCCAGCCATGCTCCGGGGCCAGGATCACCGCCGTGGTCAGGGCCACCAGCATCGCCGAAAACGTCAGCACGCCAGGAGTGTCCAGGCGCGATGCTTGCGGGTCACGGCTTTCGCGCATTTTCGGCGCGGCAAACAGCAGCGAGAGGCCGGCGAGCAGGGCGGTGCCGAGGAAAATCGCGCGCCAGCCCCAGTGTTCGATCAGCAACCCCGAGAGCAACGGCCCAAACGCCAGGCCGGCGCCGAACGTCGTGCCCAACAGGCTGAAGGCGCGGGTGCGGGCGTGGCCGTCAAACTCCTGGGCGAGGGCGGCGCAGCCACTGGCCAATGCGGTGGCCGCTGCCACGCCCTGTACCCCGCGCAATACATCCAGCCAGAAAATGCCCGGCGCCGCTGCCAGCAGCAGGGAGACCACAGCAAACAGCGCCATGCCCCACAGGAACAGACGCTTTCTCCCATAAAGATCGGCGAGGGTGCCGGCGGCCATCAACAGGCTGCCGAAACTCAGCATGAACGCGTTGGTGATCCACGCCAGTTGGCTTGGCTGGGCCGCAAAGGCCTGGCCGATAAAGGGCGTGGCGACGGCACCGCCGGTGAAGCTCATGGGCAATACCAGGGCCGCCAGGCAAATCGCCGCGAGGATGGAATAGCGGCCATGGTCGGGCGCGGATTCGGTTGCAGTGTTCATGGGGCATTCCCGCAGGTCTGAAGATTTAAAGACTCTAATCAGGATGCAATCGTGGATAAACGGGCTTACATTCCGTTCATAACGGACTTGATGGATGCAATCACGTGACCGATAACCTGAGCGGTGTGCTCGCCTTCGTAAAAACGGCAGAAGCCTTGAGCTTCACCGGCGCGGCCCGGGCGATGGGGATTTCCGCTTCGGCGGTGGGCAAGAATGTCGCCAAGCTTGAGGCGTCGCTGAATGTGCGGCTGTTGCACCGCAGTACGCGCAAGGTCAGCCTCACCGCCGAAGGCCAGTTGTTCTACGAACGCTGTCGGAAAATTCTCGACGACCTGCAAGACGCCCGCGCCATGCTTTCACATGCGATGCAGGCACCCCGAGGCAAGCTGCGGGTCAGCCTGCCCACCATTGGCTATCGGTTCCTTTTTCCGCACATGGTGGCGTTCCGCAAAGCCTACCCGGAGATCGAGCTGGAGCTGGATTTCAACGATCACCTGGTGGACGTCATCGAGGAGGGCTTCGACGTGGTCATCCGCAGCGGCGGCCTGGCGGATTCGACCTTGATGGCCCGCAAGCTCGGGCCGTTCAGGTTCGTGTTGTGTGCGTCGCCCGAGTACCTGCGCGCCAACGGTCGGCCGCAATCCCTGAGCGACCTGGAGCACCACCCGTGTTTGCGTTACCGCTTCGCCACCACCGGAAAAATCATGGACTGGACCTTGTCCGCCAACCCGGCCATCACCCAATTGCGCCTGCCCACCGCCCTGACCTTGAACAATATGGAGGCCATGCTCAGGGCTGCAATGGATGGCCATGGCATTGCCTACGTGCCGGACTTCCTGGCCCGCGAGGCCCTCGCCCAGGGCCAACTGGAAACCGTGCTCGACGGCCACTCCGACGACCAGGGCCAGTTCTGGGCCCTGTGGCCGTCCAGCCGGCACCTGTCACCGAAAATACGCGTATTTGTCGACTTCGCCGCCGCGCATCTGTTCACAACCCCACCAGCCGGTAGCCCACCTGCAACTCGGTAATGAAGTACTGCGGCTGGGCCGGGTCCGCCTCCAGCTTCTGCCGCAGATGCGCCATATGCACCCGCAGATAGTGGGCGCGGTCCACGTAATCCAGGCCCCACACTTCCAGCAATAATTGGCGATGGGTCAGCACCCGGCTCTGGCCGCGGATCATCGCGCACAGCAGGCGGTATTCGATAGGCGTCAGGTGCACCGGTTGGCCCTGGCGCCACACTTCATGGGTCGCCAGGTCCACTTCAATCTCGCCAAACGCCACCTTGCTGGTGGCCGCCACCGTACCGGTTTGCCCGTGTCGACGCAGTTGCGCACGGATGCGCGCGAGCAACTCGGGCACGCCGAAGGGTTTGGTCAGGTAGTCGTCGGCGCCGGCGTCCAGGGCGGCGACTTTTTCTTCTTCGCGATCCCGTGCCGACAGCACCAGGATCGGCACCGCCAGCCAACCCCGCAGCTCACTGATCAACTGCTTGCCGTCGCCATCCGGCAGGCCGAGGTCGACAATCACAAGGTCCGGCTGGCGGCTGGAGGCATGGATCAACGCGCGCTTGACGCTGTCGGCCTCGAACACCTGGAAGCCCTCATCCTGCAGGGCGATGCCGACAAAGCGGCGGATATTGGCCTCGTCTTCAACAATCAGAATGCGTGCAGTGCTCATAGCGCGTCCATTGAGGGCGGGGTGCCCGCCGGTAAAGTGATGACGAAATGCATGCCGCGCTCGCGGCCAGGCTTGGCTTCGATGCGCCCGCCGTGGGCTTCTACGATGCGTTTGGCCAGGGCCAGCCCCAGGCCGATCCCGGCGACGGCGGATTCCTGCTGGCCACGGGCAAACGGCTCGAACAGATTGGCCGGCGCGCTGCCCGGGCCGGTGTCGCAGACTTCCAGGAGGATGCTGTCCGACACGGCACTGGCGGCCACGGTGATAAGCGTGCCGGCCGGGGTGTACTTGGCAGCGTTGTCCAGCAGGTTGACCAGCACCCGTTCGATCAGCAGCGCGTCGACGTCCACCAGTGGCAACTGCGGGTCCAGCGTGGCATGCAGCACATGTCGGGCCAGTGGTTCGCGCAATTGGCGCAGGGCGCTGCCGACGATCTCTTCCAGGGAATGCCATTGCCGGTTGAGCCGCACGCCACGCTCTTGCATGCGGGCCATGTCCAGCAGGTTTTCGATCAGGCGTTGCATTGAGGTCGCCTGCTCGTGAATGCCGTGCAGCAACTCGGTCAGCGGCCCTGGCGGCGCATGGGGCAGGGCGGTGTCGGCAGCGCCGATCAGGGTGGTCAGCGGTGTGCGCAGGTCGTGGGAAATCGCCGCGAGCAGGGTGTTGCGCATCTTCTCGCCTTCCATCTGCACCAGCGTGCTTTGCGCCACTTCGACGAAGTGCACACGCTCCAGGGCAATCGCCAACTGGCTCATGCAGGCCTCCAGCAGGCGGCGTTCTTCGGGCTCGTTCAAGCGTTCGCTTTGCGCCAGTTCCAGCACCAGCACGCCGCGCACGCGCATCGGTGCCTTGAGCGGCAGGTAGCAGCCCTTGGCGGCGGATAACGTGTCGGTGCCCTGGCCGGCGGACTGGCCGTGGTCGTAGGTCCATTGGGCGATGCTGTCGTCGATCGGCAGCCCGCCCGCGCCCACGCTGTGCACACCATCGGCGGCGTCCGGCAAGGCCAGGCCGACCCGCGCCTCGAACACGCCGCTGAAGGTGCGCAGCGCCACTTCGCTGATCTGCTCCACGGTCAGCGCCGCCGACAGGTCCCGGGCCAGCCGTGCCAGTGAGGTGGCGCGGCGCTCCCGGGCGGCGGCGGTGCGGGCTTCGTGGCGCAGGCGGGCGGTGAGTTGCCCGGTGATCAGGGCGATGCCGAGCATCAGCGCGAAGGTGAAGAAATACTGGGTGTCATTGACCGTAAATGAGTAGCGTGGCTGGACGAAAAAGAAGTCGAAACACAGCACCGCCAGCATTGCCGCCCAGACGCCGGGGCCGCGTCCAAAGCGCAGGGCCACCAGCACCACCGTGAGCAGGAACAGCATCACCACGTTGGCCAGCTCGAACACTTGCAGCAGCAGCGAGGCGATGGCGCTGGCGGTGAAACAGGCGAGGGTGGCCCAGATATAGGCCAGGGTTCGGCCAGGTGCGGGCGCGGTTTTTTCAATGACGGGAGCCGTGCCCGGCAACACGCCATGGGCGATCACGATCTGGTCGATCTGTGGATGGTGCCGGCTGATCCGGTCGCCCACCGACTGATGCCAGAACCGCCACGCCCGGCGCGGGTGATGGCCGAGCACCAGGCGATTGGCGTTGTGTTCCCGGGCACACGCGGCCAGCGCTTCAGCGACGTCCATGCCCGGCAATGTTGCGGTGTCGGCGCCGAATTCGGCGGCCAGGGCCAGAGTTTTCATCGCGGTGAGGTAACGCTTGGCGCCGCGACCTTGGGCTGCAGCGACGTGCACTACGATCCAGTCCGCCTCAAGCTTTTGCGCCAGGCGCGCTGCTTCGCGCACCAGGCGCTCATCCCCGGCGTCACCGGCCACGCCCACCAGCAACCGCTCGCGGGCGGGCCACAGGGTCTTGATCGACTGTTCGCGACGGTACACGCGCATTTGTGTGTCGACCCGGTCGGCGGTACGGCGCAGGGCCAGTTCCCGCAGAGCCAGCAGGTTACCCTTGCGGAAAAAGTGCCGCGACGCGCGCTCGGCCTGGGGGCCCAGGTACACCTTGCCGTCCTTCAAACGTTGCAGCAGGTCATCCGGCGGCAGGTCGACCACCACCACTTCGTGGGCGTTGTCGAACACGTGGTCGGGTACAGTTTCCCGCACCCGAATGCCAATGATCCCACTCACCAGATCGTTAAGGCTTTCCAGGTGCTGGACGTTGAGGGTGGTCCACACATCGATGCCGGCACTGAGCAGTTCTTCCACGTCTTGCCAGCGTTTCGGGTGGCGCGAGCCGGGCACGTTGCTGTGGGCCAGTTCATCCACCAGCAGCACGGCGGGATGGCGTTGCAGGGCGGCGTCGAGGTCGAATTCGGTGAGGGCAAAGTCGCGGTGCAGGCGCTGGGCGCGGGGCAATTGTTCGAGGCCGTCGAGCAGGTCGGCGGTTTCCTGGCGGCCGTGGGTTTCCACCACGCCGGCGAGTACGTCGCGGCCGAGGCTGGTTTCCCGTTGCGCTGCGTCGAGCATGGCGCAGGTCTTGCCCACGCCGGCGTTGGAGCCGAAGTAGATACGCAATTTGCCGCGCAAGGCGGCCTGTTCTTCCTGCTGGACCCGGGCGAGGAGGGCGTCGGGGTCGGGGCGTACTTCATTTAATGCGGGCATGTCATTCCTCAAATGGACTGTAGGAGCGAGCTTGCTCGCGAAAAACAGGAGAGCGCCGTTGGGTGTCAGGTTTCCCGCGTTATCGTTGACGCCCTTCGCGAGCAAGCTCGCTCCTACAGTGGATCGGGTGCTACACGAGGCCCAGCCCGGTCAGTACCATGTCAATCAGCTTGATCCCGGCAAACGGCACCAGCACCCCGCCCAGGCCATAGATCAGCAGGTTGCGATTGAGCAGCGCCGCCGCGCCAATCGCGCGGTAGGTCACGCCGCGCAGTGCCAGCGGAATCAGCGCAACAATGATCAGCGCGTTGAAAATCACTGCGCTGAGAATCGCCGAGTTGGGGCTGGTCAGGTGCATCACGTTCAGCGCGCCGAGTTGCGGGTACGTCGCGACAAACGCCGCCGGGATGATCGCGAAGTACTTCGCCACGTCATTCGCCACGCTGAAGGTGGTGAGCGCGCCGCGGGTCATCAGCATCTGTTTGCCGACCTCGACCACCTCGATCAACTTGGTCGGGTTGCTGTCGAGGTCGACCATGTTGCCGGCCTCTTTCGCCGCCTGGGTGCCGCTGTTCATCGCCACCGCCACGTCGGCCTGGGCCAGCGCCGGTGCGTCGTTGGTGCCGTCGCCGGTCATGGCCACGAGCTTGCCCTGGGCCTGGTAGTCGCGGATCAGTTGCAGCTTGTCTTCCGGGCGCGCCTCGGCGAGGAAGTCATCCACGCCGGCTTCCACCGCAATCGCGGCGGCGGTCAGCCGGTTGTCGCCGGTGATCATCACGGTCTTGATGCCCATGCGCCGCAGTTCGGCAAAACGCTCCTTGATGCCGCCCTTGACCACGTCCTTGAGCTCCACCACGCCCAGGGCTTTTGCACCGTCGGACACCACCAGCGGGGTGCTGCCGCGGCGCGATACTTCGTCGACCTTGGCCTGCAGGGCTGCCGGAAAACTCCCGCCCAACGCTTCGATATGACTGCGGATGGCATCTGCGGCGCCCTTGCGGATGCCTCGGCCTTCGGGCAGGTCGACGCCACTCATGCGGGTCTGTGCGGTGAAGTGCACAAAGCTTGCGCCCAGGGCGTTGATGTCCCGCGCGCGGATGTCGAATTTCTGCTTGGCCAACACCACGATGCTGCGGCCTTCCGGGGTTTCGTCGGCCAGGGAGGCCAGTTGCGCGGCGTCGGCCAACTCGGCTTCCTTGATGCCCGGTGCAGGCAGGAAGCTGCTGGCCTGGCGATTGCCCAGGGTGATGGTGCCGGTCTTGTCCAGCAGCAACACGTCGATGTCACCCGCCGCCTCCACCGCTCGGCCCGAGGTGGCGATCACATTGGCCGACATCATCCGGCTCATGCCCGCCACGCCGATGGCCGAGAGCAGGCCGCCGATGGTGGTGGGGATCAGGCACACCAACAGCGCCACCAGCACCGTGGCGCTGACCACGCTGCCGCTGCCGCTCATGGCCACGGCGAAGATCGAGTACGGGCTCAGGGTGGCGATCACCAGGAGGAACAACAGGGTCAGGCCCACCAGCAAAATCGTCAGGGCGACTTCGTTGGGCGTCTTCTGGCGCTTGGCGGATTCGACCATGGAGATCATGCGGTCGAGGAACGATTCGCCCGGGTTGACGCTGATGCGCACCACCAGCCAATCCGACAGCACGCGGGTGCCGCCGGTGACTGAGGAAAAGTCGCCACCGGCTTCACGAATCACCGGCGCCGATTCGCCGGTGATTGCGCTTTCATCCACCGAGGCCACGCCTTCGATCACCACGCCGTCCAGCGGCACCAGGTCGCCGGCTTCGATCAGCACCACCTGGTCCTTGCGCAGCAGCGTTGCCTCGGTGGGCAGCCAGGCCGCGCCGTGCTTGGGTTGTTGCAGCAGCTTGGCCAGGGTCTGGCGTTTCATCCCCCGCAGGCTGGCGGCCTGGGCCCGGCTGCGTCCCTCGGCCAGGGCTTCGGCGAAGTTGGCGAACAGCACGGTGAACCACAGCCACAAGCAGATGCTGAGGATAAACCCGCTGGGCGCTTCACCCTGGCCACCGAGGGACTGGAACCACAGCAGCGTGGTGAGCAGGCTGCCCAGGTACACCACGAACATCACCGGGTTTTTCCACTGCGCCTGGGGCAGCAGTTTCTTGAACGCATCGGCGCAGGCAGTGAGCACGATGGCGCGGTCAAACAGAGGTAAACGAGCATTCTTGATCATGGGGGAATCTCTTACTCACTGGCCGCAATAGGGGGCTGACGCAGAGGCAGGCGAGCGTCCAGCGCGAGGTTGAGTTGCAGCACATTGACCCGTGGTTCGCCGAGCAAACCGAGGGTGCGGCTGGCGGTGTTTTCGTTCACCAGTTGCAGCAGTTCGGCTTCCGGGATCTGCCGCAGGCGGGCGACCCGGGCCAGCTGGATGCGCGCGTTGGCCACCGAGATATGCGGGTCCAGGCCGGAGGCGGAGGCGGTGACCGCATCCACCGGTACCTGGGCGTCGGCGGCGAGACCGTTGTCCTGGCGATACGCTTTGACTCGGGCCGCGACCTGATCCACCAGTTTCTGGCTGGTAGGGCCCAGGTTGCTGGCGCCGCTTGAGCCTGCGTTGTACGGCTGCGACACGCTTTTGCTTGGGTCTTGCGGGTCGGCGCCGAGGGTCATGCTCGGGCGGCCATGGAAGTAGCCGGGCTGGTTGAAATCCTGGCCGATCAACGCTGAGCCGATTACCAGCCCGTCACGTTCAATCAGCGAACCCTGGGCCTGGAACGGGAACAGCAACTGCGCAGCCAAGGTGGTGAAGGCCGGATACGCGAGGCCGGTCAGCGCCATGAAAAACACCGCCGAAACCAGCACCGGGCGCAACAGCCCTTTGAATATCGATTGAGTCGTCATCAACGTGTCCTTAGTTGTACGTCTGGCCGGACAGCAACTGCAGTTGCTCCACCAGCGGGCCGAGCGCGAGCGCCGGCAGGAAAGTCAGGCCGCCTACTACCAGCACCACAAACACCACCAGCACCATGAACAGCGGGGTTGCGGTGGGAATGGTGCCGGCACCGGCAGGCACGGTCTTTTTCATCGCCAGGGAACCGGCCACGGCCAGCATCGGCAGCATGGTGAAGAAGCGCCCGATCAACATCGCGAGGCCAATGGTGGTGTTGAAAAACGGCGTGTTGGCGTTCAACCCGGCGAACGCCGAACCGTTGTTGGCGGTGCCCGAGGTGTAGGCGTAGAGCACCTCGCTGAAACCGTGCGGGCCGAGGTTGTTGAGGCTGGCCATGGTGTCGGGCCACAGGGCGGCGAGGGCGGTGAAACCGAGGATGCTGATGGGGTGCGCGAGCACCGAGAGCATCACCAGTTTCATCTCCCGGGCCTCGATCTTCTTGCCGAGGAATTCCGGGCTGCGGCCGATCATCATGCCCACCAGGAACACCGTCAGCAGCGCGTACTGGATCAGGTTGATAAAGCCCACGCCGTCGCCGCCGAACACGCAGTTGAGCATCATCTGCGCCAGGGGCACGAAGCCGCCCATGGGGGTCAATGAGTCGTGCATCGCATTGACCGAGCCGGTGGTGGCAGCCGTTGTGGTGGCGATAAACAGGCTGCTGTCGGCGATGCCGAAACGCAGCTCCTTGCCCTCCATGTTGCCGCCGCTTTGCTCGATGGACAGCGTCTGGTTGGCACCGGCCTGGGTCAGCAGCGGGTTGCCGTTTTGCTCGGCGCCATACACCAGCGCGAGGAAGCCTAAGAACATCACCAGGAACGTGCCGAAAAACACCCAGCCCTGACGGCGTTGCAGCAGCATGCTGCCAAAGGTGTAAGTCAGCGCCGACGGGATCAGCAACATGCTGAGGATGTGCAGCGCGTTGGTCAGCGGTGTCGGGTTCTCGAACGGGTGCGCGGCGTTCATGCTGAAGAAGCCGCCGCCGTTGGTGCCGATATGCTTGATCGATTCAAAGCTTGCCACGGCGCCGACAATCAACTGCTGTTGTGCGCCTTCAAGCGTTGTCGCCAGGGCTTGTGAAGCGAAGGTTTGCGGCATGCCTTGCCACACATAGACCAGCGCCATGCCCACGCACAGTGGAAGCATCACGCGGTACAGGGTGCGGGTGAAGTCGACCCAGAAGTTGCCTATATCCGCCGAGCTTGAGCGGCTCAGGCCACGGATAAAACCGGCGGCCGCGACCACGCCCGAGGTGGCGCCGACGAACATCAGGAAGGTGATCACCGCCATCTGGCTGAAGTTCGACAGGCTGGTTTCGCCCGAGTACGCCTGCCAGTTGGTGTTGGTAATAAAGGACGCGGCGGTGTTGAACGCCAGGTCCGGGGTTTGCGCGGCCAGCCCGAGGGGGTTGATCGGCATCACCGCCTGCAAACGCAGGATGAGGTAGCCGAGCAGCATCATCGCCGCGTTCGACAGCAGCAGGGCGGAGCCGTAGCGGGCCCAGCCCATGGTTTCGTGCGGGTCAATGCCCAGCAGGCGATAGGTACAGCGTTCCGGCAGGGCATGGCGGGTCCCGGTAAAGACCCGGGTCAGCCACTTGCCCATCAGCGCGGCGAGCCCGGTCATCAAGGCCAGGACCAGCGCAAATTCCAGCAAAGTGCTTAGCATGTCGAGGCTCCGTTCAAATCTTGCCCATGGCGACAATGGCCATGGCTGTCGCGGTGAAAAACACCAGGGAGAGGGCGATAAAAATCACGTCTAACATGGCGGGCTCCCTAGAACTTTTCGGCGCGGATGAGGGCGTAGCCCAGATAAGCGAACAGCCCGACGGCGCATAAGCCGCTGGCGATATAGATGAACTTGAGTGTGAGCACGGTGGAACTCCCCTGATTAATAAGCCGCGATTGCGGACGCGGGGAGGTTAAGAGGTTGGGTATCAAGTTCGGGCACTGATTGCCGGTGCGGGTATTAAGACGGTGTATAGATGGATTTGTGGTGGGCGAACGAAAACAAGGGATAGCCCGGGGGTGGGGTATCCCTTGAAAGTCTGGGGTTCTGCTGCTTTTGATGATCAGCTTATTTGGCTTTCTTTTTCTTTGATTCGCGGGTGGCGAGTTTTTCGAAGCAAAAGGCGGCGGCGCCGAACAGGGCGATCATTGAGAGGACGATCATGCCTAAAGTTGAACTTTCCACGATGACTTCCTGCGGGGGTGATTGGTGTGAAGTTCACAGTAGTTTAGGGGGGATTAGTTGCTCAATAGAGACGACGTAAACGTTATGGCTTGGGTTGAATCTATACGGAATCTTTACGTGGCTGTTGTGTGTATATCCGTTTTTTAGGTAACGGCTACTTATGGTTTCGCTCTTACAGCGACTCACTTTGGAAAAGCCCCAAAGTAAGCAAAGGGCTCTGCCCCGCCTGTCGGCACCTCGCTTAGGCTCGGT
>NZ_JANUEW010000043.1:0-46328 GCF_024807515.1 Pseudomonas sp. BIGb0558
TAAACCGGCAGGACGCCGGTTTAGCCGCGACGGGGCAGGGACGCCCCGTCGCGGCGGCCCGCTTCGTGCTGCCTGCGTTCGGGCACACCGAGCCTTAGCGAGGTGCCGAGTGGTGGGGCAAGAGCCTTTTGGTTACTTTTGGCTGGGCCGGCATTCCGGCTCTTTTCAAAAGTGACCCGCTGTAAGAGCGGAACCAATATCTGCAACAACCCAAATAACGGATATGCCCCCAATCACCCGGCACCCTCACCGAAGGTAACAAACCGCCGAGCCAGAAACCCATACAGCAGATAACCAAACGCCAACACCAGCATCGCGCCAAACACCGCTTCCTCCCCGCAGGCATAAATCGCATACAGCGAATACCCCACGGCAATCAGCATCACCGCCGTATTACGCGCATAAACCGATGCAGCCACCCGCGCCTTGTGCATCATCACCAACAACCCGGTAAGCGCGGTGACGTAGGGGATCAAATTGGTCACCACCGCCAGGTTCACCAGCTTGCTGAACTGGGCGCTGGCGGTGGGCGAGATGGTCGACAAGGCAATCAGACTCTGCAACGCCCCGCACGCGATCAGCCCCAAAACGGGCGCCTGCGCGCCGCTCACCCGGCTGAAGAAACGCGGAAACAGGCGCTGGTCCGCCGACATCTTGGCCGTCTGCGCCAGGGTGAACTGCCAACCCAGCAGCGAACCAATACACGCCACCACCGCCAGCGCCATGATGATGTCGCCCACCAATGGCGTGAAGATCTGCGCATACACCAGGGCAAACGGCGCTGAAGACTCGGCCAGCTCGGCATTGGGCACGATGCCCTGGATCACGCTGGTGGACAGCACATACACCAGCGCCGCACCCAGGGTACCCAGCAGGCAGGCCAGCGGCACGGTGCGCCTGGGGTCTTCCACGGCGTCATAGCCCTGGGCGGCGGACTCCATGCCCAAGAAGGCCCAGAGCGTCAGCGGAATACTCGCGCCAACGGCGTCCCACAGTTGCAGTTGGTTGGGGTTCCAGGCGGCGCTGAACACCTCGGTCTTGAAATAGAACCAGCCGATCACACTCAAACCCGCCACGGGAATGATCACGCCCCACACCGTGACTACGCCGATCCGGCCGGTCAGGCGCGGGCCGCCGAAGTTGGCCACGGTGGTCAGCCAGATCAGCCCGAGGGTGCCGATAAACAACGGGATCGGCCCGCTGCCCAACCACGGGATAAAGGACGACAGATAACCCACCGCCGAAATCGCGATCGCCACATTGGCGATGATCAGCGACAGGAAATACAGGAACGAACACAGGAAGAACCCCGACTTGCCGTGGGCCTCTTCGGTATAGGCCGACATGCCGCCCGTGCGCGTACAGAAGAGGCCGCATTGGGCAAAACAGTACGCAATCGCCATCGAGCCCACGGCGGTGATCACCCACGACAGCAGCGAGATCGCACCCAATTGCGCCATGCTGGCCGGCAACATGATGATGCCGGAGCCCATCATGTTGATCGCCACCAGAGTGGTCAGGCCTAAAAGGCTCATCTTCTTGCGTGGTTCGGCCATCGGCAACTCCTTGTCGTGGGGACGTGCGATGGCAGGCTAGCACGCGGTGGTCACTTCGCCTTCGGGCCGCGGTTTTCACCCAGGATTCGCGCCGCGTCCCGCGCCGGCGGCAGGCCGAACACCCGGGCGTAATCCCGGCTGAACTGGGTCGGGCTTTCATAGCCGACCTCAAAGGCGGTGCTGGTAACGTTTTTGGCGCCGGCTACCATCAGCGTGCGGGCCTGCAGCAGGCGCACGCGTTTTTGGTACTGCAACGGGCTCAGGTTGGTGACGGCCTTGAAGTGGCGGTGGAAGGCCGACACGCTCATTGCGGCTTTCTGCGCCAGGGCTTCCACCCGGATGGGCTCGGCGAAGTCCCGGCGAATCCACTGGATGGCCTGGCTCACCCGGGCCATGGCGGTGTCCGGCGCGGCTATCTCCCGCAGCATCCAGCCGTGGGGGCCTTGCAGCACGCGGTAGAGAATCTCGCGCTCGTAAACCAGGGCGAGGGCTGCGATTGCCTCAGGGTTGCCCATCAGCCGCAGCAGGCGCAGCCAGGCGTCCATCAGTTCAGGCGTAACGGCGGCCACCGAAAAACCCGCCTCGTGGTCGTAGCGCCCGGCAGGTTTGGGCAAGTCGCCGAGCAGCGTCGCGAGTAACGTCGGGTCCAGTGTCAGGCTGACCGCCAGGTAAGGTTCACCGCTGGCCGCCGGGTGCACGGTGCCCACGGCGGGCAACTCGATGGACATCACAAAATAGGTCGCCGGGTCGTAGCGCAGCGTGCGGTCGCCTACGGTCATGGATTTGCTGCCCTGCAGGATCAGGTTGATCATCGGGTCATACACGGCAGCCAGCATGTGCTCGGGAATCGCGCCCTGGACCATGGCCACGCGCGGGATACCCGTTTCAGTGCGGCGGTTTTCGGCCTTGGCAGCCAGGGCGCGCAGTTCGATCAGTTGTGTGTTCATGGCGGCCATGCTGAGCGCCGAGGGGTTGCCTGTGCAAGCAAAAAGCAGAAACAGGCAGGTTTCGAGCAGGAACGGCTGCGCCGGTACAGGCGGGCAAGCCTACTGTGGTGACTCATTTGAGCAAGCAGTGGAGCCACACATGGGCGTTATCCTCATTACCGGCGGCAGCCGTGGCATTGGTGCCAGCACTGCAGAGTTGTGTGCCCGTAAAGGCATGGGTGTGATCCTGACCTACAACAGTCATCCGCAAGCCGCCCAAGCGCTGGTGCAGCGCATTGAGACGGCCGGCGGCAAGGCCGTCGCGCTGCCATTGGACGTGGCTGACGTCAGTTCCTTCGAGGGTTTTGGCGAGGCGGTAAAACAGGCGCTGTCGGCAACCTTTGGTGAGAGCGGCTTGAGTGGCCTGCTGAACAACGCAGGTTTCGGCCTGTTCAATCCCTTGGAATCGGTCACCGAGGCGCAGTTCGACGGGCTGCTGAATGTGCACCTCAAAGGCCCGTTTTTCCTGACTCAAGCCTTGCTGCCGTTGCTGCAGGCACACGCCTGCATCGTCAACCTGACCAGCGCGACCACCCGCGTGGCTACCGCCGGCGTCGCGCCTTACGCCGCCTTCAAGGGCGCGCTGGATGTGCTCACCCGCTACATGGCCAAGGAGTTTGGCGAGCGGCAGATCCGCGCGAATGCCGTGTCTCCGGGAGCGATCCGCACTGAGCTGGGCGGCGGGCTCAATGATGAGTTTGAAGCGCTGCTGGCGTCACAAACGGCTCTCGGCCGAGTGGGCGAACCTGAGGACGTGGCGCGTGTGATCGCCATGTTGCTGTCGGACGAAGGCCGCTGGATCAATGCCCAGACGATCGAGGTCGCGGGCGGTTACATCATCTGAAGAGCGAGGCGACAGCATGCTGGATCATATCTTTTTGTCGGTCAGCGACATTCAACGCGCCATCGATTTCTATCAGGCCGCACTGACCCCACTGGGCATCACCACGCGCCACGACTACGCCGGCAAGGACGGCCCGCCGGGCCATCCGGACCTCAAGGGTTTCGGCGCCAACGGACGCATATTCTTCTGGTTGCGCGAGGGCGTGGTTGAGGGCAGGGTGGTGCACGTGGGTTTCGTCGCCAGCAGCCGCGCCGAGGTCGATGCGGCCTACCAGGCGGCGATGAGTGCTGGTGCCGTCGACAACGGCGCCCCGGGCGCGCGTTTGCACTATGACCCGAACTACTACGCCGCCAACGTGCTGGACCCTGACGGCTATAGCCTCGAATTCGTCTACAAGAACTGGCAGCACGCCCAATGAAGACCTTGATGATCTACGGCGCCACAGGCTACACCGGACGCATGGCGGCCGAGAACGCCAAGGCACAAGGGTTGGACCTGGTGATTGCCGGGCGCAACAGCCAGCGCCTGGCACCGCTGGCTGCGCAACTGGGCGTGCCGTACCGCGTGTTCTCCCCGGACACCCTTGCCAGTGATGCCCTGGAGGGTATCGACGTGCTGTTGAACTTCGCCGGGCCGTTTGCACAGACAGCAGGCGCGCTGATGCAGGCGTGTATCGCGGCGGGCGTCGACTACCTGGACATCACCGCCGAAATCAACGTCTACCGCTTGGCGGAGCGACTGGGT
The DNA here is from genome assembly GCF_024807515.1 of Pseudomonas sp. BIGb0558. Lineage (NCBI taxonomy): Bacteria > Pseudomonadati > Pseudomonadota > Gammaproteobacteria > Pseudomonadales > Pseudomonadaceae > Pseudomonas > Pseudomonas sp. BIGb0558. The sequence continues at coordinate 4,131 of NZ_JANUEW010000043.1, forward strand.
GCGCAGGCCGCCGAAGCGGGCGTCATGTTGTTGCCCGGGGTTGGCTGGGACGTGGTGCCGACGGATTGCCTGGCGATGCACGTGGCGCGTCGTGTGCAACACCCGCAGTCGCTGAAGGTAGCGCTGCAGGTCGCCGGTTCCATGTCCCGGGGCTCGGCCATGAGCGTGGGCGAAATCATCGGGGCGGGGCTATTGGCGCGGGTGGACGGGCAGCTCATCGCTACCCCGGATGCCCAGCCACAGCTGCTGGATTTTGGCGACGGCCCGGTGCTTTGCGCACCGCTGTCCTTCGGTGACCTGGTCACGGCGTGGCACTCCACGGGCATCCCGAATATCGCCATGTTCGTGCACATCAGCGGCGATGCGTTTCCCGAGGGGGACCTGTCACAACTGCCCGACGGCCCCAGCCTGCAACAGCGCGAGGCCCATCGCGCGCGAGCGGTGGCAGAGGTTACAGGCGCCGATGGCCAAGTGATGCGCTCGGTGATCGAGACGGTTAACGGCTACACCTACACCCCCTTGGCGGCGGTGGAGGCCGCCCGTCGAGTGCTGGCTGGTGACCGCCGGCCGGGGTTTGCAACGCCGGGTCAACTGTTGGGTGTAGGGTTTGCCGAAAGCATCGCGGGCACCACGATTACCGATATGTAAACCCATCACCAGGCCAACGCCTCACACGGCAGGCACCTTGAACCTGGCCGCATCACGCCCTGGTGGCAGGCCGAACAGCCGGGCATATTCGCGACTGAACTGTGAGGCGCTCTCATAGCCGACGCTGAAGGCAATCGACGCCGCATCCCGGGTGTCGAACAGCAGCAACCAGCGTGCCCTCAGCAGGCGCAGGCGTTTCTGGTATTGAATCGGGGTCATGGCAGTGATGGCTTTGAAGTGCCGATAGAACGCCGCGACGCTCATGTCGGACATGGCTGCCAATGGCTCGACGCGAAAGGGTTGATTGAAATGCTCGCGAATCCACTCGGTCGCACGGCGGATCTGCGCCAGGCGGCCATCGGGGCGGGCCATGTCCAGCAACGTTGCCCGTAGCGGACCCTGCAAGACCCGGAACAGAATCTCGCGCTCGATCATCGGCGCCAATACGGCGACTTCGTTGGGCCGGTCCATCAGCCGCAGCAGGCGCAGCCAGGCATCAACCAGCTCGGCAGGTGCAGGCACAGCGGCAAAACAACTATTGGTTGTGCGCTCGTCGGTTTCGATCTCGTCGGCCAACAGCGTGGCGATCACGTTGTGGTCCAGGGTGAGGCTCAGCGCCAGATAAGGCAGCCCCGGGGCGCATGGGTGAATCTGGCCGGTGGCGGGTACCTCGACGGGCACCACGAAATAGCTGGCGGGCCCGTAGGTTTGCGCCTGATCGCCTATCCACAAGGTCTTCGAACCTTGCAGTACCAGGTGCAGCATCGGCTGATAGACCTGATCGGCACAGGCTTCGGCCCGCACCATCATCACGCGAGGCAAGCCGGTGTCTGTCCATTGGTTGCCTGCACGCATGACCAGGCTGCGCAGTTCATCGAGTTGATTGTTCATGGCCTTGAACATGAGGCACGCCGCCAGGCAACGCAAGCCAGGCGAGAAGAATAGGCAAGCATGGGAGAAGAACCGGCAACCGCTGCATCGGCCGCGGCCTGAATACTGTGGGCAAGCGGTATCACTTAACCTTTGGAAGGTCACATCATGAAGCTCGACGGAAAAATTGCTGTTGTTACCGGCGCCTCAAAAGGCATCGGCGCAGGTATCGCCAAGGCACTGGGCGCGGCGGGGGCCACGGTGGTGGTCAACTATTCGTCCGGCAAAGCCGAGGCCGATGGGGTGGTGGCGCAGATCCAGGCCGATGGCGGCAACGCCATGAGTGTGCGGGCCGACATGAGCCTGGCAGCCGACGTGATACAGCTGTTCGACACGGTCAGAAGCGAATATGGCCGCCTGGATATCCTGGTCAACAATGCCGGTGTCGCGGTGTTCCAGATGATTGAAGACTTGACCGAAGAGGCGTTCCATCGCCAATTCAACCTCAATGTGCTGGGTTATCTCCTGGCCGTTCGCGAAGCCGTCAAGCTGCTTGGCCAAGGAGGCAGCATCATCAACATCAGCTCGATCCTCAGTACCGATCCCTACCTGGCTTCCAGCGTCTACTCGGCCACCAAGGGCGCGGTGGATACGCTGACCTTCGCCCTGGCGCGTGAGTTGGGGCCGAAGGGGATCCGGGTCAATTCGATCCTGCCGGGGCATACAAACACGCCGGCCACCGACGGTAACTTCGCTGGTGAATTTGGCCAGCAGCTTATTGCAGGCACCCCACTGGGGCGTTTTGGCGAGCCGGAAGATATCGCGCCGCTTGCGGTGTTCCTGGCGTCCGGCGATGCCCATTGGATCACCGGCGAGTCCATCCGCGCTTCGGGTGGGGTGCGTGGTGTGGGTTACTGATCAACGTCCGGCGGATCAGGCGGCCTGCGCCTGCATCCTCAACTCACCTTCCACATCCTTGACCAACCCGCTGGCCAGCAACAACGGCGCCACGCGTTTGTGCAGCTGTGGCTCGACAAACTCCTTCACCGTGTCCAGGGCCAGCGCGCCGCTCAACGGCAACTCGGCCTTGGTGTAGGACAGCCAGGCTTTCTTCAGCATCAGCAGCACATCGCTGCCGGCAGTGGAGGCGAAGCGGCGGTGGACTTTCTTGCCGTCGAACTCGAAGGTGTGCTGGAACTCGTAACCCGCCTCGTTGCCTTCACTGGCGACGCAGCGGATGCAGGTGCAGCGGCCATCGCCGAAAGCGCTGCGCAGGTAGCTGTTGAAGTCCACCACGGGCTTGAGTGACAGGCGCTTGTCCACCTCGAACAGGTCACCGGTCATTTTTTCGTCTGTGTTCAAGGTCCATTTCCTCGCAGCGGTTTTTTCAAGGGCGGCACGATACCAGCCGAAGGCCGTGGGCGGGTAATTTTTGGTCGCTTCAGTGGGGACGTCCATTCGCCAATGCCCTTGTTAGAGTTTCCTTAAATCATCCCCGAGGAAACCGGCATGAGCAGCACACCCAGCATCTACAACCACGGCGTTTCATGGGAAGAGGGCAACAGCGTCAGCCAGGGTTATCGCGTCAACGGCACGATCTACATTGCCGGGCAGTTTTCCCACACCCTGGAAGGTGAGTTCGTTGACGGTGACGCCGCCGTGCAGACGCGCCAGACCCTGGAGAGTCTCGACCGCGTGCTGGCAGGCTTTGGCGTCGGGCGCTCGAACATTGCCGCGGTGGATTTCTTCCTGGTGCATGCCAAGCGCGATTTTGACGCGGTGGTGAATGTGTGGAAGGAATACATCGGCGACCATCGCCCGGCTGCGACCCTGGTTGGCGTGAACTACCTGGCGTCGGATGCGCAGATCGTCGAGATCAAGGTGATCGCCCACGCGGACTGATCAGCCCGCCAGTTCATCCACCATCAGGTCGATAAAGCGCCGTACCCGGGGTTCCAGAAAACGCTTGCTCGGGTACATCGCCAGAATCTCCACATCCCCGGCGTCCAGGCTGGGCAGCACCTGCATCAGGCGCCCGGCGGCCAGGTCCTCGGCCACCACGAAATCCGGCAGCAAGGCGATGCCCAGCCCGGACACGGCGGCGTCACGCAGCGCTTCGCCGCTGTCCAGGCGCAGGCGGCTGCGCCCGTAAGCCTTGACCCAGGTGCCGTCCGCTTCGCGAAAGCGCCAGCTTTGTTTGCGTGTACGGCTGCTGAAGTACAGGCAGTCGTGGTGGGCAAGGGCGTCCATGTCTCGTGGCGTGCCGTGCTCGGCGAGATAGCCCGGCGCGGCGCAGAGCAGTGCCTGATAACGGGCGACCACGCGGGACACCAGTTGGCGGTCGGTGTTGGCGCTGCCGATGCGGATGGCCAGGTCGAAACCGTCCTCGACGATATCGGCCGTGCGGTCGCTGAAGCTGACTTCCACCTGCACCTCGGGCCACGCCTGCAGGTACTTTTTCAACAAGGGCAGCAACACCTTGCGCCCGAAGGCGTCCGGCACGGTGAGCCGCAACAAGCCGCGCGGTACGCCGGTGGGTTGGCCGATGCGGCTTTGGGCATTGTCCACCGCCGCGAGGATTTCCAGCCCCTGGTCATACAGTGCGCGGCCTTCGTCGGTGAGGCTCAAGGTGCGGGTGGTGCGGTTCAGCAGGCGCACGCCCAGGCTGTCTTCCAGGCGCGCCACGGCCTTGCCGGCGGCTGAACGGGTCAGCCCCATGGCCTGGCCGCCAGCGACGAAGCTGGCGCCGTCGACCACCGCCATGAAGATCAGCATCTCGTTGAGGTTGGTGCGCAGCATGCACAGAGCTCCGAGCGCAGGGAAAAGGGCAGGGCGGGCAATATAACAGTGCTGCTACTGGAAGACGTGGGCATCTGGCTGCGTACGATCAGGCAGGCGAATGACAAGCTTTTTTCGCATATCAATAGACCCCGATATTCTTTTCCGGACTTAGAAATCACCGCTACGCTCGCTGCCATTCCCCCACATGGCAGCACCCTCCACAGGTCGACCCCTCATGACAGTGTTCTCTTTCGCTCACGCAGGCCGCAAGCCTGGTCATGGACGTTCCTTGCGCATGGTTTTGGCGCTCACCACTCTTCTGGCCCCGTTGCTGACGCAGGCGGCGACCCTGGATGAGGTCAAGCAACGCGGTTACCTGTCGGTGGCCACGGAAGATGAATTCCGCCCCTTCGAGTTCGTTGACGACGGCAAGCCCAGCGGCTTCGATAACGAACTGGTGCAAAAGCTCAAGGCCGCCGGCCCGCTGGATGTGCACCAGCAAATCATGCCGTTCACCGGGCTGTTGGCAGGTGTGGTCAGTGGCAAGTACGACGCGGCCATTACCGGCTTGCTGATCACCCGTGAACGCCAGCAGTCGCTGGATTTCACCACGCCGATTGCCGAGGCCACGGTGTTTTACCTCAAGCGCCAGGGCGATGACCGGATCAAGAACGTGGCCGACCTCAACGGCCTGACCCTCGGCATCCAGGCGGGCAGTGCGATGTATCAGCGCCTGCCGGAGCTTGAGAAACTGCTCGCGGCCAGTGGCGGCAAACTCGGCAAGATCGTGCAGTACACCTCCTATCCCGAGGCCTATCAGGACTTGGCGTTGGGTCGCACCGACTACGTGGTCAACAACATCGTGGGGCTGAACGCCTTGCTCAAGGAAAAGCCGGGTGTGTTTGAACTGGGCCAGGCGGTGTCGAGCAAGACCTATGTTGCCTGGGGCGTGGCCAAGGGTAATCAAAGCGTGCTGGATTACCTGAACAATTTCCTCGCCCAGGAACGCAAGAACGGCGATATCGCGCAACTCCAGCAAAAGTGGTTTGGCACGGTATTCCCCGAGCCACCGGCGCATTTCGTCTCCGAATATTGATTGAACCCACATGAACTTCACTCAATGGGGCCTTGAACCGGGCCCCTTGTTGCTGGGCGCGTTGGTGACGCTGGGGCTGACGGCAATCTCGATTGCCCTGGGTCAGGTGGTCGGCCTGGGTCTGGCGTTGTTGCGGCGCCAGCAATGGCCGTTGCTGGGCCCGCTGTTGGCGGCGTACATCAGCGTGATCCGCGCCACGCCGCTGCTGACCCTGGCCCTGGCGGTGTTCTTCATCACCCCGGCGTTGGGGTATGACATCTCGGCGCCGGCGGCCGCCATCCTCGCCATGACCATCAACACCTCGGCGTTCAACTGCGAAATCTGGCGCGGCGGTTTTGCGCAATTTTCCCGTGACCAGCTGGATGCGGCCAAGGCGGGCGGCATGGGGGCGACGTTGCGGCTACGGCGCATTGTGTTGCCTCAGGTTGGCCGCCAGGTGCTGCCGTTGCTGGTGAATGAAATGACCATCCTGATCAAGAACAGCCCGGCTGTGGCGGTGATCGGCATCGTCGAGCTGACCCGCACCGCCGTGCGTATCGGCGCGAATACCTACCGGCCATTGCCGCCGCTGATCGCGGCACTGGTGCTGTACATCCTGATTATCTGGCTGGTGGTGGCGGCGCAGCGTTACCTCGAACGTCACTACAAGGCGCGCCTCGCATGATCGCCCATGAACTGGCTGTGGCCTGGGAACATGTCGGCGACCTGCTCGACGGTGCCGCGCTGACGGTGATGTTGTCGGCGGCGGCGGGCGTCTCGTCATTGTTGCTCGGCTGCGGCCTGACCCTGGTGTTGATGAGCCGCCACCGCCGCCTGGCGTCGGTACTGCGTGGTTTTATCGAGCTGATGCGCTGCACGCCGTTCCTGTTGCTGGCCTACCTGGTGTACTACGGCTTGCCGTCTTTCGGGCTGCGCCTGAGCAATATCCAGTCCGGGTTGCTGGCGTTGCTGCTGTACCACGGCGCGTATGTCGCGGAGATCCTGCGGGCCGGTTGGCTGGCGCGGCCCCGTGAAGAAATCGAGGCCGGCTTGGCGTTCGGGTTTCGCGGTGTGTTGCTGGCGCGGCGGCTGATCCTGCCGAACCTGTGGACCAGCTGCGCGCCGGGCCTGGGCAACCAGATGATCCAGGTGGTCAAGGACACCTCGTTCCTGACCATCATCGCCGTGCCCGAGCTGACCTCGGCCGCCAACAGCCTGCAATCGAACTACTACATTCCCTTCGCCGCGTTGTTCTCGGCGGTGTTTTTCTACTGGCTGATTTGCGTCGTCATCGAGCTGGGTGTGTCGATGCTGCGGCGCAAGGCGGAGCGTTTCCAATGACTTCCCTGAATAGCCCGACCCCGGTTGCCTTGCAGGTGGCCGGGCTGAACAAAAGCTTTGCCGGGCGCCCGGTGTTGCATGGCATTGACCTGCAAGTGGCGGTGGGTGAGACCGTGTGTTTGCTCGGCCCTTCAGGTGCCGGCAAATCGACTCTGCTGCGCTGCCTGAACTGGCTGGAAGTGCCCGACAGCGGCAGCATCCACATCGCCGGGCAGCGCATCGGTTTGAATGCCGACGGCAGCAAAATGTCGGAGCGCAATATCGCCCACATCCGCACCCAAACCGGCATGGTGTTCCAGAACTTCGCCTTGTGGCCGCACTTGACGGTGTTGCAGAACATCATGGAAGCGCCGCTGCATGTGCAGCGCCGGCCCAAACTCGAAGTGCAGGCCGAAGCCCTGGAATTGCTGGCAAAGGTCGGGTTGAGCGACAAGGCGGACGTGTACCCGGCGACCTTGTCCGGTGGGCAAAAACAACGGGTGGGTATTGCCCGCGCATTGGCCAGCCGCCCGCAACTGCTGTTGTTCGATGAGCCCACCAGCGCCCTTGACCCGGAGCGCGTCAGCGAGGTGCTGTCGATCATGCAATCCCTCGCCCAGGCGGGCATGACCATGGTGGTGGTCACCCACGAGATGGAGTTCGCCCGGCGCAGTGCCGACCGCATTGTATTCATGGATCACGGGCGGATTGTCGAGACGGCCACCCCGGCGGCATTTTTCAGTGCGCCGCAAACCCGGCGGGCCCAGGAATTTCTTTCGCATCGCCACCCGGAGGCGGTCGCCCAACATGTCTGACACTCATCCCAATACCCTGGCGCTGGCGCGCATTCTCGCCACCGAGCCGGTGCTGGTTGGCGCGCAAACCGCGTCGTCTGCCCTCGGGCTTGAAGCCGGGCACCTGGGGCATGCCGGCCCGCCGTTCGCCCATACCGGCGAGATTCCCGCCGTGGTACTCAATGCCCTGGCGGGCGCGACTGTGCACGAAGGCTGGGCGGGTGACCTCGACGGCGCCCGGCGGCTGATTCTCGACGGCAAAATCACTCTGCACGCCAACCATGACCTCGGCACCGTTTCGCCCATGGCGGGCGTGGTGCGCCCTGGCCAGTTGCTGATGCGCATCGAGCACCGTGCGGGCGATGAAGTGGTTCACGCCACCCTCGCCGAATCCGGGCGCCGGGCGCTACGATTTGGTTGCTACGACGAACAGATCGCCGCGCAACTCGACTATCTGGATCGGGTGATCGGCCCGGCGATCGTCAAGGCGTTGCCTGCCGCCGGTCTGCCGCTGTTGCCGTTGATTGCCCAAGGCGTGGCGTTGGGGGATGACACCCATCAACGCAATGTCGGCGGGATGTATGCCTTCACGCAGCACTTGCCGGGCCTTGAAACCGAGGTGCGCCAATGGCTGCTGGGCAATCCGCAGCACTTTCTGAATTACGCCATGGCCGCTGCCAAGCTGGCCCTGGACCGTGCCAGCGGTATCGAAGGCTCGTCGATCATCACCGCGATTGCGCGCAACGGCGTGCACTGCGGCGTGCGTATTGCCGGGGCAGGGCGGCGCTGGTTTACCCATGCGGCCACTGCGCCTCAGGGCTACTTTTTTCCACCGCACCTGCCCGGCGACGGCCAGGCCGACCTGGGTGACAGCGCCATCGTCGAAGCCTACGGCCTGGGTGGCACCATCGCGCACGCAGCGCCTGAGCTGGCGCAGTTGATGGTCCAGGATTGGCCGCAGGCCAGGGCCGCCGGGCGGCGCATGCGCGAGTTGTTTGTCGGCCAGCACTCGTTGATTGCCCCGGCCCTTGCAGGCAGTCGCGGGGTTGGCGCGGGTCTCGATGCCCGCGCGGTAGTAGCTGCGGGTGTACCCGTGCGGATTCATACCGGCATTGCCCACCGCGATGGCGTGACCGGCTGGGTCGGCATCGGCGTGGCCCTGGCGCCGGTGGAGTGTTTCCAGAAGGCGCTCGCAGCGCTCTAATTTTCCGTTTGAGGATTTTCCAGATGTCCCAAGACACCGTGCATCACTTTGTACCGAATGCCAGCCCGCCGCCGCCTTCGGCCATGTACTCCCACGCGGTGCAGGCCGATGGCTGGCTGTACGTCACCGGGCAATTGCCCACTGACCCGGATGCGCCCAGCGCCGAGTTGCGCGAGGGCATCGAGGCTCAGGCGCAGCTGTGTTTCGAGAACCTGCGGCGCATCGTCGACCACGCCGGTTACAGCCTGGATGACACGCTGTTCGTGCGCATCTACCTGAGCGACTACGACAACGATTTCGCCGCGTTCAACAGCGTGTACGTCCAGCATTTCAACAACCCGCAAAAGCTCCCGTCACGCACCACCGTCGGCGTTACCCGGTTGGGTCGCCAGGCGTTGGTGGAGATTGACCTGGTGTGTTTCAACCGTAAGCACAAGACGCTTTAACCCCATCCACAAGGAGGTATTTTTTATGCGTATTCGTCCCCCGTTCACCGTGCTCGCCGCATCCCTCGCGGCCGCCACTGCACTGCTCAGCCCGGGCGCCCAGGCCGAAGGCAAGATCAGCATCGCCCAGCAATTCGGTATCGGCTATTTGATCCTCGACGTGGTGCGCGACCAGAACCTGATCGAGAAACACGGCAAGGAGCAGGGCCTGGACATCAAGGTGGAGTGGAACAGCATCTCCGGCGCCACCGCGATGAACGAGTCGCTGCTGGCCGGTGCGCTGGACGTGGTATCGGCGGGTGTGCCGCCGATGCTCACGCTGTGGGACCGCACCAAGGGCAAGCAGAACGTCAAGGCTATCGCCTCGCTGGGCTCGATGCCCAACTACCTGCTGACCAATAACCCGGACGTGAAGACCCTCAAGGACTTCAGTGAAAAAGACCGCATCGCGGTGCCGGCGGCGGGGGTGGGCTTCCAGTCGCGTACCTTGCAGATTGAAACGGCCAAGCAGTTCGGGAATGACAACTACAAGAAGTTCGACGACATCTCCATCAGCCTGGCGCACCCGGACGCCACCGCCGCGCTGATTGCCGGCGGCTCGGAGATCAACGCGCACTTCTCCAGCCCGCCGTTCCAGTACCAGGAGCTGTTGAATCCCAAGGTGCACAAGGTGCTGAGTTCCTACGACATTCTCGGCGGCCCGGCCACGTTCAACGTGCTGTACACCACCGAGAAATTCCACGACGAAAACCCCAAGACCTATAAGGCGTTCTATGACGCGCTGGCCGAGGCCGAAAAAATCATCAAGGCCGACAAGCCGGCTGCGGCCCAGGCTTATATTCGTGTAGAGCAGTCGAAGCTACCGCTGGCGCTGGTGGAGAAGATCGTCCAGGACCCGGAGATCGACTTCACCATCGTGCCGCAGCGTACCTACATCTATGCCGAGAAATTGCAGGAGCTTGGGGTGCTGAAAAACAAGGCGGGGAGCTGGAAGGATTACTTTTTTGAAGAGGCCCATGGCGGTGATGGGAGCTGAGTCTGTTCTGGGCTGAAATGCGCACGAAAATGTGGGAGCTGGCTTGCCTGCGATGGCGGTGGGTCAGTCAATACATGTGTTGGCTGACCCGCCGCCATCGCAGGCAAGCCAGCTCCTACATTTGATCTGAGGTGTTTTCAGGTCCCTGCAAGACTGGTTTTGATCCAGTCATACAAGTGATTCCCCTCACTCGACAACTCGCTGTTGGCCCGCCGGCACAGGTAGTACTGGCGGCCATCGTCGACCTGCAAATCAAACAGTTTCACCAACTCCCCATTCGCCACATGCGGCGCCACCAAAGGCTCGCGCAGCAGTGAGCAGCCCAGCCCGGTCAGCGTCGCCGTCAGCGCCAACTGACCATCCTCCAGCAGCAAACCATTCAACGCCGTGCCGTGATGCACCTCTGCCGCCTGGAACCATTGGCTCCAGGTACCGCGCTCTTCGTCGTGCAACAACGGCAACTCGCTCAGGGCCTCGGGCGAGTCGATCGGGCCGTGTTGCTCCAGGAACGCCCGGCTGCAATAGGGCGTCACTGCTCCCGAAATCAACGGCTCGCTGTGGTACCCCGGCCAGTGCCCGGTGCCGAAGCGGATCGACAGGTCGGCCGCGTCGCTGGGGTAGCTGCGGTGGTTGGCGTAGGTGACGTTGATGTCCAGCGCCGGATGGTCCTTGAGGAACTGCGCCAGGCGCGGGATGAACAGGTTGATGCCGAACAGCGGGATCAGGCTGATGGTGACCTGGCGCGTGGCGCTTTTTTCCCGCACGTGTTCGGTGGCGCTGCGCAATACGGCAAAGGCCGAGCGGATCGCGCGGTAATACTCGCGACCTTCTTCGGTGAGCACCAGGTTGCGGCCCTGACGCAAGGTCAACGGCTGCTGCAAAAAGCTTTCCAGCAGGTGCAGTTGATGGCTCACGGCCGAGGGCGACACATCCAGCTCGCGGGCGGCGGAATTCACCCCGCCATGGCGGGCAAACGCTTCGAAGGTGCGCACGGCACGCAGCGGTGGGTCATTGGCTAACTGTTCTAAATTATTCATGTGTTGAATTAAATACCAAGTGAGTTGGTAAATAAAGAGCCATAAATGCCGTATTAATGGCGTTTATAGCGCTTTATTTGTTTGGCATAACCATATGAATTTCTGATATTTGATAAAAACAGAATAGATGCTTAGTGTGCCGCCCTCGTCAGTAGTGAGGTCGATGGTTTCCATGGATGCGTTTATCCAGCAACTGCTCAATGGTTTGATGACGGGCAGTCTCTACGCGCTAGTGGCCTTGGGTTACACCATGGTCTACGGCATTTTGCGGATCATCAACTTCGCCCATGGCGATGTGTTGATGATTGGCGCCCTGGTGGGCCTCTCGGTGATTCGCCTGTTGCAGGCGACATGGCCGGCGATGCCGCCGGTGCTGGTGCTGCTGGTGGCCACCGTGATCGCCATGGCGTTCTGCGCGGTACTTGCGGTGCTGATTGAGCGCGTCGCCTATCGACGCCTGCGCAACGCGCCGCGCCTGGCGCCGTTGATCAGCGGCATCGGGGTGTCGTTGTTGCTGCAAACCATCGCGATGCTGGTGTGGACGCGCAACCCGCAGATGTTCCCGCAACTGCTGCCGCTGGAACCGATTGAAGTACTTGCCGGCGCTTCGGCGCATCCGGCGATCACCAATGCCACCGCCCTGACCACCATTGCCGTCGCGCTGTCGGTGATGGTCGCGTTGCTGGTGCTGGTGGAACGCACCCGCTTTGGCCGGGCCATGCGCGCCGTGGCCGAGAACCCGCAGGTAGCGAGCCTGATGGGCATCAACCCGAACCGCATCATCGTGCTGACCTTCGCCATCGGCGGTGCCCTGGCGGCGCTGGCGGGCATCATGATGGCGAGCAACTACGGCAGCGCGCATTTCTACATGGGCTTCCTGCCGGGCATCAAAGCCTTTACCGCAGCGGTGCTGGGCGGCATCGGCAACCTCAAGGGCGCGATGCTGGGCGGCCTGCTGCTGGGCTTGATCGAGGCCTTGGGCACTGGCTATCTGGGCGCCGCCACTAACGGTGTGTTCGGCAGCAATTACCAGGATGTGTTTGCCTTTATCGTGTTGATCGCGGTGCTGGTGTTTCGTCCTTCGGGGCTGTTGGGCGAACGACTGGCGACCCGCGCATGAGTGTCCTGAATACTGCCAGCCAGCGCGCCAGCCTCGGCCTTGTGCTGTTTGCCGTGGCGCTGGTGCTGGCGCCGTGGATTGTCGGGCATGCCGGTGGCAACACCTGGGTGCGTACCCTCGATTTCGCCTTGCTGTACATCATGTTGGCCCTGGGCCTGAACATCGTCGTGGGCTACGCCGGGTTGCTGGACATGGGCTTTATCGCGTTCTACGCGGTGGGCGCCTACCTCGCGGCCTTGCTGTCGTCGCCGCACCTGCTGCAGCAATTCCCGGCGCTGATGGCGCTGCTGCCGGCGGGCATGCACACCTCGATCTGGTTGATCCTGCCATTGGCAGCATTGCTGGCGGCGGGTTTCGGCGTATTGCTGGGGGCACCCACCTTGCGCCTGCGCGGCGATTACCTGGCCATCGTCACCCTGGGCTTTGGTGAAATCATCCGCATCCTGCTGCGCAACCTCGATCGCCCGGTGAACATCACCAACGGTCCCAAAGGCATTGCCCAGGTCGACCCGGTGAACCTGCTTGGGATCAACCTCGGGCGTACCCAGGAGCTGTTCGGCCTGCGCCTGCCTTCGGTCTATCTGTATTACTACCTGTTTGCTGCGCTGGTGGTGCTGATCCTGTTTGCCTGCATTCGCCTTGAGCGTTCGCGCATCGGGCGGGCCTGGGTGGCGATCCGCGAGGACGAAGAAGCGGCCCAGGCCATGGGCGTCAACACGCTGCGTTTGAAGCTGTTGGCGTTCGCCATCGGCGCCGGGTTTGGCGGGGTGAGTGGGGCGTTATTTGCTTCGTTCCAGGGCTTTGTCTCGCCGGAATCCTTCACCCTCAACGAGTCCATTGCGGTGCTGGCGATGGTGGTGCTCGGCGGCATGGGGCACATCCCGGGGGTGATTCTTGGCTGCGTATTGCTGGCGGCATTGCCCGAAGCGCTGCGCGCAAGCATGGGGCCGTTGCAGCAGGCGCTGTTCGGCCAGGTGCTGGTGGACCCGGAAATCATCCGTCAGTTGTTCTACGGGTTGGCGCTGATCCTGGCGATGCTCTATCGCCCGGCAGGCCTGTGGCCAAAAGGAGTGGCGCGATGAGTCAGCCGTTGTTGCAGATCGACCAGGTGAACAAGCATTTCGGCGGGGTGGCGGCGCTCACCGACGTGAGCCTGAGTATCCAGCCCGGAGAGATCTATGGATTGATCGGCCCCAATGGCGCCGGCAAAACCACCTTCTTCAACGTGATGACCGGCCTGTACACCCCGGATTCCGGGCGCTTCCAGCTCGACGGCCAGGACTACAAACCGGCCAGCGTGCATCAGGTGGCCCAGGCCGGCATTGCCCGGACCTTCCAGAACATCCGCCTGTTCAACGCCATGAGCGCCCTGGAAAACGTCATGGTCGGCCGCCATGTGCGCACCCGCAATGGCTTATGGGCCGCCTTGAGCCGCCATCGCCGGGCCCGGGAAGAAGAAGCGCAAACCCGCGCCCATGCCCATCGCCTGTTGGCGTATGTGGGGCTGGCGGGGTTCGCCAATTACCGCGCCGACAGCCTGTCCTACGGCCATCAACGTCGCCTGGAAATCGCCCGGGCATTGGCCACCGAACCACGGCTGCTGGCCCTCGACGAGCCTGCAGCCGGGATGAATGCCAGCGAGAAAGTGCAACTGCGCGGCCTGCTGGAAAAGATCCGCGACGACGGCCACACGCTGCTGCTGATCGAGCACGACGTAAAGCTGGTGATGGGCGTTTGCGACCGCATCAGCGTGCTGGATTACGGCCAGGTGATTGCCGTGGGTGCGCCCGCCGAGGTGCGCCGCGACCCGGCCGTGATCCAGGCCTATCTGGGAGCCAGCGCGCATGTCTGACCCGCTATTGAAAATCTCCGGCTTGCAGGTGCGCTACGGCGCCATCGAAGCGGTCAAGTCCCTGGATTTGCACATCGGCGAAGGCGAGCGCGTGACCCTGATCGGCGCCAACGGTGCCGGCAAGACCTCCAGCCTCAAGGCCCTGACCGGATTGTTGCCGGCAACGGCGGGGCAGATCCAGTTTGCCGGGCGTTCGATCCTCGGCCAGGCGCCGGACCAATTGCTGCGCCAGGGCATCGCGATGGTGCCGGAAGGGCGCGGCATCTTTGCGCGCATGAGCGTGCTGGAAAACCTCCAGGCCGGTGCCTTCCTGCGCCGCGACACCGAACAGGTCAACCGCGAGATCCGCCAGTTGTTCGAACACTTCCCGCGTCTGGAAGAACGCCTGCACCAGTCCGCCGGCCTGCTGTCCGGCGGCGAGCAACAAATGCTCGCCCTGGCCCGGGCGCTGCTGTCCAAACCGCGCTTGCTGGTGCTGGACGAACCGTCCATGGGCCTGGCGCCGATCATGGTGGAGAAGATCTTCCAGGTGATCGACGACGTGTGCCGCCAGGGCATGACCCTGCTGCTGGTGGAGCAGAACGCCCGGCTGGCACTGCAGGTCACCGACCGCGCCTATGTGATGGACACCGGGCGCATCAGCCTCAGCGGCCCGTCCCATGAATTGCTTGACCACCCCGAGGTGCGCAGTGCCTACCTCGGCGAATGAATTAACCCCTGACGCTACCGGACGCCCGGCGTGTTCCGACCAGCCCGTAAAGAAACAGGAACCACTGATGAAGACTTTCAAGCACACCTTATTGATCGGCCTGGCCTTGAGCAGCCTGGCTAGCGCCGTGGCCCAGGCCGACCAGACCGTACTGATCGGCCTGGCCGGCCCCCTGACCGGCCCGTCGGCACGGATCGGCAAAGACCTGGAAAACGGCGCGCAACTGGCCATCGATGCGGCCAACGCCAGGCACCCGAAAATCAACGGCGAGGCGGTGACGTTCAAGCTGTTGTCCGAGGATGACCAGTCCGATCCGCGCACCGCCGTCACCGTGGCCCAGCGCCTGGTGGACGAAGGCGTGGTGGGCGTGGTTGGCCACTGGAACACCGGCACCAGCATTCCGGCGGCGCGGGTTTACCACGATGCGGGCATCGCCCAGGTCGCACCGGTGGCCACCGGGCATGCCTATACCCAGCAGGGCTTCGACACCAGCTTCCGGATCATGGGCCATGACGATGATGGCGGCCAGGTGGCCGGCGACTATGCTTTGAACACCCTCAAGGCGCGACGCATTGCGGTGATCGACGACCGTACCGCGTTCGGCCAGGGCCTGGCGGACCAGTTCGTCAAATCCATCGAGGCCGGCGGCGCCAAGGTGGTGTCCCGCGAATACGTCGACGACAAGACCATCGACTTCAGCGCGGTGCTGACCAATATCCGCAGCCAGAACCCGGACCTGATTTTCTTCGGCGGCGTTGATTCCCAGGCCGCACCGTTGGCCCGTCGCATCAAGCAGTTGGGCATCAAGGCACCGTTGATGGGCGCTGGCGGGTTTGTCAGCCAGACGTTCCTGCAACTGGCGCAGAACGAAGGCGAGGGCGTGATTGCCCTGGAGCCGGGTTTGGCGGTTTCGCAGATGCCAGGCGGCAAGGCGTTTGAACAGGCTTACAAGGATCGCTACAAGGCCCCGATCGAACTGCATGCGCCGTTTGCCTATGACGGTGTAGGGGTGTTGGTGGCGGCGATTGAAAAGGCCGATTCGGTGGACCCGCAAAAGTACCTGCCGGTGCTGCGCGCCATCAGCTACCAGGGCGTGACCGGGACTATCGCGTTCGATGCCGAGGGCAATCTGAAGAAACCGTCGTTCACCGTGTATCAGGTCAAGGGTAATCAGTGGCAGCCCGTCAGCGTGGCAGGCGGCAAGTAACAACCACCCTTGTAGGAGCGAGCTTGCTCGCGAAAAACGTTCAGTCAACGCAGCGATGCGCCTGAAATATCTTCGCGAGCAAGCTCGCTCCTACAGGTTTACGGAGGCACACAATGAGCAAGCTGGAAGGTGAACTGGGCATCCTGGCCCGGCGGCGGATCGAAGCCGAAATCATCAAGCCGATCTACGAGATTCTGGTGCGCGAGCAGGGCAAGAAATTTGCGGCGGCGGTGATCGGCGAGGCGGTGGGCAACGCGGCGATCCAGGCCGGCAAGCATTTTGCCGAGCTGGAAGAGCAGGGCGCCGACCTCAAGAGCTTCGTCGAGCTGCAAGTGCTCTGGGAAAAGGACGATGCGCTGAAGGTCGAGATCATCGCCAGCGACGCCGAGCACTATGACTATGACGTGAAGCGCTGCCGCTACGCCGAGATGTACCACGAGATGGGCCTGGGCGAGATCGGGCACTTGCTGTCCTGCAACCGCGACGAGCTGTTTATCGTCGGCTACAACCCGGACATCAAGCTGACGCGCACCCAGACCATCATGGGCGGCGCCCATCACTGTGACTTTCGCTACCGGGCCAAGCCCCAGGAGCCGCGTTCATGAGCGACTTGGCGCGGGTCAATGGCGAGCGCCTGTGGGACTCGCTGATGGAAATGGCGCAGATCGGCGGCACGGAAAAGGGCGGGGTTTCGCGCCTGGCCCTCACCGATGAGGACCGCCGGGGTCGTGACCTGTTTGTGCAATGGTGCGAGGCGGCGGGTTGCAGCATCCGGGTGGATGCCATGGGCAATATCTTTGCCCGTCGCGCCGGGCGGCAGGATCACCTGGCGCCGGTGTTGACCGGTTCCCATGGCGACTCCCAGCCGGCGGGCGGCAAGTACGATGGCATCTATGGGGTGCTGGCCGGGCTGGAAGTGCTGCGCACCTTGAATGACCTGGGGATCGAGACCGAGCGGCCTATAGAAGTGGTGAACTGGACCAATGAAGAAGGCTCGCGGTTCGCCCCGGCGATGATTTCTTCGGGGGTGTATGCCGGGGTGTTTGACCTGGAATATGGCCTGTCCCGGGAGGACAAGGCCGGCGTCACCATCGGCCGGGCGTTGCAGCAGATTGGTTATGCCGGCACGCACCCGGTGGGTGGTCAGGCGGTGCATGCCGCGTTTGAGCTGCATATCGAGCAGGGGCCGATTCTTGAGGCCCAGGACCTGACCATCGGCGTGGTCACCGGTGCCCAGGGCCAGCGCTGGTATGAAGTGGAACTGAGCGGGCGCAGTGCCCATGCCGGTACCACGCCGATGGATCATCGCCTGGATGCGTTGCTCGGGTTTGCCCGGGTGGTGGAGGCGGTCAACCAGATTGGCCTGGAGCAGGGCGCCGAAGGGCGGGCGACGGTGGGCATGGCGAATATCTTCCCCAATTCACGCAACGTGGTGCCGGGGCGGGTGTTTTTCAGTGTTGAGTTCCGGCACCCGGATGAAGCGGTGCTGGGGTATCAGGACCAGCAGCTGCACGCGGCGGTGGCGCGGATTGCCGAGGGGATTGGCTTGCAGTACAGCGTGAAGCAGATTTTCCAGTACGCGCCGATTGCCTTCGACAGCGGGTGCGTGGACGTGGTGCGGGCTTCGGCGCAAGTGCTGGGGTATAGCCATCGCGACATGATTTCCGGGGCCGGGCATGACGCCTGCTACCTGAACCGGGTGGCGCCGACGGCGATGATTTTTGTGCCGTGTGTGGATGGGCTGAGCCATAACGAGGCGGAGGAGATTTATCCGCAATGGTCGACGGCGGGGGCGGATGTGTTGTTGCAGGCGGTGTTGGCCAAGGCGGGGGAGTGAGCGAGCGCGATTCAACGGTTCAACTGTATTCCCTGTGGGAGCTGTCGAGCTTTAGCGAGGCTGCGATGGCGGCCCGACTGTCGACATCTCTATTGCCTGACAGGGCCTCATCGCAGCCTCGCTAAAGCTCGACAGCTCCCACAGGGGGCCAGGTTCTCATTCTGGGTCTTTGTTGTCTGGTGGTCAGCGGAAGAATTCGCCGGGTGTGGCGTCGAATTGCTGGCGGAAGGCGTTGATGAAGGCTGAGGTGGATTCGTAGCCGCAGGCCAATGCCACGTCGGTCACCCGCTCGCCTTGTTCCAGCGCGGGCAGGGCACTCAGCAGTCGCAGGCGCTGGCGCCAGGCGCGGAAGGTCAGGCCGGTGTCGCTCAGGAATAGCCGGCTGAGGGTTTTTTCGCTCACTGCCAGTTTCTCGCTCCACTGCCTCAGGGTGGTTGGCTGCTCGGGGTGCAGGTTCAGGCTGCGGTAAATCTGGCGCAAGCGGCTGTCGGCGGGCAGCGGCAGCATCAGGTCGACCTTGGGCGCCGCGGCCAGTTGGTCCAGCACCACCTGGGCCAGCCGCCCGTCCGGGCCGTCCTCGGCATATTCCACCGGCAACTCACTGAAGCTGCGGATCAACTCCCGCAACAGGCTGTTCACCGCCAGCACCTGGCAGCGGTCGGCCGCCCAGCCGGTGACGCTGCAATCGAGGTACAAGCTGCGCATCTCCGTATGGGGCGAGCTGAACACCCGGTGCGGCATGCCGGCGGGGATCCATACGGCTCGCTGGGGGGGCGCGACGAAGCGGCCGACGCTGGTCTGGATCTCCAATACCCCGGAAATCGCATAGGACAACTGCACCCACGGGTGACTATGGCGCCGCGTGAGTGCGCGGTTGGGCAGGGACTCGGTGCGCCCGTACACCGGCCTCGGCAGGCTGGAAAGCCCGGGCACGCTGCGGCGTACGGTTTTGTCATGTCCTTTAGGCGGCATTTACTGGCTCATTGGCGTTAGTCGGTAACAAGCCGTTACGTTAGAGTCGCGACGATGCTCTTGGCAACCCCTGGAAGATTGGCCTATGACCCGCCCACGCTTTTTACCTGACAACTTCACCCTGACCCTGGTGGCCACGGTGATCCTCGCGTCCCTGCTGCCCGCCAGCGGCCAGACCGCCGTGGCCTTCGGCTGGGTGACCAACCTGGCCATCGCGCTGCTGTTTTTCCTGCACGGTGCCAAGCTGTCGCGCCAGGCCATCGTCGCCGGTGCGGGCCACTGGCGCTTGCATCTACTGGTGTTCAGCCTGACCTTCGTGCTGTTCCCGCTGCTGGGCCTGGCGCTCAAGCCGGTGCTGTCGCCGCTGATCGGCAAAGACCTGTACATGGGCATGCTCTATTTGTGTGCGTTGCCCGCCACCGTGCAGTCGGCGATTGCCTTTACTTCGCTGGCCCGGGGCAATATCCCGGCGGCGATCTGCAGTGCGGCGGCTTCCAGCCTGTTCGGGATCTTCCTCACGCCGTTGCTGGTGACCTTGCTGCTTAACGTGCATGGCGACGGCGGCTCCACTGTTGATGCGATCCTGAAGATCAGCGTGCAACTGCTGCTACCGTTCATCGCCGGGCAAATCGCTCGCCGCTGGATCGGCGAGTGGGTAGGGCGCAACAAATCCTGGCTGAAATTCGTCGACCAGGGTTCGATCCTGTTGGTGGTCTACGGTGCGTTCAGCGAAGCGGTCAATGAAGGCATCTGGCACCAGATTCCGTTGTGGGAGCTGGGCGGCCTGGTGGTGGCGTGCTGTGTGCTGCTGGCGCTGGTGCTGGTGGCCTCCACGGTGCTGGGCAAGGCGTTTGGGTTCAGCCAGGAAGACCGCATTACCATTCTGTTCTGTGGCTCCAAAAAGAGCCTGGCCACTGGTGTACCCATGGCCCAGGTGTTGTTTGCCGGGGCGAGCATGGGCGTGTTGATCCTGCCGCTGATGCTGTTTCACCAGATCCAGCTGATGGTGTGTGCGGCCTTGGCCCAGCGTTATGCCAAGCGTCCGGAATCGATTCCGGAGTTGATGGGGCAAGTCGATCCCTGAACCGTCGTGTTACTATTTTTTGCGCGCAGCTCAAGGGCCGGCATCGGGCCGGCTTGATCTGCGTGCACATGAGTACGACGACCTGTAAATGAGCATTTCCGCCGCAACACCTCAAGCCAACTGGCAACCGGTCTTCGCCCTCGCGTTGGCCGCTTTTGTTTTCAATACCACCGAATTTGTGCCGGTCGGCCTGCTGAGTGCCATCGGCGCGAGCTTCGACATGCCCATCGCCAGCGTCGGCCTGATGCTGACCATCTATGCGTGGATCGTGTCCCTGACCTCGCTGCCGGTGATGCTGCTGACCCGCAACGTCGAGCGGCGCAAGCTGTTGATCGTGCTGTTCGGCATGTTTATCGCCAGCCATATCCTGTCCAGTGTGGCCACCAGTTTTGGCATTTTGATGCTCAGCCGGGTGGGCATTGCGCTGTCCCATGCGTTGTTCTGGTCGATCACCGCCTCCCTCGCGGTGCGCCTGGCGCCGGAGGGCAAGCAGGTGCAGGCCCTCGGGTTGCTGGCCACCGGCACGTCCCTGGCGATGGTGTTGGGTATTCCGCTGGGCCGCCTGCTGGGTGAAGCCATGGGCTGGCGCACCACATTTCTGGTGATTGGCGCGTTTGCGGCCGGGCTGGTGTTCTGGCTGGCGCGCACCTTGCCGCTGCTGCCGAGCCAGAACTCCGGTTCGTTGCGCAGCCTGCCGCTGCTGTTCAAGCGCCCGGCGCTGGTGGCGTTGTACGTGCTGACGGCGATGGTGGTGACGGCGCAGTTCACCGCCTATAGCTACGTTGAGCCGTTTGTTGAAGGCGTCGCGGGTATGAGTGGCAATACCGTGACCCTGATCCTGTTGGTGTTCGGTGGTGCGGGAATCATTGGTTCGCTGCTGTTCAGCCTGGTGCACCGCTTTAACCCCCATCGTTTCCTGATCACTGCGGTGACTATCCTGGCGCTGTGCCTGGCGTTGTTGCTGCCGTTGAGTGGCGAGGTCTCGTACCTGGTGACCCTGAGCGTGTTCTGGGGCATGGCGATCATGGGCTTTGGCCTGGCGCTGCAATCGAAGGTGTTGGTGCTGGCGCCGGATGCTACCGACGTGGCCATGGCGATGTTTTCCGGGATCTACAACATTGGGATTGGCGGTGGGGCGTTGATGGGCAGTTGGGTGGGCAGCCACTTTGGGTTTGCCTGGATTGGCGCGGCGGGCGGGTTGTTGGCGGCGGTGGCGTTGATCGGGTATTGCCTGGCGATTTATCGGTTTGGGCAGGGCGTGGCGCGTCGCCCTCTTTAGGTGCGGTATTCTTGATGCAGTGTATTTTTCCAGGGATTTAGTATGAAAGCAGGGTTGCTGTTCGCTGTTTTATTGATGCTGGGTGGTTGTGTTACCAATCAGCTGCATTTCGCTTCGTATACTTCTGATGCTGAGTTGGCCAGCATTAAGAATAGTGCTGTTCAGTCGGATATTGTCGGGGTGTCGGGTTACGAACGTTGTGGGCCCTGTACCGAGCGCAGCAAGATTGTATGGCATGCCGCGAACCACGAAATGGTCAGCCTTTACGAGGGGATGGCCAATGTCCCTGTTGATGATTGGGTTGGCTTTACCAGGCAGGCGATAGGGTCTGATTCGACATCGTCCATTAAAGCCCGGGTCGAGATTGATCGGGTTTTCGTAAAAACCTGGAGTGATCCCGAATACTATGCGGCTGATGTAGAACTTTCGGTCTATATCGGCGGTGTCAAATATGCCGGGCATTCACGTATCAAGATAAAAGGCGCAGGCCAGAAGGTGCTTCAGCGGGATAAGGTGGCTTTCAATTCAGCCACGCTTGATGCAGTCAGCTTGGGGTTGAAGGCCGCTTATCTGGATGCGTTTGCGAAGTTTAAAAACTCAGTCCACTGATTAGCCCTCTGTAGGATTGGGTGTCAGGTTTCCCGCGTTATCGTTGACGTCCATCGCGAGCAAGCTTGCTCCTACAGGAGGATATTTTCATGGTGGTTCGTTTGATTAAACCGGCGGTATTTGCGGTGCTCGCGGGGTTTTCCGTGTTGTGGGTAAGCCCTGTAAGCCTGGCGGCCAGTTTTGACTGTGACCGGGCGAAGGCGTCTGACGAGAAAACCATTTGTGCCACGCGTTCGCTTAATGATCAGGACGTGACCATGGCGCTGCTTTATGACCTGAACCGGCACTTTATGGCCATGGGCGGGCGCGGTTCGTTGATGGATGATCAGGCTGTGTGGCTCAAGCAGCGGCATACGTGCGGGACTCAAGTGAGCTGCCTGAGCAAAGCGTATACGCAGCGTATTGCGATGTTGCGTAGCTTTATTGATGAGCGCGTGATGACGAAGGGGCCGTTCTGAACGGCCGTTTACTGCGGCGGCTTACTACGACGGCTTACTACGACGGCTTACTGTAGGAGCGAGCTTGCTCGCGAAGAACCTGAGAGCACCGTTGGGTGTCAGGCTTCCCGAGTTATCGTTGACGTCCATCGCGAGCAAGCTCGCTCCTACAGAAGCAGGTGTCGCCAGGCTGGATCCGGCAGCGGTGCCCTTCAATCCATGTCGACACGTCATCTATTACAGATTTTGTAATAGTTTTGCGTTGTAGGAAATTGCTGCTTCGCCTGTACGATTCAAGTCCTTTTCCACAACAGGACCTACATGAACACCCTCTCGGAGCCTCCCAGTCGTCTTTCCCCAAGACATTCGCTGCCGCTGTTCCCGTTGACCGCTTGCCTTCAGGCCAAGCACCCCTTATTCCGATTGCCTACCCTTACCCGGTCCCTCGACCGTGCGTTGCCGTGCCCGGCATTCTGAAAAACTTGAAGAGATACTGAAAAATGGAATGGTTAGCGGATCCAACGGCCTGGCTCGGCCTGTTGACTTTGATTGTGCTGGAGCTGGTGCTCGGCATCGACAACCTGGTGTTTATTGCGATCCTGGCGGACAAGTTGCCGCCGGAGCAGCGTGACCGGGCGCGCCTGATTGGTTTGTCCCTGGCCTTGCTGATGCGCCTGGGCTTGCTGGCGAGTATTTCGTGGTTGGTGACGCTGACCCAGCCGCTGTTCGAGGTGTTCGACAAGAGCTTCTCGGGCCGTGACCTGATCATGCTGTTTGGTGGTGTGTTCCTGTTGTTCAAGGCCACCATGGAGTTGCATGAGCGCCTTGAAGGGCATGTCGCCCAACGTACCGGCAACGTGGCTTATGCGATGTTCTGGCCGATCGTTGCGCAGATTGTGGTGCTGGATGCGGTGTTCTCCCTCGACGCGGTGATCACCGCCGTGGGCATGGTGGATGAGCTGGCGGTGATGATGATCGCGGTGATCATTTCCATCGGCCTGATGATCATTGCCAGCAAGCCGCTGACCCGTTTCGTCAACGCGCACCCGACAGTGATCATGCTGTGCCTGGGCTTCCTGATGATGATCGGTTTTGCCCTGACCGCTGAAGGCCTGGGTTTCCATATCCCTAAAGGCTACCTGTACGCGGCCATTGGTTTCTCGATTCTGATCGAGGTGTTCAACCAGATCGCCAGGGCGCGCCGCAAGAAGTCGGCGCAAGGCACGCGGCCGATGCGTGAGCGTACGGCCCATGCCGTGATGCGTTTGCTCGGCGGTCGCAACCTGGCGGTGGAGGAGGTGGGCGAAGAGGTGGCCGACCTGCTGGACAACCCCGATGCCAACGGCGGGCCGCTGTTTGACCGGCGTGAGCGGGTGATGATCAGTGGGGTGCTGCAACTGGCTGAACGCCCGATCCGCAGACTGATGACGCCCCGGGCCAAGGTGGACTATATAGATCTGTCGGACGATCCCGACACTATCCGCCTGAAACTGATGCATTCGTCTTACTCGCGGCTGCCCTTGATCCGCAACGGTGCTGTCGACGAGCCATTGGGTTTCGTGCACAAGAAGGAGTTGCTCAAGGAATACCTGGCCGGCAACGAGCCGAACCTGGAGCACCTGGCGCGCCGGGCGATCAACCTGCTGGAGAGTTTTTCGATCCTCAACGCCCTGGAGCAGATGCGCCAGGAGTCCACTCACATTGCCTTCGTGATCAACGAATTTGGCGACTTTATCGGGGTGTTGAGCATGACTGACATCCTGGAGTCCATCGCCGGTGAGTTGCCGGATGCGAGTGAAGTCGAAGGGCCGGATATCGTCGAGGAAGCGGGCGGTTTCCGGGTCAACGGTGCCTTGAACCTCAACCTGATCCGTCAGCGTACCGGTTTCAAGGCGGTGGCGACGGAGGATTACCAGACGCTCGCCGGGCTGGTGATGAGCCTGCTGGATCGCCTGCCGGTGGTGGGCGATAGCCTGGAACATGAAGGCTGGCGCCTGACCGTGGCTGCGGTTGAGGAGCGGCGGGTCACGCAGGTGTTGCTGGCGCCGCTGTAGCTGGATAGCATCGCCGCTCACTGAACCGTTAAGGAAGGGTTACCCGAATGACTTTGGACGTGCTTAAGATTTCTGCATTTTGTGACGGTAACCAGGGCGGTAATCCGGCAGGCGTATGGATCGGCGACAATTTGCCGGAAGCCGCAGAGATGCAACGCATTGCCCACGAAGTCGGGTTTTCGGAAACCGTATTCGCCTGCCCGCAGGACGATGGTTGGCGTGTGCGCTACTTCGCGCCAGATGCCGAAGTCGCCTTTTGCGGCCACGCCACCATCGCCCTGGGCGCCGCTTTGAGCCTGGCGCTGGGCGACGGTGAATTCCACCTGACGTTGAACAATGGCGATATTTCCGTCAGTGGCCGCAGCGAAGGCGAGCTGATCGAGGCCGCCCTGCAATCCCCGCCCACCCGCAGTGCACCGGCAGACGATGCGCTGGTGGACGCGGGCCTGACGTTGTTCGGTTACACCCGTAACGACCTGGACCCGAGTATCCCGCCGGCGATCATCCATGGCGGTATCGACCACCTGGTGCTGGCCCTCGACAGCCGCGCCAAGCTGAGCCAGATGCACTATGAACTGGAAGCCGGTCGCCGCTACATGACCGACGCTCGCCTGGGTACCGTGGTGCTGGTGTTTGCCGAAAGCCCGACGCTGTTCCACACCCGCAACCCGTTTGCGGTGGGCGGCGTGTACGAAGACCCGGCCACCGGCGCCGCGACTGCCGCATTTGCCGGCTACCTGCGGGACCTGGGCTGGCCGCACAACGGCTGCATCGACATCATCCAGGGCGAGGACATGGGCAGCCGTTCACGCTTGCAGGCGCAGATCAGCGATGAGAAGGGCGCCTCGATTCGGGTGTCCGGCACTGCTCGCCTGATGCTGGATGACCTGTAACGCTCGCCGGTTGCGTATACCGACCGAAACACGCCTCGACGGTCTTCTCGGCAAGCCCGGGGAGTGTTTCCAGTAGCACGTTATGTTGGTAGACCAGCAGCATCGGGACGCGGGTGACGCTGGGATGCCGAGGTGTGTTCGTACAGTCCAGGATCAGCACCTTCACTTGCCCCTGGTACCTGCTGGCAATCCCCGCAAACGTCGGCAGCGCGTCTTCGCATGCGGTACACCCCCGCGAAGTGAACACCACAAACACGGGCAATGGAGTGTCCAATGCCCGCTCAAACGCTGCTTTATCCTCAATGACCGCATTCACGTAGTTCATCGCGCATCTCCTGTGGCACCTCGGCTCACGCTAAGCCAGGAGATAAAAACGGTCTACTGTCAAAACCAACAGGTCCCCCAGCAAAGTGCTTTTTGTGGCGAGGGAGCTTGCTCCCGCTGGACTGCGCAGCAGTCCCAATAGCTTCAACGCTCCGCCCGTTCCCGAGCCTTCTTCGCCAACCCCACACACTGCTTATAATCGCCCTGATCCTTGGCATCCTTGGCCCGACGATAACCATGATGATTCTGCGTGGTGTAGTTCGTACTGAACGCCGCCTTCAGCTTGACCAGCTCGGCCTTGCATTCACGACGGTCATCCTTGGCGAACACCTGGGTGGCACACACCAGCGACAGCAACATAAAAACAAGGCTGATCTTCATCTGAGCGCATTCCTTGGGGGTCGATCTCCTGCAAAGGCTAGTCCAGCCACGGGATTTTTCCATTCTGCCACTGCACCGCAGAGGTGCACGGTAACGACCCGCCCCCGCACCCAAATGTGGCCTGTCACCCCGGTGTGTGGCCAACGGTAGCAATCTGATTGCAACGACTGGCCAGCCGCCTTCCCGGCAACAAAAATTTATCCCGTTGATTTAAAAAGAAATTAATCCCGCAATATTTTTCTGTTACTGCGTGTGGCACACTTTCTGCTGTCTATTCCGTTGTTACATACTAAGTTCCGGTATAGCGGAATCCACAACCCCTGGAGTGCTTGTCATGCATCACCGACCTTCCGTGTTCAAAGCGTGTGTTTTTCTCTTCGCCGCATCGGCTTCCCTCGCAAGCGCAGTGCAAGCGGCGGACAGCAAGCTCGATACGGTGCTCAAGCGTGGGCACCTGATCGTGGGTACAGGCAGTACCAATGCGCCGTGGCACTTCCAGGGAGCGGATGGCAAGTTGCAGGGTTTTGATATCGACATCGGCCACATCGTGGCCAAGGGTCTGTTCAACGACCCGAGCAAAGTCGAATACGTGGTGCAGTCCTCCGATGCGCGGATTCCCAACCTGTTGACCGACAAGGTCGACATGAGCTGCCAGTTCATCACCGTCACCGCCAGCCGTGCGCAGCAAGTGGCCTTCACCCTGCCGTACTACCGCGAAGGCGTGGGCCTGCTGCTGCCGGCCAACAGCAAGTACAAGGAAATCGAAGACCTGCAGGCGGCCGGCGACGGCGTCACCGTGGCCGTGCTGCAAAACGTCTACGCCGAAGAACTGGTGCACCAGGCACTGCCTAAAGCCAAGGTCGACCAGTACGACAGCGTCGACCTGATGTACCAGGCCGTGAACTCCGGCCGTGCCGACACCGCCGCCACCGACCAGTCCTCGGTCAAGTACCTGATGGTGCAAAACCCGGGCCGCTACCGCAGCCCGAGCTACGCGTGGAGCCCGCAGACCTACGCGTGCGCCGTCAAGCGTGGCGACCAGGACTGGCTGAACTTCGTCAACACCGCGCTGCATGAAGCCATGACCGGCGTGGAATTCCCGATGTACAAGGCCTCGTTCAAGCAATGGTTCGGTGTGGATCTGCCAGAGCCGGCGATCGGTTTCCCGGTTGAGTTCAAGTAATTCGTAAACCCTGGGGCGTCGCGTACGGCGCCCCAATCAGGTACTGCCGACCATGAACTATCAGTTGAACTTTGCCGCTGTGTGGCGCGACTTCCCCAGCTTGCTGGCGGGGCTCGGCCTCGGCCTTGAACTGGCACTGCTGTCCATCGCCATCGGCTGCGTGATCGGCCTGTTGATGGCGTTTGCCATGCTGTCCAAACACCGTGCGCTGCGCATCCTGGCCTCGGTGTATGTGACGGTGATCCGCAACACCCCGATCCTGGTACTGATCCTGTTGATCTACTTCGCCTTGCCCAGCCTCGGTATCCGGCTGGACAAGATCCCCTCGTTCATCATCACCCTGTCGCTGTACGCCGGTGCCTACCTCACCGAAGTATTCCGCGCAGGCCTCTTGAACATTCCCAAGGGGTTGCGTGAAGCGGGCCTGGCCATTGGCCTGGGCGAATGGCGCATTCGCGCGTACATCACCGTGCCGGTGATGCTGCGCAACGTGCTGCCGGCGCTGTCGAACAACTTCATCTCGCTGTTCAAGGACACCTCCCTGGCGGCCGCCATCGCGGTGCCGGAGCTGACCTATTACGCCCGCAAGATCAACGTCGAAAGCTACCGGGTGATTGAAACCTGGATGGTCACGACCGCGCTCTACGTGGCTGCCTGTTACCTCATTGCCATGCTGCTCCGTTACCTGGAACAGCGTTTGGCGATTCGCCGCTAAGGAGCGCCCATGTACGAATCCCCCAGCTGGCTGCATGAGTTGTGGATCGCCCGGGAAACCCTCTGGGCAGGGTTCCAGACCAGCGTCTACTGCTCGGCCCTGGCGATTATCTTCGGCACCCTGATCGGCATCGTTGCCGGGTTGGTCCTGACCTACGGCAAATTCTGGATGCGGGCACCGTTTCGCCTGTACGTCGACCTGATCCGCGGTACGCCGGTGTTTGTGCTGGTGTTGGCCTGCTTCTACATGCTGCCGGCGCTTGGCTGGCAGATCACCGCGTTCCAGGCCGGTGCCGTGGGCCTGACGCTGTTCTGCGGCTCTCATGTTTCGGAAATTGTGCGCGGTGCCTTGCAAGCGATTCCAAAAGGACAACTGGAAGCCGGTAAGGCCATCGGCCTGACCTTCTACCAATCGCTTGGCTACGTGCTGTTGCCTCAAGCCCTGCGGCAGATCCTGCCGACCTGGGTCAACTCGTCCACGGAAATCGTCAAGGCGTCCACCTTGCTGTCGGTGATCGGCGTGGCCGAATTGCTCCTCAGCACCCAACAGGTCATCGCCCGGACGTTCATGACCCTGGAGTTCTACCTGTTCGCAGGCTTTATGTTTTTTGTCATCAACTACGCCATCGAATTGTTGGGGCGTTACATTGAAAAGCGGGTGGCGTTGCCATGAACCAACTCTCAAAAGAAAGCCAGCCATTGCTGAGCATTCGCGGCCTGCGCAAACAGTACGGCCCGGTGGAAGTGCTCAAGGGCGTCGACCTGAGCATGCAGCGTGGCAACGTCGTGACGTTGATCGGCTCCAGCGGCTCGGGCAAGACCACACTGCTGCGTTGCGTCAACCTGCTGGAAGAGTTCCAGGGGGGCCAGATCACCCTCGACGGTGAGTCCATCGGCTACAGCGAAGTCGGCGGCAAGCGCGTGCGCCACCCTGAGCGCGTGATTTCCCAGCACCGTGCGATGACCGGCATGGCGTTCCAGCAATTCAACTTGTTCCCGCACCTCACCGCGTTGCAGAACGTCACCCTGGGCCTGCTCAAGGTCAAGAAAATGGGCAAGGACGAGGCGGTGGCGCTGGCGGAAAAATGGCTGGACCGTGTCGGCCTGCTGGAGCGCCGCAATCACTTCCCGGGGCAGTTGTCGGGCGGGCAGCAACAGCGCGTGGCGATTGCCCGGGCGATTGCGATGAACCCCAGCCTGATGCTGTTCGACGAAGTCACCTCGGCCCTCGACCCGGAACTGGTGGGCGAAGTGCTCAGCGTGATCAAGGGTTTGGCAGAAGAGGGCATGACCATGTTGCTGGTCACCCACGAAATGCGTTTTGCCTATGAAGTCTCGGACAAGATCGTCTTCATGAACCAGGGCCGCATTGAAGAGCAGGGGCCGCCGAAAGACATTTTCGAACGCCCGCAATCGCCGCGACTGGCGGAGTTTCTCAAGAACATTCGTTTTTAATTCACTCGTTTCAGGAGATCCATTATGAGCATTACTCGTTACGGCACCGGCGCCACTGCAGGCGGCGGCCAGCCTCGTCCTTTCGCCCGCGCGGTGGAAGCGGATGGCTGGTTGTACGTGTCGGGCCAGGTGCCGGCGGTGGACGGTGAAATCATCACCGGCGGGATCGTCGAGCAGACGCACCAGACCATGCGCAACGTGGTAGCGATTCTCGAAGAAGCCGGCTATGCCCTTGAAGACGTGGTGCGCGTTGGCGTATGGCTGGAAGACCCACGGGATTTCTGGAGCTTCAACAAGGTATTCGGCGAATACTTCAACCCGGAACACGCCCCGGCGCGGGCCTGTGTGCAGGCGAACATGATGGTCGATTGCAAGGTTGAGATTGATTGCGTGGCCTACAAGAAAAAGGGCTAAATGCCCGACCGCAACTTGCAGTGATGAAACTCGTTGTGGCGAGGGAGCTTGCTCCCGCTGGAGTGCGAAGCGCTCCCGTTTTTTGGGGCCGCTACGCAGCCCAGCGGGAGCAAGCTCCCTCGCCACAGAGAACTTATCTGCTGCGATTTTAAGCCTTTGACGGGACCCGAAACTGCCATGACCGAAGACACCATCAAACGCCGCGCCAAAGGCCTCGACCGGGCGTTCGATATCCTCGATTTCCTCAAGGAAATCGGCCAGCCACTGCGCCCGAATGATATCGCCAGCGGCATCGGCAGCCCCAAGTCCACGGTCTACGAGCTGGTGGCCTCGCTGCTGGAACGGCGCATCCTCGAAACCGTCGGCAAGGACGGTCACGTCTACCTCGGCCGCCAACTGTACTTCCTCGGCCAGGCCCACCTGCGTCACTTCGACCTGACCCGCGAAGCCGACCACGCCCTGCAGGAAATCGTCAGCCAGACCCACGAAACCGCCCAGATGTGCCTGCTCAATGGGCGCAAATACACCGTGGCCCTGATGCGCGAAGGCGAGCGGCATTTCCGCATCTCCTCAGACATCGGCGAAAACGCCCCAATCCCCTGGACCGCCTCCGGCCGCCTGCTGCTGGGCCACCTGAGCGACCAGCAAATCATCGACCTGATCGACTACGACGACTTCATCCTACCGGACGGTCAGCGCCTGCCCCTGGAAACCTTCCTCGGGCAAATCCGCCAGGCCACCCTCGACGGATTCTTCTCCTTCGACAGCGTCGCCGACACCTTTACCCATTGCTTTGCGGCCCCGGTGCGGGACGCCCAAGGCATCAGCATTGCGACCCTGTGCATCGTCGCCCCACGGGCCGATGCCATCACACACTACAACGACTATCGCCGGGTGCTGATCGACAGCGCGAACAACCTGGCCCGTCGCATCAACGAATAGGAAACCCTTATGTCTGCCTTCAATGCCGTTGAAAAAGGCGCCGCCGAAGTCGGTGCACATCTGGTCCGTGACGTCAGCCTGCCGGCCCTGGTGCTGCACCGCGATGCCTTGGAACACAACATCCGCTGGATGCAGGACTTCGTCAGCAACAGCGGCGCGCAACTGGCGCCCCACGGCAAGACCAGCATGATGCCAGCGCTGTTCCAGCGGCAGATCGAGCAGGGCGCCTGGGGCATCACCCTGGCCAACGCCGTGCAGACCCGCGCTGCGTATGCCGGTGGTGTTCGCCGGGTATTGATGGCCAACCAACTGGTGGGCGCACCGAACATGGCGTTGATCGCCGACCTGCTGGCCGACCCGGAATTCGACTTCCACTGCATGGTCGACCACCCGGACAACGTCGCCGACCTGGGTGCATTCTTCGCCGCCCGCGGCCTGTGCTTGAACGTGATGATCGAATACGGTGTGGTCGGCGGGCGTTGCGGTTGCCGCACTGAACAGCAGGTGCTCGACCTGGCCAAGGCGATCAAGGCCCAGCCGGCGCTGGCCCTCACCGGCATTGAAGGCTACGAAGGGGTGATCCACGGCGAACACGCCATCAGCGGCATCCGCGACTTCGCCGCGTCCCTGGTGCGCCTGGCCGTCGACCTGCAAAACAGCGGCGCGTTCGACCTCGGCAAGCCCATCATCACCGCCTCGGGCTCGGCCTGGTACGACCTGATCGCCGAATCCTTCGAAGCCCAGAATGCCGCCGGCCGCTTCCTCAGCGTATTGCGCCCGGGCAGCTACGTGGCCCACGACCACGGCATCTACAAAGAGGCGCAGTGCTGCGTACTCGACCGTCGCAGCGACCTCAACGAAGGCCTGCGCCCGGCGCTGGAAGTCTGGGCCCATGTGCAATCCTTGCCGGAGCCGGGCTTTGCCGTGATCGCCCTGGGCAAGCGTGATGTGGCCTACGACGCCGGCCTGCCGGTGCCGCTCAAACGCTACAAGGCCGGCGTGCTGCCGGCGGTGGGTGATGACGTGAGCGCGTGCAAGGTCACCGCGGTGATGGACCAGCATGCGTTCATGGTGGTGGCGCCGGGGGTTGAGTTGCGCATTGGCGACATCATCTCCTTTGGTACTTCCCACCCGTGCCTGACGTTCGACAAGTGGCAGGTGGGTAATTTGGTGGATGAGCAACTGCAAGTGATCGAAAGCCTGCATACCTGCTTCTAGACCGAGTCGCGCCCATCGCAGGCAAGCCAGCTCCCACATTGACCGTGTTCCTTCAGGTACAACCCGGTCAACTGTGGGAGCCGGGCTTGCCCGCGATGAGGCCCTCAAGCACCCCCGAGAATCCCCAGCCATGAACACAAAACCCCGCATCGCCCTCATCGGCGAATGCATGATCGAACTCCAACACCGCGCCGATGGCAGCCTGCAACAAAGCTTCGGCGGCGACACCCTGAACGCCGCCGTCTACCTGCGCCGCGAACTGGGCGAGCCCAGCACCGTCGACTACGTCACCGCCCTGGGCGACGACAGTTTCAGCGACGCCATGTGCAAGCACTGGGCCGAAGAAGGCCTGGGCCTGGGCATGGTCCAGCGCCTGCCCGGACGTTTGCCGGGCTTGTACTGCATCCAGACCGATGCCAGGGGCGAACGCAAATTCCTCTACTGGCGCAACGAAGCGGCGGTACGCGACTGCTTCACCACACCGGCGGCCGAGCCGATCCTGGCAGCACTGCCGACCTACGACGTGGTGTATTTCAGCGGTATCACCCTGGCGGTATTGGGAGAAGTGGGTCGTGAGCGGTTGCTGAAAACCCTGATCAAAACCCGTAAGCGCGGTGGCAAGGTGGTGTTCGACAACAACTACCGACCACGCTTGTGGGCTAGTCTGGAAGCGGCGCGTGCGGCGTATCACACGGTATTGGCCGAGGTGGATATCGCCTTGCTGACCGAAGATGACGAGCGCGCGTTGTTTGGTTATGAGGACAGCGAACAGGTGTTTGCGGCATACCCGACGATTGCCGAAGTGGTGCTCAAGCGTGGCGCGGATGCGTGTTTGATTCGCTGCGAAGGTGAGCGATTCGAGGTGCCGGCGCTGGTGGTGGAGAAGGTGATCGACACTACGGCGGCGGGGGATTCGTTCAGCGCGGCGTACCTGGCCAGCCGGCTCAAAGGTGGTTCCCCGCAAGAGGCCGCACTGGCCGGGCATCGCCTGGCGAGCCGGGTCATTCAAGTACCCGGTGCACTGATTCCCCGAGATTGAGGTGTTTGGCCGCCTGCGGCGGATCGCGGGCAAGCCCGGCTCCCACAGTTGACCGTATTCTTGAGAGAGAACTCGGTCAACTGTGGGAGCTGGCTTGCCTGCGATGGCGGCCTAAAGCCAACCCCTCAATCTCGGTAAAACACCTGCACCAGGTGATACCCGAACTTGCTCTTGATCGGCCCATGAACCACCTTCACCGGCTTCTTGAAGATCACCGCATCAATCACCCCCACCATCTGCCCCGGCCGCACTTCACCCAAATCACCGCCGCGCTTGGCAGACGGGCAGGTGGAGTACTTCTTGGCCAGCACATCAAACGCTTCGCCCTTGGCAATACGCTGCTTGAGCTGTTCGGCTTCCTCGCTGGTTTTCACCAGAATGTGACGGGCTTGGGCTTTCATTGATCGGTCCTGATGTGAAACGGCGCGCGATTATGCCTGAAGTCAGGCCTCTGAGCTGATCATGCTGCGGATTTTGTTAGCCAGCAGGTCAATCGAAAACGGCTTGGCCACCATGTCCATGCCTGCCTCCAGGAACCCTTGGCGTTCGGCGGCTTTCTCGGCATAACCGGTCATGAACAGCACCTTGAGTTCCGGCCGGTGTTGCCGGGCGATCTCCGCCAACTGCCGGCCATTCATCCCCGGCAAGCCCACATCGGTCACCAGCAAGTCCACTCGCAAATCAGACTCCAGCAACGGCAGCGCCGCCCGTGCATCGGCGGCCTGGTGCGCGGTGTAGCCGAGTTCATCCAGTACATTCACCACCAGCATGCGCACGGCCGGGTCATCCTCGACCACCACCACTGCTTCGCCCGCCAGCGCCACCGGGGCTTCGCCCTGGCTGGCGGGCACGCTCCGTTCCAGCGCCGTGCCATGCAGGCGCGGCAAATACAGGCGTACGCAAGTGCCTTGGCCGGGTTCACTTTCAATGGTGACGTGGCCACCGGATTGCTGGGCAAACCCGTAGATCATCGACAACCCAAGGCCCGTGCCCTGGCCGATGGGCTTGGTGGTGAAGAACGGGTCGAAGGCCTTGGCGAGGATCTTCGCGGTCATGCCGGCGCCGTTGTCGCTTACGCCGAGCATCACGTAGTCGCCGGCCTTGACTGGCTCCAGGGTGGTGATATCCGTGCCGTCGAGGTAGCTGTTGGCGGTCTCGATGCACAGTTGCCCGCCGTCGGGCATCGCATCCCGGGCGTTGATCACCAGGTTGAGCAGGGCATTTTCCAGCTGGCTGGCGTCGGTGTTCACCGGCCACACGTCGGCGCCCAGGTTCACCTTGAGTTCGATGTGCGCGCCCTTGGTGCGGCGGAACAGGTCTTCCAGGGACGCCACCAACTGATTCGGGTCCACCGGCTTGCGGTCCAGCGACTGGCGCCGGGAGAAGGCCAGCAGGCGATGGGTCAGCGCGGCGGCGCGATGGGCCGAGGACACGGCGGCGTCGGTGAATCGGCCGATCTCGTCGCTGCGCCCGGCGGCGATGTAGCGTTGCATCAGGTCCAGGCTGCCGATGATCCCGGTGAGCATGTTGTTGAAGTCATGGGCGATGCCGCCGGTGAGCTGGCCGACCGCTTCCATTTTCTGGGCATGGCGCAGGGCGTCTTCGGCGCGCTCGCGTTCGAACATCTCGTTTTGCAGGCGCTGGTTGGCTTCGGCCAGGGCCTGGGTGCGCTGGCTGACGCGCTCTTCGAGGTTCTCATTAAGGTGACGCAGCGCTTCTTCGGTGAGCTTGCGCTCGGTCTCGTCGATCACAAAAATGTAGAAGCCGTTGACCGAACCATCGGCGCTGAACCGCGGCAGGTACTTCATCAGCGCGTGGCGCGGCCGCCCGTCATGGTGCGGCGTGACGGTGACAAAGCTGCAGGCCTTGCCCTTGAGCGCCGCTTCGATTTTGTCGACGCGCCCGGCATAGACTTCATCCCCCAGCACCTCGCGGATGGACTTGCCATACAGCTCCTGCGGGGTCATGCCGTACCAGTCCAGGTAGGCGCTGTTGTTCAGGCGAAAACGCTGCTCATGGTCGACATAGCCGATCAGCACCGGCATGGCGTTGATGATCAACTGCAGCTCGGTCTGGCTTTGGCGCAGGGCCTGCTCGGTGTGCTTGCGTTCGGTCAGGTCGAGGGCCGCGCCGAGAAAGCGCGCCGGGCGGCCATGATGGTCCTTGTAGCAGCGGCCCCGGGCGAACACCCAGCGCACTTCGCCATCGGCTTGCAGCAGGCGGTATTCCTCGGCGTATTCGGTGCCGTGGGTGATGCAGTGCTTGATGCTGCGGGCCACCATGCCCCGGTCTTCGGGGTGCACGCCTTGCAGGTAGTCGCTGATGGGCAGCAGGCCGGCATCGCAGGGATCAACGCCGTGCAACTGGGCAAAATGCGCGTCGGCGATAAACCGGTCTTCGCCGATGTCCCAGTCCCAGGTGCCCACGGCGTCGGTGGCGGCCAGGGCCAGTTGCAGGCGCTGCTCGGTGTTGCGCTGGGCCTTGAGGCTGTTTTCGGTGCGCTGCTGCAGTTCCAGGGCGATGCGCCGGCGTTCGTTGGTTTCGATGGCGGTGATCAGGATCCCGGCGACCTCGCCACGTTCGTCCCGGATGGGACTGTAGGTCAGGTCGAGCCAGATCTCGGTGTCGCGGTGGTTGCGCTGCAGGACAAATCGCTGCTCGGTGAAGGTGCGCACCTGGCCGGTGAGGACGGCGCTGTAGATCGGGTCGGTGAATGGCTTGAGTTCCGGCCAGATCAGGTCGGCGGGCTGGCCGAAGGCGCCAGGGTGCTTGTTGCCGGCCAGCATCGCGAAGCTGTCGTTGTAGATCTGGGTGAGTTCGGCGCCCCACAGCAACAGCATCGGCATGGGTGAATGGATCACGATGTCGACGGCTGTGCGGAGGCTTTGCGGCCAATCAATGGCGTCACCGAGGGGGCTTCGTGCCCAGTCCAGCCGCGCAATCAGTGCCGCGGCCTCGCTGCCGGTGGGTGATACGTTCATGTAAATGCCCTGCGCGTAACGCTTGAAGAATGACAAAAGCCGATTATCCCGTGAGTGGGGAACGGCTTTCCACCCCCCGAAAAATAGCATGCTTGAGGGGTTTGTCTTCAAATGAGTGCCTAAGGGCTAAAACGTTTCATCTTTCTGCCAGCTCCCGACGGTCGCGAAATTGCTCCAGGGCTTCGGGGTTGGCCAGGGCATCGGTGTTCTTGACCGGCTCGCCGTGCACCACGTTGCGCACCGCCAGTTCGACGATCTTGCCGCTGATGGTGCGCGGGATGTCCGTCACCGCGAGGATCTTCGCCGGCACATGGCGCGGCGTGGTGTTGGCGCGGATCACCTGGCGGATCTGCTGCTCCAGGGCGTCATCCAGTTCGATGCCGTCGTTGAGCCGCACAAACAGCACCACTCGCACATCGTCCTGCCAGCGTTGGCCGATGGCTAGGCTTTCCAGGACCTGAGGCACCTTTTCCACCTGGCGATAAATCTCTGCGGTACCGATGCGCACGCCGCCGGGGTTGAGCACCGCGTCTGAACGGCCGTGGATCAGCAGGCTGCCATTGGGCCGTTGTTCGGCGTAGTCGCCCTGGGCCCATACGCCGGGGAACTGGCTGAAATACGAGGCCCGCAGCTTTTCCTGATGCGGGTCATTCCACAGGCCGATGGGCATCGCCGGGAAGTGTCGGGTGCACACCAGCTCGCCTTTTTCGCCCACCAGCGGGCGGCCCTGGTCGTCCCACACTTCGATGGCCATCGCCAGGCTCTTGCACTGCATCTCGCCACGGCGCACCGGCAGCACCGGGTTGCCGATCACAAAGCAGGAGACGATGTCGGTGCCGCCCGACATCGACGACAGGCACAGCTCGGGCTTGATCTCGCGGTACACGTAATCGTAGCTCTGGGGCGACAGCGGCGAGCCGGTGGAGATCAAGCCCTTGAGGCTGCCCAGGTCATGGCTCAGGCGCGGTTGCAGCCCGGCTTTTTCCAGGGTCGCGAGGAATTTCGGGCTGGTGCCGAATACGCTGATTTTCTCCTGATCGATCAGGTCCATCAGGCGTTCCGGCCCCGGGTGAAACGGCGAGCCGTCATACAGCACCGCCGTGGCGCCGATGGCCAGCACCGACACCAGCCAGTTCCACATCATCCAGCCGCAGGTGGTGTAGTAGAACAGGCAGTCGTTGCGGGACAGGTCGGCGTGCAGGCCGTGTTCCTTGAGGTGGGTGAGCAGCACGCCGCCGGTGCCGTGGATGATGCACTTGGGCACGCCGGTGGTGCCGCTGGAATACAGGATGTACAGCGGGTGGTCGAAAGGTACGGCGACGAAGTCGGGCTCACCGCCGGGGGTGTAGAAGTCGTCCCAGAGTGCGACGCTGGCTTGGGTTTGATAGTCCTCGGGGCGCGCTTGCGGGCGGGCGTACGGCACGATGATCAGTTGTTGCAGGGACGGCAGCCGCTCGAGGATTTCATTGAGCTTGCTGCTCTGGTCAATGACCTTGCCGGCATAGCGGTAGCCGGCGCAGGTGATCAGCACCTTGGGTTCGATCTGGCCGAAGCGGTCGATCACGCCCTGGGTGCCGAAGTCCGGCGAGGAGCACGACCAGATGGCTCCGAGGCTGGTGGTGGCGAGCATGCCCACCAGGGTTTGCCAGGTGTTGGGCATGCACGCGGCCACCCGATCACCCACGCCCACCCCGGCGGCCCGCAGGCTGCGTTGCAGGCCGGCGACGTGGCGGGCGAGTTCAGCGTAGGTCAGTTGCTCGCGCTGGCCGTCTTCGCCGATGGCGATCACGGCGGGGTGATCATCGCGGCGGCGCAGCAAGTGTTCGGCAAAGTTCAGGGTAGCGCCGGGAAACCACTGGGCGCTGGGCATCTCGGCGTCTTCAATCAGCACCGCGCTGGGCGGTGTGCGGAACTGCACGTCGAAGAACTCGACAATCGCCCGCCAGAAGTCCGGGCGCTGGTCGATGCTCCATTGGTGCAGGGCCGGGTAATCGCTGATCTGCAAGGCGTGGCGATCATTGATGAAGCGCCGGAACTGGTCCATCCGGGTGGCGTGGATGCGTTCGGGGGAGGGTTGCCAGAGTATTTCGGACATAAGGAAATCTCTTGTTCTTGTGTCAAATCTGCCAAACAACACAGGTCAAAAATGTGGGAGCAGGCTTGCCTGCGATAGCGGTGAGTCAGCTTGCATCACTGGCACCTGACACACCGCTATCGCAGGCAAGCCAGCTCCCACATTTGATCTCCGGTGTCTTGGGATCGTCGTTTATTGGGCCAGCCAGCCGCCGTCGATATTCCACGCCGCGCCGCGCACCTGGCTGCCGGCTTCGCTGCACAGGAACAGCACCAGTTCCCCCAGTTGCGGCGGCGTCACGAATTCCAGCGACGGCTGCTTCTCCGCCAGCAAGTCATGCTGCGCCTGTTGCGGGTCCACCCCGGTCGCAATGCGATCATCAATCTGCTTCTGCACCAGCGGCGTCAACACCCACCCCGGGCAGATCGCGTTGCAGGTGACATTACTCTGGGCGGTTTCCAGCCCCACCACCTTGGTCAACCCGATCACCCCGTGCTTGGCAGCGACGTAAGCCGCCTTGCCCACCGACCCCACCAGCCCATGCACCGAAGCGATATTCACGATCCGCCCCCAGCCCCTGGCCTTCATGCCCGGCAAGCTCAGGCGGGTGCTGTGGAACACCGACGACAGGTTGATCGCAATGATCGAATCCCAGCGCTCCACCGGGAACTCATCCACCGGCGCCACATGCTGGATCCCGGCGTTGTTCACCAGGATGTCGATGCCACCAAACTCGCGCTCGGCGTAGGCGATCATCTCGGCGATCTGTGCCGGGTCGCTGACGTCGGCCGGGTGATGCCCGACCTTGCCGCCGAAGGCCTGCACCTGGGCGATCACCGCGCTGGCGTCGCCGAAGCCGTTGAGGATCAGGTTGGCGCCGGCCTTGGCCAGGCTCAGGGCGATGCCCAGGCCGATGCCGCTGGTGGAACCGGTGACCAGGGCGGTCTTGCCGTTCAATGTCGTCATATCAACCTCACACAATGCCGGTGGCGTAGAAAGTACCAATCACCACGAACACCGCGAGGGTCTTGATGATCGTGATGCCGAAAATATCTTTATAGGCTTCGCGGTGGGTCAGCCCGGTGACCGCCAGCAGCGTGATCACGGCGCCGTTGTGGGGCAGGGTGTCCATGCCGCCACTGGCCATGGCCGCGACCCGGTGCAGTACTTCAAGGGGGATATTGGCCGCATGGGCCGCTGAAATAAAGCTCTCCGACATGGCCGCCAGCGCGATGCTCATGCCGCCCGAAGCGGAACCGGTGATACCGGCCAGCAGGGTCACGGTAATCGCTTCGTTGACCAGCGGGTTGGGGATGCCCTTGAGCCAGTCGGCCAGTACCAGGAAGCCCGGCAACGAGGCGATCACCGCCCCAAAGCCGTATTCCGACGCAGTGTTCATCGCCGCCAGCAGTGCACCGCTGACCGCGCTCTTGCTGCCCTCGGCAAGCTTGCTGCGAATCGCCGAGAAGCCGAACACCAG
Organism: Pseudomonas sp. BIGb0558; assembly: GCF_024807515.1. Classification (NCBI taxonomy): domain Bacteria; kingdom Pseudomonadati; phylum Pseudomonadota; class Gammaproteobacteria; order Pseudomonadales; family Pseudomonadaceae; genus Pseudomonas; species Pseudomonas sp. BIGb0558. The sequence goes on from NZ_JANUEW010000043.1 coordinate 43,600, forward strand.
CACCACGATGATCCCCACCAGCAAGGCCGCCTGCACCGCCCAGATCGCCGTGAGCTTGGCGACTTCGGTCTGCACCGGCGCGCTCATGCCCGGCAGGCTGAGGGTGTGGGTCTTGCCGTACCACAGCGGAATCCAGTGGGTGAACAGCAGGTTCATGATGCCCAACAGCGGCGACAGGGCGATCCAGGGGTTGGGCAGCTGGATATCTTCGGCGGTTTCCGGCTCGTTGCGCAGGTTGGTGCCATAGCCTTCACCGGCGCGCTGGGCCTTGTTGCGCTGGCGGGCCAGGTACAGCATGCCGACGCAGAACACGAAAATCGTGCCGATCAGCCCCAACCACGGCGCGGCCCAGGCGGTGGTGTTGAAGAAGGTGCTGGGGATGATGTTCTGGATCTGCGGCGTGCCGGGCAGAGCGTCCATGGTGAACGAGAACGCACCGAGGGCGATGGTCGCCGGCAACAGGCGCTTGGGGATATTGCTTTGGCGGAACATCTCGGCGGCAAACGGGTACACCGCGAACACTACGACGAACAGCGACACGCCGCCGTAGGTCAGCAGGGCGCACACCAGCACGATCACCAGCATCGCCTGGCGGGTGCCAAGCAAGCGGATGGCGGCGGCGACGATGGAGCGCGAGAAGCCGGAGATCTCGATCAGCTTGCCGAACACCGCGCCGAGCAGGAACACCGGGAAATACAGTTTGAGGAAGCCGACCATTTTCTCCATGAACACCCCGGTGAAGGCAGGGGCGACGGCGGACGGGTCGGTGAGCAGCACGGCGCCGAGGGCGGCGATGGGGGCAAACAGGATGACGCTGTAGCCACGGTAGGCAGCCAGCATCAGCAGCGCCAGGGCTGCGAGGGCAATGATCACACTCATGGTGTGTCTCCATCTGATTGTTATTTTTGTGGGGGTGAGGCAGTGGGGAGGGGCTATAGCGAGATGTGTGCCAAGTGGTTAACTTGTTGAAATATATAGATAATATTGTTTTTTGAGTTTTGGGTTCTGAAGTTTGTCTCTGACTTGAGACTGACGGTGATCAAATGTGGGAGCTGGCTTGCCTGCGATGGCGTTTTTTCAGTTGATGAATGTGTTGGCTGACCCACCGTTATCGCAGGCAAGCCAGCTCCCACAGTAGGTTGTCTTTGATATGAGATTTGTGTCTCTGTTTTGAGACTAGGCGATACCCAGAGCAACCATCTTCTTGTACAAGGTCGACCGGCCGAGCCCCAGCCGCTTCGCCGCCTCCACCACATTCCCCTCACACTGCTTCAGCGCCGCCCCAATCACCTGCCGATCAAACCGCTCCCGGGCCGCGCTGAAACTCTCGCCCTCAACGGTCTCTACCGAACTGTGCTCCACCGGACTGAACGTACCAATGGCTGCGCGAATTTCACTGGCATCCAGCACCAGGCCGTCACTCAACAACGCCGCCCGCTCCAGCACATTGCGCAGCTCGCGGATATTGCCCGGCCACGCATGCTGTGCCAACAACGCCAAGGCCTCGCGGTCCAGCTCATGCTGGCTGCGCAACTCCTCCAGGATCGCCTCACTCAACGCCGGCAAATCATCCAGCCGGGCGCGCAACGGCGGCACCTGGATCGGCAGCACATTCAGCCGGTAATACAGGTCTGCCCGAAACTCGCCGCGCTTGATCGCCGCTTCAAGATCCATCGACGTGGCGGCAATCACCCGCACATCACTGTGGATCATCTCGTTGGAGCCCACCGGCTCGAACTCTTTCTCCTGCAACACCCGCAGCAGCTTGCTTTGCAGCGGCAGGGGCATGTCGCCGATCTCATCGAGAAACAGCGTGCCGCCCTGGGCGATTTGCAGCTTGCCGGGACGACCCTTGCGGTCGGCCCCGGTAAACGCGCCCGGCGCGGTACCGAAGAATTCTGCTTCCAGCAGGTCGTGGGGAATCGCCGCGCTGTTGATGCTCACAAACGCCTTGTGCGCCCGAGGCGATGCACCGTGAATCGCCTGGGCCAGCAATTCCTTGCCGGTGCCGGTTTCCCCCAGCAGCAACACTGGCGACTCCGCACTCGCACTGCGCCGTGCCCGGCGTTTGACTTCCAGGCTGGCCGCGCTGGTGCCGATAAAGTGCGCGAAGTTGTACTTGCTCTGCCGCGACCTCAGCAGCGAACGGGTAGAGGCCAGTTCCTGCTGCATGCTCAGGTAGCGCTCGATCAGCGGCGACAGGTTGCGCAGCTCATCAAACAGTGCAAACCCGATGGCGCCGATCACCTTGCCCCCGTCGTCGTGGATCGGCAGGCGCATCACCACCAGCGGGCCCTTGGGGGTGTCCTGGATATCCAGCAGAATCGGCTGGTCATTGCGCACCACCTGGCGCAGCAGGCTGTTGGAAATCACCTGCTCGCAGGGTTGGCCGATGGCTTCGTCGGCGCTTTTCAGGCCGAAGCGCTTGGCGTAGCGCTCGTTCATCCAGACGATATTCGCGTCGCCGTCGACAATCACCGTGCCTTCGCTGGACTGCTCGATGATCTCGAACAATGACTGGATCGCCAGGCCGCGAACGTGCTGGTAATCCTTGAGGCTTTCGCTGTTGTTCATGGGCGGGACCGCTAAAAATAATGATGAGAATATGCCCCTGTAGGAGCCGGCTTGCCGGCGATGGCAATCTTGAGGACGCCATCGCCGGCAAGCCCGCTACAAAAAAAATATGGTAGCCGCAATTAACACGTTTCGTAGCATTGAAAAAAAATTTA